>NZ_JAVDYC010000001.1:357500-715000 GCF_031458255.1 Catenuloplanes niger
GGGTTCGCGCTGGCCATCGCGGTGCTGCCGGTGCTGGCCGCGTGCGTGCTCGCGCCGGCCCTCGCCTGGCTGGCGCACCGCGCTGGAACGCCGGGCCGGCTCGCGGTCCGGCTCGGCCTGGTGCTGCCGATGGTGATCGTCACGCCGGCCGGTCTCGCGCTGGCCTGGCGGGCGTCGACCCGCGGCGGCGCGCTCACCGAACCGCTGTCCGCGCAGCTCTTCGTCGGCCTGGTGGTCTGGCTGACGCTGTTCGGCCTGCTGGTCGGCGTGGGCGTGACCCTGTTCCTGGCCGCGCTGCGCCGCGGCGGCACCGGCCGGCCGGTTCGCGCGGTCGCCGTGACCGGGCTGGTCACCGGGCTCGCGGTGGTCGCGTACACGATGCAGGCCTGGACCTACCCGGCCGTGCTCACCGGCGGCGGGCCGGACGAGGCGACGATCACGCCGATGCAGACCGTCTACGACGCCGGCTTCCGGCGCCTGGACCTCGGCGTCGGCGCGGCCGGCGGCACCGTGCTCGCGCTGCTGCTCGGCCTGCTCGGGCTGGCCGCGGTCGCGGTGCTGGTGGCCGGCCGGGCCCGGGTCGACGTGGTCGGCCCGCGGACCGGGGTGCGGCCGACCGCGCCGCTGCCGCTGGCCGGCGCGCTCGTGCTGCTCGCGGTCGTGCTCGCGGTCGCCGGCTACGCGCTGTGGCCGTGGCTGTTCCCGGAGTGGGACGGGGCCGGCCCGGCGCCGCTCGAGGGCGTGGGCAGCGCGTTCAACACCTGGGTGCCGCCGCTGGTCACCACCGTGGACGGCGTCGTGCTGGCCGCGTTCGCCGGGTTCGGGATCGGTGCGCTGCGCCCGTTCGGTGACCGCAGCGAGCTGCTGCTGTTCGTGTTCGCGCCCTGGCTGTTCGTCGGCACCGGACCGTTCAGCATGGTGCACTTCCAGACCCTGAACGACCTGGACCTGATCGGTACGATGCCGGCGCTGCTGCCGCCCGCCCACCTGAGCATCCCGGCGCTGGTGGTGTTCACGCTGCTGTTCCGCGGCCTGGCCGAGGCGCGGCCGGGCAACCCGGCCCGGACGCTGCTGCCCGCGCTGCCGATGGTGGCGGTGGTCGGCGGGATCACCTATGTGACGCAGACACAGGACGCGTACTGGCAGACCATCACGGTGTTCGAACCGGAGCGGATGCCGTTGCCGGCCGCGGCGATCGCGGCCGGGAACGCGGGCGCGTTCGGCGGTGCGGCGTCGCTGGCGCTGCCGGTCGCGGCGGTGGTGCTGTTCGCGCTGGTGCTGGCCGCGCTGCAGGTGCTCTACCTGGACCGGCTGTCGATCCGCACCACCCCGGCGGCGGAGCCGTGGCCGGCGACCCCGCCGGGCCCGGGCCGGCCGTTCGGACATCCGCCGGTCGCGGGGTACCCGCCGCCGTCCGGCTACCAGCCGCCACCCGGCTACCAGCCGGTGCCCGGTTCTCCGCCGCCGCCCGGATATCCGCCGGTGCCGGGGTACCAGCCGCCGCCCGGCTCTTCCGCGCCGCCGGGTGGAGCGGGTAGCGGCACGGGCTGATCGGTCCTCCACCGGACGGTCACCGGGCCAGCAGCGTGTCCAGGATCGGGCCGGCGTGCGTCCACAGCAGTGCGCCGCCCGCGTCCGGGACCACGTGCCGGCGGGCGCCCGGGATGCGGGCCGCCAGCGTCGCGCCGAGGTCCGGGGAGTGCACCGGGCTGGTGTCGTCCGCGCCGTACCAGACGTCGACCGGCATCCGGATCGTGGCCGGATCGAACGGCCAGCGCGCCGAGGCGAGCACGGTGTCCCGCGCGTACCCGGCCGGTCCCTGGGTGAACGCGTGCGCCATCGCGGCCCGGTACGCGCGGGCGAAGGCCGGATCGGTGTAGACGGCCCGGTCCCGGGCGCCGGACATGGCGACGATCCGCTGCCACATCCCGTCCGGGTCGCCCCAGCCCGCGAAGTGACGTTCGGCCGCGTCCGGGTCGGCGCGGACCGCCTCGACCATCGCCGCGACGCCGGGCGCCAGACCGGCGGCCGTGGCCAGCTCATCCGTGGCCGCGACCAGCGCGACCGCGACCGGCCAGCCCGCGGCCGCGCACGCCAGCGCGAACGGACCGCCCTGCGAGAAGCCGGCCACCCGCACGCCGGTGAGCCCGCGCGCGTCGCAGAGCGCGGCCAGGTCGGTGGCGGCGTCGGCGAGGGTGCGGCCGGGTGCCGGGTCGGAGGCGCCGAGGCCGGGCCGGTCCACCGAGATCAGCCGGGCCGGGCCGAGCAGCCCGGCGCCGAAGCCGAGCGTCCGGCCGGTCGCCGCGCCCGGGCAGAACAGCACCGGTACGCCGTCCGGCGGTCCCCATTCGGCCCAGCCGAGCCGTCGTCCGCCGGGGATCGGGGTGCTGCCGAGCCGGTCGGGATCCGCGATGCCGTACGCCACGGTCGATCATTCTGGCGGCACGGGCCGCGCGCTGTCGCGCGAGTTTCCGGTGGCTGCGCGGCCGGACACCGCGCGCGTGGTCAGACCGCGAAGCGGTGGACCTTCTCCGGGGTGAGGACGAGGCGGACGATGCCGGAGTTGCGCCAGTCGTCGAGGAGTTTGCGCTGCTCGGGCCCGATGGCCGGCCAGTAGCGGTCGCCGAGGCGGGCGGCCAGGTCGTAGGCGCCGTCGTCGTGCAGCGTGATGGTGCCCTCGGCGGCGACCCAGTGTTCGGGCTCGCCGACCGGGGCGGCGACCACGACGGAGGCGCGGGGCTGCGTACGGATGCGGGCGATCTTGCCGTCGGGTTCGGAGAACATCTGCAGCGTGCCGTCGTCGCTCGCCTCGAACCACACCGGGCGCGGCGACGGCCAGCGGCCGTCGCGGGGCGCGATGGTGAGGAAGGCGTAGAGCGGCCGGGCGAGCAGCGTGCGGTCTCGTTCGGTGAACATGGGATCCACCATAGTCAGACCGCGGCGCCCACCCCGACGACGGAGAGCAGCTGGAGGCGTTCGTAGCTGACGGTGCCGGGCACGGCCGTGTAGACGAGGATGCGGTGCGACTGGGCCGGGTCGACCAGCGACTGGCAGTTGAGGTCGATCTGGCCGACCTCCGGGTGGATGAACCGCTTGCCCTCGTCGAAGCCGATGCTGATCTCGTGCGCCTCCCAGTACCTGCGGAACTCGTCGTTGCGGGCGAGGAGCAGTTCCGCGAGCCGGGCCGGTCGCGAGCCGGGCCCGCGCATGGTGACCAGCGCGCGCAGCCCGGACGCGAAGACCCGGGAGTGGTGGTCGTGGTCGTCCGGGTGGTAGCGCGCGCGGGTGGCCGGGTCGGTGAACCAGCGGTAGCCGATGCTGCGGGACGGCCCGGTGAGGCGCGTCAGGTCGCCGGTGAGCGCGACGCCGAGCGGGGTCTGCCGGAGCGTCTCGCCCATCTCGGTGACGATCTCGGCCGGGGTGTCGGTGAGCCGGTCGAAGATGCGCAGCAGGCCCGGGCTGATGTGTTCGCTGGCCGTACCCCTCGGTGGCGGGTTGTGGCCGGCCAGCCGGAACAGGTGGTCGCGTTCGTCCAGGGACAGGTGCAGGCCCTGGGCGATGGACGCGATCATCTGTTCGGACGGGTGCGGGCCGCGTTCGCGCTCCAGGCGGCTGTAGTAGTCGGCGGAGATGTGGCAGATCGAGGCCACCTCCTCGCGGCGCAGCCCGGCCGTGCGGCGGCGCTGCCCGCGGGGCAGACCGACGTCCTCCGGCTGCAGGGACTCCCGCCGGCGGCGAAGGAAGTCGGCTAGTCCGGCCCGGTCGATCACAAGTGCCTCCTCGGGCGTCGACGTGTCCGAACCGTTGTACCAGTCCGCGCCGGCCGGCAACCACGGATCGCCGATCCCCCCTTGACAGGGGTGGATCGGCGGGCCCTGGAAGCCGGCACGGTCCGGGCCCAGCCTGGTGACAGCACACCAACCGATTCGATCACCTGGAGCGTCACCATGGCACGTACGACACTGGACGTCACCGTTCCCGACCTGACCGGGAAGGTCGCCGTCGTCACCGGCGCGAGCGACGGCATGGGCCTGCACCTGGCGACCCGGCTCGCCGGCGCCGGTGCGGAGCTCATCCTGCCGGTCCGCAACCGCGGCAAGGGCGAGGCCGCGCTCGCCACGATCCGGGAACGGCACCCCCGCGCCGTCGTGTCGCTGCGCGACCTGGATCTGGCGTCGCTGGACTCGGTCGCCGCGTTCGGTGCCGCGCTGCACGACGAGGGCCGCCCGATCCACTTCCTGATCAACAACGCCGGGGTGATGCGGCCGCCGACGCACCTGACCACGGCGGACGGGTTCGAGCTGCAGTGGGGCACGAACCACCTGGCGCACGTCGCGCTGACCGGCCACCTGATGCCGCTGCTGCGCGCGGGCCGGGCCCGGGTGACGTCGCAGCTGAGCGTCGCGGCCCGGCAGGGCGGCATCAACTGGGACGACCTGAACTGGGATCGGGAGTACGACACCATGCGCGCGTACGCCCAGTCGAAGATCGCGTTCGGCCTCTGGGCGCAGGAGCTGCAGCGGCGCAGCGCGGCCGGCAACTGGGGCATCACCAGCAACATCTCGCACCCCGGCCTCGCACCGACCAACCTGCTGGCGGCGCGTCCCGAGGTCGGCCGCACGCAGCACCACATGGGTCGGCGGATCATCGGCGCGCTCAGCCGCGTCGGCCTGACCGGCACGCCGGAGACCGCGATGCTGCCCGCGCTGTACGCGGCCGTGTCCCCGGACGCGAAGCCGGGTCGGTTCTACGGCCCGCAGGGCCCGGGCAACGTGGGCGGCGGCCCCGGCGAGCAGCAGCCGTGGCCGCCGCTGCGCAGCGTGGACGAGGCCGTTCGCGTCTGGGAGGTCTCCGAGAAGCTCACCCACGTCACCTTTCCGGCCTGACCCGCCCGGCCGCCCCCGTTGCGTCGCGGCCGGACGGGTCAGCTCCACCGGAACAGGCGCACCGCGAGCAGCCCGCAGACCACCGTGCAGACCGCGAGGCTGAGCAGACCGGCCGGGTGCGGGCCCGCGCCGGCCCAGGCGTCGCCGAGCACGCGCACCGCGGCGCCGAACGGCAGCGCCTCACCGGCCCGGGCGACCGGCTCCGGCAGGCGGGTCACCGGGCCGAACATGCCGCCGACCGTGCCGATGCCGAAGAACAGGGCGAGGCCGATCGCGACCGCGGAGTTCGCGCTCGGCGCGACCGCGGCGACCACCAGCCCGGTGGCGAACATGGCGGCCGTGACCAGCAGCAGCACGGCCACGGTCAGCAGCGGGGCGGCCGGGGCGGCGGCGCCGAACCCGGCCACCGCGACCAGCGCGGCGAGCAGCACACCTGCCAGCACCTGGAGCGCGCCGGCGGCCAGCTGCGCGCCGAGCACCGCGGACGGGTGCACCGGCGTCACGGCGAGCCGCCGCAGCACGCCGGTCGTCCGGTAGACGGCCAGGAAGCTGGGCATGTTCACGATGCCGACCGTGCCGATCACGGTCGCGAACACGATCGGCAGCACGTATCGCGCCAGCGCGTCCGCGGGCACGTGCAGCGCGTTGCCGACCAGGATCAGCATCGGCAGCGCGATCGGGATCATCAGGCCGGCCGTGTCCCGGGCGACCGACGTCAGCTCCGCGACGATCAGCAGGCGCCATGCCCTCACCGGGCACCGCCGGTCAGTGCCAGGAACGCCTCGTCGAGCGTGGCCCGCCCGGTCCGGGCGACCAGCGCGGCCGGCGTGCCGGTGGCCAGCACCCGGCCGGTGTCGAGCAGCACCACCCGGTCGCAGAGCCGCTCCACCTCCTCCATCGCGTGGCTGACCAGCAGCACGGTCATGCCGTCGGCGCGCCGGTCGGTGATCACCTGCCGGAGGTGCCGGCGGGCCTGCGGGTCCAGGCCGGTGGTCAGCTCGTCGAGCAGCGCCACGCGCGGGCGGCCGACCAGCGCGACCGCGATCGAGGTGCGCTGCGCCTCGCCGCCGGAGAGGCTCTCGAAGCGGGTGTCGCGGACCGCCGTCAGGCCGAGCAGCTCGATCAGCTCGTCCGGGTCGGCGCCGCCACCGGTGTGGAAGCCGCGGTGCAGGCGGACCAGCTCGCGGACGGTCAGCGACGGATGCAGCGCCGCGTCCTGCGGTTGCACGCCGAGCAGCCGGCGGACGCGGCGCCGGTCCGCGACCGGGTCGAGGCCGCACACGCGTACGGTGCCCCGGTCCGGGCGGAGCAGGCCGGCGATCACGCCGACCGTGGTGGACTTGCCGGCGCCGTTGCGGCCGAGGAGACCGACGATCTCGCCGTCCTCGACCGTGAGGTCCACGCCGTCCAGCGCCGGCTTCCGGCCGTACCGTTGATGCAGGTCCTTGACCTCGATCGCCGTCATGACCCCGACGCTAGGGACGGTGGCCGGCCCGGCGCGCGTGCGGGCGGTCACCTCCGGTACCCATGACGATCGGCACGGGCGCGGGCCGCCGCGCGGTTCCTATGCTGGGCCGATGAGGCGTCTCGACCCGGAGTTGTGGAGCGCGGTCTACGGCACGATGATCTGCGTGGCGGTCGGCCTGCCGGTGCTGGTGGTCGGCGTGCGCGGTGGCGAGGTGGTCACGATCCCGGAGGCGGCGTGGTGGCTGATGTTCGCCGGGTACGTGCTGACCCAGACGCTCTGCACCTGGCTCGATCACCGGTTCACCCGGCCGGCGGTCCGCGGGTTCTTCGCCGCCCAGGTGGTGCTCGGCGCCGCGCTCGCGCTGACCGCGCCGCGGGCCGGCTGGACGTCCATCCTGCTGATCTACACGGCCGCGCTCGGCGCCTACCTGGTGCCCTGGTCGCTCACGCTCGCCGTGATCGGGCTGAACACCGTGGTGTCGATGACCGCGGCCGGGCTGGCCGGCCAGCCCGGCCCGGCCGTGGCCGTGACCGGCGTGCTCTACCTGCTGCTCCAGGTCGCCTCCACGTTCGGCGTGCTGGGTCAGCTGCGCGCCGAGGAGAGCAACCGGCGGCTGTCCGTCGCGCACACCGAGCTGCGCGCGGCCGGGGTGCTGCTGGCCGAGTCGTCCCGCGCGGACGAGCGGCTGCGGATCGCCCGCGAGCTGCACGACCTGCTCGGCCACCAGCTGACCGTGCTGACGCTGGAACTGGAGACGGCCACGCACAAGGCCGACCCGACCGAGCACGTGGCCCGCGCGAACCGGGTGGCCCGCGCGCTGCTCGCGGACGTCCGGTCGACCGTGGGCGAGCTGCGGCAGCGCGCGCCGGAGCTGCGCGCCACGCTGGAGAGGATCGTCGCCGACCTGCCGTCCCCGGTCGTGCACCTGAGCATCGGCGCGGACGTGCGGGCCGACGAGACGCGCACGGCCACGCTGATCCGCTGCGTGCAGGAGGTGGTGACGAACGCGATCCGGCACGCGCACGCGACCGAACTGTGGATCGACATCCGCGACGACGACGGCGGGATCCGGTTCGAGGCGTACGACGACGGGCCGGGCACCCCGCGCGTGGTGATGGGCAACGGCCTGACCGGCATCGCGGAACGGGTACGCGAGCTGGGCGGCCACGCCCGGTTCGACGGCCGCACCGGGTTCCGGGTCACCGCGGAGGTGCCGGCGCCGTGACCGCCGCCGACCGGGGTGCCGCCGCCGACGTGCCGGGAGACGTGTTGCGGGTCTGCCTCGTCGACGATCAGACGCTGGTGCGGCAGGGCATCAGCGGGCTGCTCGGCGTCACCGGTGCGGTCGAGGTGATCGCCGAGGCCGCCGACGGTGCCGCCGCGGTCGCCGCGATCGAGGCGGACCGCCCCGACGTGGTCCTGCTCGACCTGCGCATGCCCGGCCGGGACGGCATCTGGGTGCTGCGCACGCTCCGGGAACGCGGCATCGAGGTGCCGGTCCTGGTGCTGACCACGTTCGACGACGACGAGCTGGTGCTGCAGGCCGTCCGCGCCGGCGCCGCCGGATACCTGCTCAAGGACGTGACGCTGGACCAGCTGGTGGGCGCGGTCCGCACGCTCGCCGCCGGTGGCACGCTCGTCCAGCCCGCGATCACCGAGCGTCTGCTGCGCGCGGTCCGGGCCGGCGCCCCGCCCGAGCCGGCGCCGGGAATGCCCGAGCTGACCGACCGGGAGCGCGACGTGCTGCGCCTGCTGGCCGGCGGGTACGCGAACCGGGAGATCGCCGCCGCGCTGTTCCTGGCCGAGGGCACGGTGAAGAACCACGTCTCCAGCGTCCTGTGCAAGCTCGGCGTCCGGGACCGCACCAGCGCGGTCCTCCGCGCGCTCCAGCACGGCCTGCTCGGCTGAAGCCCCCTTGACGGAGTGGCGGCTCAGCGGGAAGCATCGTGAGATGTCGATTTCTGCTGCGCGAAAGTTCGCCGCCGTCGCCGGGATCATCGCCACCACCGTGGCCGGTGCGCCCGCGTCGGCCGCCCCGCCGCCGGACCAGACCACCGCCGAGGCCGGCAATCCGTTCGTCTCCGGGTGGTACGCCGACCCGGACGTGGCGATCTACGGCGACCGGTACTACGTGTTCCCGACCGCCTCCCGGCCGTACGACCAGCAGACCTTCCTCGATGCCTTCTCATCGCCCGACCTGGTCACCTGGACGAAGCACCCGAACGTGCTGACCACCGCGGACGTCTCCTGGGCGCGCCGGGCGGTGTGGGCGCCCGCGCCGATCGCCCGGAACGGGAAGTACTACCTCTACTTCGCGGCGAACGACATCCAGAACAACGCGGAGCTGGGCGGCATCGGCGTGGCCGTCGCGGACCGGCCGGAGGGACCGTACCGGGACGCGATCGGCAAACCGCTCATCGCGCAGTTCGTCAACGGCGCGCAGCCGATCGACCAGGACGTGTTCATCGACGCCGACGGCCAGGCCTACATCTACTACGGCGGCTGGGGGCACGCCAACGTCGCGCGGCTCAACAGCGACATGATCAGCCTCGGCACCCTGCCGGACGGCAGCACGTTCAAGGAGATCACCCCCAGCGGGTACGTCGAGGGCCCGCAGATGTTCACGCGCAACGGCGTCTACTACCTGATGTGGTCCGAGGGCGGCTGGACCGGCCCGAACTACTCCGTCGCCTACGCCATGTCCGGCTCCCCCACCGGGCCGTTCACCCGCCTGGACCGGGTGCTCGCGCAGGACCCGGCCGTGGCGCGCGGTGCCGGACACAACTCGGTGATCAACGTCCCCGGCACCGACACCTGGTACATCGTCTACCACCGGCGGCCGCTCAGCGAGACCGACGGCAACTCCCGCGAGCTGGCGTACGACCGCATGCACTTCAACCCGGACGGCACGATCCAGCGCGTCACCATGCTGGTCAAGGACAACTTCGCGGACGGCAACGCGTACGGCTGGAAGACCTACGGCGGCACCTGGACCACGACCGGCGGGCAGTACCGGGCCGCGCACTCGTACGGCGGCAAGGCGCTGCTGGCCGACAACCACACGAACGCGGTCTACGACGTGGACGTCACGATCGGCTCCGGTCCCGGGGACGCCGGCCTGGTCTTCCGCGCCACCGCCGCGGCCGTCGGCACCGACGCCTACCGCGGCTACTACGCCGGCATCACGCCGCGCGGCGAGGTGCTGCTCGGCCGGGCCGACAACAGCTGGACCCGGCTCGGCGCCGCCCCGCTGACGATCACCCCGGGCCGGCGGCACCACCTCCGGGTCGAGGCCGTCGGCGCCACGCTCCGGGTCTTCGTCGACGACCTGACCACGCCGCGGATCACCGTCACCGACACCACGTTCGCCGCCGGCCGGTCCGGCGTCCGCGTCTTCGACACCAGCGCCTCCTTCGACGACGTCGCCGTCACCAACCGCTGACCGGCGGCGCGCTCCACTGAGTACCGTGGAGCGAGAACCGTGGAGCGAGAACCGTTCCACGGTACGAACCGGCAGGAGACGTCCCGCATGACCGTGCTTTCCATCCGCACCGTCGACGACCCGGTGCTGCGCCGGGTCGCGGATCCGGTGACCGACTTCGACGCCGAGCTGGACCGGCTGGTCCGCGACCTGGGCGAGACGCTGCAGAGCGCCCGGGGCGCCGGGCTGGCCGCGCCGCAGCTGGGCGTGAGCCTGCGGGTCTTCGCGATCAACCCGGACCTGCCCGGCAACGACCTGCGGCTCGACCACCTGGTCAACCCGGTGCTGGAGTTCCCGGACGAGGAGGAGCAGGACGGTCCGGAGGGCTGCCTGTCCATCCCGGGCGTCTACCTGGACACGAAGCGCCGGATGAACGTGGCCGCGAAGGGCTACACGAAACTCGGCGACCCGGTGCAGGTGGTCGGCTCCGGCCTGCTGGCGCGCTGCATCCAGCACGAGACCGACCACCTCGACGGCATCCTGTTCCTCGACCGGCAGGACAGCGCCCGCCAGGCCCGCCTGGTCGCCACGCTCCGCGCGGCCGGCTGGTGGGACGAGCGACAGGTGCGGGTCAGCCCGCACTGACCCGTGACGACGGCGGGACGGCAGCCGCCGCGGTGACCGCGGGCCACGGCCACGGGCGCGGCGGATAACCGGTCGACCGGCGCGCCGGCCGACCGTACCCTCGTGGTCGTCGGATTTGATCTGTGGGTTCGGAGGGGAGGACGCCGTGCGCTATCGGACCGCGGTCGTCGTCCCCGTCTGCCGCTTCGAGTTGATCCTCGTGTCCCGTGTGCCCAGCTCCGGCTGCGCCACCGGGGCTGGACGTGCCTGACCGCCCGCGGATTCCGCGGCGCGGCCGGCTGGGCGCCGTCCACCGACCGAGATCACTTCGAAAGACGACATCATCATGCGGGTACGGAACATCGGCATCCTCGCCCACGTCGACGCGGGCAAGACCACGCTCACCGAACGCGTGCTGTTCACCACCGGCGCCACCTGGAAACAGGGCGAGGTGCACGACGGTACGACCGTGACCGACAGCGATCCGCAGGAGCGCAGCCGTGGCATCACCATCTTCGCGGCCGCGGTCAGCGCCGACTGGAACGGCCACCGCCTCAACCTGATCGACACTCCCGGCCACGTCGACTTCTCCGACGAGGTCGAGCGGTCGCTGCGGGTGCTGGACGGCGCGGTGGTCGTGTTCGACGGCGTGGCCGGGGTGGAGCCGCAGACCGAGGCCGTGTGGCGGACGGCGGACCGCTATCGCGTGCCGCGCCTCGCGTTCGTCAACAAGCTGGACCGGGCGGGCGCGTCGCTCGGCCACGTGGTGGCGGCCGTCCGGGACCGGCTCGGCGCGGTGCCGCTGGTGGTGCAGCTGCCGATCGGCCGGGAGGACGGCTTCGAGGGCGTGGTCGACCTGGTCGGCATGCGGCGCCTGACCTGGCCGTCGGGTGTGCCGCACAGCGTGCCCGCGGACGGTCCGGAGGTGCGGGCCGCGCGGCGGGCACTGGAGGAGGCGGTCGCGGAGCGGCACGCCGGCGCCCTCGAGGAGCTGGGCGACATGTCCGACACGACGTTGCGGGCCGCGGTGCGGGACCTGACGATCGCGGGCGAGGCGGTGCCGGTGCTGTGCGGCGCCGCCTACCGTGACCGGGGGATCGAGCCGCTGCTGGACGCCGTGGTCGACTACCTGCCCGCGCCCGGCGGCGACCCGGACGGGCACCTCGCCGCGCTGGTCTTCAAACGGACCGGCCGGATCACCTGTGCCCGGATATATCAGGGCACACTCCGGAAGGGGGACGTGGTCTGGGACGCCACCGCGCGGCAGCCCGAACGGGTTGCCCGGATCCTGCGCCTGCGGGCGGACCGGCACACCGACCTGGACGTCGCGACGGCCGGTGACATCGTCGGCCTGGCCGGGATCAAGGCGGCCCGCACCGGCGCCACGCTGTCCACCCGCGCGCACCCGGTCGTGCTGGAGGCGCCGCGGACCGCGGAACCGCTGGTCTCGGTCGCGGTCGAGGCCGGCACCCGGGCCGAGGCGCAACGGCTGCCGGCCGCGCTCGCGACGCTGGTCGGCGAGGACCCGTCGCTGCGTCTGCGCACCGACCCGCAGACCGGGCAGACGCTGCTGTCCGGCCTCGGCGAACTGCACCTGGAGGTGGCCGTGGAGAAGCTGCGCCAGGGCAGCGGCCTGTCCGTGCGGACCGGCCGGCCGCGGGTCGCCTACCGCGAGACCGTGCTGCGCGGCGTGACGGACTTCGTGTTCCGGCACGTCAAACAGGACGGTGGCGCGGGCCAGTTCGCCCACGTCGTGCTGTCGGTCGCGCCGCTCGCCGAGGGGTTCAGCTTCGCGTCCACGGTGACCGGCGGACGGGTGCCGGCGGAGTTCGTCCGGGCGGTCGAGGCCGGCGTCCGGGACGCGCTCGTGGCCGGCGAACACCCGCTCACCGGGCTCGCGGTCACGCTGACCGACGGTGCCACGCACGTCAAGGACTCGTCCGAGACCGCGTTCCGCACCGCCGGCCGGCTCGGGCTGCGCGCCGCGCTGACCGCGTGCGAGACCGCGCTGCTGGAACCGGTCGCCGAGGTCACGGTGACCGCGCCCGGCGACACGATCGGCGGCGTGCTCGGCGACCTGGCGGCCCGGCGCGGCCAGGTGACCGGCACGACCGCGCACACGGTCACGGCCGTGGTGCCGCTCGCGGCGCTGTTCGGCTACGCGACCGCGCTGCGCAGCCGCACCAGCGGCCGGGCGACGTTCACCAGCCGCCCGGCCGGGCACCGGCTCGCCCGGTGAGCGATCCCGGGTGCGAGTCCGCCGAGCGGGCTCGCACCCGGCACTATGATCGATTCGTGGGACGCATAGCGGTGATCGGCGCCGGCGTGATCGGGCTGTCGGCCGCGCACGAACTGGCCGGGGCCGGGCACGACGTGACCGTGCTGGCCGACCGGGACCACACCGGCGCGGTCTCGTCGGTCGCGGCCGCGATCTGGTTCCCGCACGCGGTCGACGCGGTGCCGCGCGTGCTGGAGTCGGCCCACCTGACCCGGGACCGGCTGACGTCGCTGGCCGCCCGCCCGGAGACCGGCGTGCGGGTGCGCACCGGCACGGTCGTCACCCGGCACCCGGACCCGGATCTGTCCTGGACCGCAGCCGTGCCGGCCCACCGGCCCGCGACCCCGGACGAGCTGCCCCCGGGTGCCGCCGGCGTGACCTGCGAGCTGCCGGTCGCGGTCACCGGCCGCTACCTGGCATGGCTGCGGGCCGACGTGATCGCGCGGGGCGTCGACGTCCGGCACGCCGTCCTGCGATCCGTCGACGACGTCGGGCCCGGCTTCGACGCGGTGGTGGTCGCGGCCGGCCTGCGGTCCGGCGCGCTGCTCGGCGGTGACGACCAGGTCTTCCCGATCCGCGGCCAGGTGGTCCGGCTCGCCAACCCGGGTCTGACCCGCTGGCTGCTCGACGACGACAACCCGGCCGGGCTCACCTATGTGGTGCCGCGCGACGACGACGTGGTCTGCGGCGGCACCGGCGACGCCGGCTCCTGGGACGAGACCGTCGACCCGGACGTCGAGCGGGCCATCCTCGCGCGGGCGGTCGCACTGGTCCCGGCGCTGGCCGGCGCCCCGATCGTGTCCCGCGCGGTCGGTCTGCGCCCGGCCCGCACCTCCGTGCGCCTGGAGACCCTCGGTGGGTACCCGGCGCCGGTGATCGCCGCCTACGGCCACGGCGGCTCCGGGTTCACGCTGTCCTGGGGCGAGGCGGCGGCGGTGCGCGCCCTCATCGACGCTCTGTAGCCGCGCTCGCGAGGAACTCGTTGTAGGCCCGGTGGGCGGCGTCGCCGTTGCGGTCGGCGCGGCGCTGGTCGCGTTCGTCGGCGCGGATCCACTGGCGGACCAGCACGATCATCACCAGCGCGGCCGGGATCTCACCGAACGCCCAGGCGATCGCCGCGCCGAGCCGCTGGTCGTCCAGCAGCGGCGCGGCCCACGGCGGGTGCACGGCCAGGTACCACTCCGGCGCGATCAGCGTGGTGCTCTGCAGCACCGTCAGGCCGAAGAACGCGTGCAGCACCATCGACGCGAAGTGCACCAGCACCAGGATCGGCGGCGCGACCCGGCGGCGGCCGGGATCGACGCCGATCAGCACCCAGAAGAGCAGATACCCAGCGAGTACGAAGTGGGCCAGCATCGCCAGGTGCCCGACGTGGTGCCGCATCAGCCAGCCGAGCAGCCCGCCGAAGTACAGGCCGTACAGGCTGACGCCGTAGACGGCGAGCGCGGCCAGCGGGTGGGTGAGCGCGCGGCTGACCCGGCTGTGCAGCAGGATCAGCAGCCATTCCCGGGTGGCCGGGCCGAGCGTGCGGAGTGCCAGCGTGACCGGCGCGCCGAGGACCAGCAGGATCGGTACGGCCATCGACAGCAGCATGTGCTGGACCATGTGCACGCTGAACAGCACGTACGCGTAGCGGCTGATCCCGAGGCTGGTCACGGCCGCGAGCAGCAGCATGCCCGCGGTCCAGCTGATCGTGCGGATGACCGGCCAGCGGCCGCCCAGCCGTCGCGCCCCGGCGAGGTAGCAGCCGATCCCGGCCGCCGCGACCGTGAGGAACAGCAGGTCCGGCAGCGGGTCACCGAGCAGGTTCGCGGCGCTGAGCGGCGCCGGCATCGGGAAGCCGATCGTCTCCACGATCGGGTCGTCGCTGATCGTGTCGTCCGGGATCGGTGCCGGGCTGCGCGACAGCGCGGCGGCCAGCCCGAACGCGGCGCCGAACAGCACGAACTCGCCCGCGGCCAGCCGGGCGAACGCGTGCCGTTCCAGCGCGTTCCGGCGGTGCAGCGCGCCGAGTGCGCCGAGGCCGAGCAACGCCGCGACCTTCAGCGCGAGCAGTCCGCCGTAGACCGTCAGGTAGTCGCCGCCCAGCCGCACCGCCCCGTTGATCACGCCGCTGACCGCGACCGCGACGAAGCAGGCCAGCGCGAGCACGCTGTACCGGGCCAGCGCCGCCGGCAGCGCCGTGGCCCGGCGGATCGTCAGCAGCGCGAGCAGCCCGCCGGCCCACAGCACCGCGCCGAGCACGTGCATCGCCAGACTGGTGGTGGCGATCCGGTGGTTGCCGGCCCCGGCCGCGTGGCCGGTGAACGCGGGGGGCAGCGCCGCGACCGCGGCGATCACCGCGGCCCAGCCGGCCGTGTAGCGGGACAGCGCGACCTGGCCCAGCAGCGCGACGGCCGCGGCCAGCACCGCCTGCGCCAGCAGCGCCTGGCCCTGCGAGATCGACCAGGCGAAGCTGGCCACGGCCGGCAGCGGCAACCGCGCGACCGGCGCGCCGAGCACGTCGGAGAGCGTGAACACGATCAGCGCGAGCGCGGTCAGGCTCCACAGTGCGGCGGCCCAGCGGGCGCGGCGCAGCATCCGGAACGCGGTCGCGGACATCGTGCGCCCGTCGCCGGGCAGCAGGAACGCGGCGGTCACGGTCAGGCCCACGGTCACGGTGGCGAGCACGTCGGACAGCAGCCGCAGCACCGGCAGGCCCCACACCGTGACCGTGCCGGGCTGGGCCAGCCCGGCGATCTCCGTCGGGTCCGCGCCGCCGCCCAGCCACAACGCCAGCACGAGCACCGTCACCGCGACGCCGGCCGCCGCGAATCTGATCGAGGTCACCGGTGGTAGTCGTCCCGGCCGGGGCCCCGGTTCCCGGCCGGTCCGTGACGGCGGACTCAGCCCATCGGCTGCACGCGGGCGATCGTGACGCCGGTGGCGCCGTTGCCCGCGGCCGGATAGGCGGCGCTGCCGTCCGCGTACGCCTTGAAGGCCTGGTAGTTGTGGTCCTTCGCGCCGATGGTGAACTGCTCGCCGACCGCGGCGCCGGTGCCGGAGTCGTGGACCTGCGCGGCCATGCCGGAACCGGCCGCCCAGGTGAGCAGCATGCGGCCGGGCCCGTAGCCGACCAGGTGCGGGTGCTGCGACGCCGCGGCCGTGGTGATCGTGGTGTCGGACGCGCCGGTGGTGAAGTGCTCCAGCCGGACCCGGTTGCCCTGGCTCCACGCGGTCCAGTACCCGGTGGACTTCGCCAGCACCAGGTCGCCGCCGAAGAGTGTGCCGTCGCACGTGCCGGCGGCGACGGTCCGGTACGGGTTCGGCTGCGCTATCCGGCAACCGTTGTCGGTGGCGCACACCGTGACGAACCTCTTCGCCCGCGGGTCGTACACGATCCGCGAGGTCCACGCGTGGCTGCAGCCCACCTCGAACGCGTCCCGGTGCCCGGTGACCAGCGCGCCGGACGAGTCCACCACCTGCATCCGGTCGCCCTCGTGGACGTCGACGCAGGTGCCGTTCCGCACGGTGATCGCGACGCCGAAATAGGCCGCGGTGTGCACGCCGTCGGACGCGAGCCGGCCGTGGTGCTGGTACCACCAGATGAAGCGCGCGCCGTCGTCGTAACCGGCGCGGCTGTCGGTGAGGTTGGTGACCTGGCGCTCCCACACCTGCTGGCCGGCGTTGTCGAAGCGGATCATGACCATGGTGCGGCACGGGCTGGACTCACCGCCGCACAGCGGCGTGTCACCGCACTCGCCGGCCCGGGTCACCAGCAGCACGCCGCCGTTCGCGTCCGCCTGCACATCCTGCAGGTCGACGCCGGTGAAGCTGGTGGGCGTGCCGATCAGCCGGTCGTCGCAGCCGAGCCGGCCCAGGTGCACCCGGCCGCCGGTGCCGAGCCAGGCCAGCCAGGACTCGCCGGACGGGGTGGCCGCGATCGCCATCGGCAGCGGGTCGGTGTCGCCCTCGTTGCCGTAACCGGCGACCGCGGCGGGCAGCGTCACCTGGGTGAGCGTGACGACCGGGCCGGCGCCGACCGGCCGCGCGCAGTCACCGGACGTGGCCGGCGCGGTCCTCGACGGCGAGGGCGAGGCGGACGGTGCCGGGGACGGCGACGCGGACTCGCTGGGCGACGGCGCGGCGGAGGACGTGGCGGCCACGTCGGCGACCGGCGCGACCGGCGCGGTCGCGGCGGCCGGATCGGCCTCCGGCGGGCCGGTCAGCGTCAGCGCGGCCGCGGTCGCGACCGTGGTCACGACCGCGAGCGCGGCGGCGGCGACGACCGCGATCCGGCGTCCCCTCGTCAGCCTCGCGCGATGCCGGTGGGCCGGCGGCGGGACGTCAGTCATGTACGTTTCCGTCCTAGCATTAAAATGTCTTCAGGGGCGCATTAAATTGCGCTTAGAAAAGTCTTTGGAATAGGCGGTCAGGCCCTTTCCAAAAACGGACTCTACCCCATTGGACGGTACGTGGGAGCGCGCCCATTCCGGCCCCGGACTCAGCTGGCCCACCACTTCTGATTGGTCTCGCCCTTGCAGGTCCACAGCTGCAGCGCGGCGCCGTTCGCGTCGTTCCAGTCGACCACGTCGACGCACTTGCCCAGCTCCGTGTTCACCAGGTCCTGCGAGCCGTTCACCTTGAAGCGCTGCGCCCAGCCGCCGTTGCACTTCGCCAACTGGATGCGGGTGCCGTCGGCGGACTCGCCCCAGGCCAGGTCCATGCAGAAACCCTTGTGCCGGATCGTGCCGTTCTCGAACGTGAACTTCTGCGACGCGCCGCCGGTGCACGTCCACAGCTGCAACGCCACGCCGTCCGCACCCTTCGGCGCGTCGATGCACTTGTTCGCGTACCCCTTGATCTGGTACTGGGTCGGTCCGGTGTTCGCGGGCGGGTCGGCCGGCGGGTTCGCCGGCGGCGGTGCGGCCGGCGCGTCGTCCGGCTGCTCCGGCGACGGTGCGGCGACGTTCCCCGCCGGCGACCGGGTGGTCACCGGGCTCGGCGAGGTGGTCGCGGCGGCACTGGCGGTCGGGCCGGCGGCCGGCGGCTGCGGTGCCGCGGGCGTGCCGAGGCGGGTGTCCCGGGCGTAGTAGGCGGTGTAGCCCAGCACCCGCTGCGCGAAGTCCCGTACGGCCGGCGCGTCCGGCACGCCCTCGGCCTGCCGGACCGCGGTCGGTCCCCACTGGAACGCGGCCAGCGCCACCGGGTACGGGTCGTCGGCCAGCCCGGACAGCTCCGCGGAGAGCGCGCACATGGTGCGGCCGAGCGTGAGGACGGCGACCGCCGGGTCCCACGGCGACTCCCCGGCCTGCCCGTAGCGGTTCCACACCGCCGGCAGGAACTGGGCGATGCCCTGCGCGCCGCCCGGGCCGACCCGGTTGCGGTTGAACGCGGACGCGGCCATCAGCTGCGCCGCGATCTTCGGGCCGGAGACCACGGCGCACTCCTCGCCCGCGGTCCGGACCAGCTGCACGTACTCGTCCGGGACCGGGATCGGCGCCACGTCCGGGTCCTGCGCGGGCGGGTCGGCGGGGCCGCCGGTGGCGAAGTCGGGACGGGCCGCGTACCAGGCCGCGTACGACGCGACCTCGTTGACGTAGGCGGCGGAGTCGTCCGGCACGGCCGCGCGCGCCAGCACCGTGTCCACCCCGGAACGGTGCGCGCCGAGCGCCAGCTCCCACAGCGCGCCGCCGACCTTCTCGTGCCGGATCCGGCCGACCGTGTCGCACATGTGGTGGGCGAGCGCGAACACGTTCGCCTCCGGGTCCAGCCGCTGGGCGTCGACCCACGGCTTCCACTGCTCCCAGACCTCGTCGGTGAGTCCGGCCAGGCCGGAGCCGCCACGCTCGTTCGTCGCGTCCGGCACGAACCCGGACTCCGCCATCAGCTGCCCGGCGAGCCGCGCCGGGGTCAGCGACGGACAGGAGAGCGCGGCCTGCGCGATCATCGGCACCTGGTCGGACGGGACCGGCACGCCCACCCGGGCCGGCCCGGCCGTCGCGGTGCCGGCGATCGAGCCGGTCACCGCACCGGCGCCGATCAGAGCCAGCACGGCCGTCAGGCCGAGGACGCGGCGGATCACCGGGCGCTGGGCCGCCTCGACGAGTGCCTGGACGTTCACGATCACTCCCCACGGTTTACGGCAGCGACGGCCGGTCGGCGGCCGTCGTCTACGAACACAACGGGAACGACGAACTTCGGTTCATCGGGGACGGCACAGCCTCTCACGACCGGCCGGGACCCGCGGGGCACGATGCCGGCGGGAAACCCTCAGCAGGCCGGGCCGGCCGCCGATCGTGCGGTAAAGCACCGGGCCTCCGGCGGAAGGAGCCTCCCATGATCAAGCGTCTGACGGCCCTGGTCGTGATCGTGCCGCTGGTGGTGCTCACGCTGCTCTGGATCCACGCCAATCCGCCGAGCACCGGCGACGACTTCTCCCGCACCATCTGCGAGCTGCGCCGCTGCTGACCCTCCGGTCCGGCGCTACCCGGTCGTGGCGCCGGCACCGCCGCGCACGGCCGGGCTGGCCGTCGCCGCGACCGCGGTGACCAGCATGACCCCGGCGAGCGCCACGATCGCGCCGCCGGCGCCGACCGCGCTCAGCAGGACTCCCCCGGCCAGCGACCCGAGCGGCATCGCGCCCCAGGAGAGCGTCTTCGACGCGCTGGTGACCCGGCCCTGCAGATGGTTCGGCACCAGCAGCGCGAAGTAGCCGACGATCACCACGTTCCACAGCGGACCGGCGAAAGCGGTCGCCGCCCCGATCGCGCCCAGCCACAGCGGCGCGTCCGTGACCAGGTAGAGCGGCAGCAGCGCGGCCCACACCCAGTTGACCCCGATGATCGTGGCCCGGGGCGTGACGTACCGGTGCAGCCACTCCGCCGCGAACGCGCCGAGCATCCCGCCGCCGGAGTAGAGCCCGAGCATCAGGCCGGTCTCCGCCGCGCTCGCGCCGCCGTCCCGGGCGCGGACCACCAGGACCAGGATGATCGCCTGGAAGACCAGGTTGCTCACCGCGATCAGCAGGACCGCGGCCCGGATCAGCGGGTGCCGCCAGATCCACCGCAACCCGGTCAGCGCGGCCCGCCACAGCGGCTCGGGCGGCTCCGGCGTGCCGGCCCGCAGGTCGCGGCGCAGGAAGAGCAGGGCGACGGACGCGGCCGCGTAGGACAGCACCTCGACCACGAACGGCAGCGCCCGGTCGAGCCCGAAGAGCAGGCCGCCGAGCGGGCCACCGGCCAGGGCCGCGCCGCGGGTACGCACCTCGTTGCGGGCGATCGCGGTGTGCAGCTGCCCGGCCGGCACGATCACCGGCAGCGCGGCCGCCTCGGCCAGGCCGAAGAACACGAAGCACAGCCCGTGCACGAACGCGGCCACCGCGAGGTGCGCGACCGTGAGCACGCCCAGCCACAGCGCGATCGGCACGGTGGCCAGCGTGAGCGCGGCGGCCGCCTCGCTGACCAGCAGGATCCGGCGGCGGTCCCACCGGTCGACGAGCGGCCCGGCCGGCAGGTGACCGATCAGGTACGGCAGCGTGGCCGCGGCGCCGACCAGCCCGGCGTCCGCCGGCGACCCGGTCAGCGCGAGCACCAGCAGCGGCATCGCGGTCGCGCTGATCCGGGCGCCGAGCGTGGAGACCACCTGACCGCTCCAGAGCAGCGCGAAGTCCCGGTTGCGCCACAGCGGCGTCTCGGCCCGGCTCGCCGGGGCCATCGGCGCGGTCACGGCGTCGGGAACGCGTGGAACAGCACGGAGACGTGCCGGCGGCCGGGGCCGGGCTCGCGATACCAGCGCGTGAGGAACGCGATGTACTCCTCGCCGAACTCGGCCAGCTCCGCCGCGGTCAGCGAGGTGCCGCCGAACGAGTGGTGAGCCGCGTCCGCGAACTCGCCGTACGACTCCCGGTCCGCCAGATAGGCCGCCAGCTCGGCGGTCGCGCGCTCGTGCCACTGCTGCCGGACCGCGGACGCGGCGGCCGCGACCTCGGGATCGGCCGCGCCCCTGGGCAGCCGCACGTCCTGCCGCACGGCCCGCCAGAATCGCCGGCGCCCGGCCGACCGGTCGGTGTCCTCCTCGATGAAGCCGAAGCGTTCCAGCTGCCGCAGGTGATAACTGGCCGCGCCCCGGTCCACCGCGAACTCCGCGGCCAGGTCCGCCGAGGTGGCGGCGCCGTGCCGTTGCAACCGGGTCAGCATGCGCTGTCGGAGCGGGTGAGCGAGCGCCTTGAGCGTATCGATGTCGGAGAGCGTGCGGGTGTCGGCCATGATTGAGAAGATATCTTTGCAAAGACATCTTCTCAACCCTCAGCCCACGAACAGCGGCAGCATCGGCAGCGCGTTGACGGCGCCGTGCACCACCACCAGCGCGCCGAAACGCCGGTAGCGCGACCACAGGTAGCCGGTGAAGAGACCGAAGAACCCCTGGAACGCGACCAGCGCGGCCAGCGACACCCAGACGTGATCACCGTCCAGGTGACTCGGCACGTGCATCGCCGCGAACAGCAGCGACGTCGCCACGATCGCCGGCCGGCGCCCGGCGACCGCCTCGAGGCGGGTCTGCAGCGTCACGCGGTAGAAGTACTCCTCCAGCACGCTCGCGGTCAGGAACGTCACCGTCATCGCCGCCACCAGGTAGACCCGGTCCATCTCCGCATAAGGCGTGAGATCGGTCGGCACCCAGAACGCCAGCAGCCCCCAGCCGGCGACCGCCGGAACGACCCAGAACCAGCGCGCCGGTACGGCCCGGGGCACCTCGGCCCGGATCAGCCGGACGGCCAGCAGCGCGCCGCCGAGCAACAGCGACACCTTGACCAGCGGGTACGCCAGCGTCTGCGCACCGATGACCGCGACCAGCACGGGAAACGCGATCGCGATCCCGACCAGCCACCGGACCTGCCGCACGATCGGCCGCCGTGCCGCACCGTCCGCCTCCGGCACCCGCGGGAGCGACGGCGGCATCAGCCGGATCAGCGCCAGCCCGGCCAGCACCGGCACGATCGCGGTCCACAGTGGCCGCCCGCCCGCGCCCTCGTCCGACGAGGTCACGATCTCGGTGTTACCGGTCAGGATCAACAGCAACGGCGCCAGCACGAACAACGCGCCACCCATTGCGGTCAACGCCACACGCGGAGTCATGATCAGCATTGTGAATGCCGCGAGCAACCCCGGGCGGCGACGGTGAGTGCCCACGGATCGTGCGAGGGCAACGCCGGCGCGCATGCGGACGGCGGTCCGCCGGAAGCGGGTGTGTCCGCGCCACGTCAATCGGCCGTCGACGCCGGGCGTGCATCATCCGGCCGGTGACCATCAGAACCGCGCGGGACGGCCGCGTGCTCACCGTGCTGATCGACGCGCCACCGCACAACTACCTGACCCGGCCGCTGATCGAGGCACTGCAGGCGGTGGCACGCCAGGTGGAACGGGACCCGGGGATCGGCGCGGTGGTGATCGGCAGCGCGGTGCCGGGGCGGTACATCACGCACTGGGACATCGCGGACCTGTCCGCGACCGCGGAGTCCGCGCCCCGGCTGCCCCCGGCCGGCGCCCGCCTGCTGCTCGGCGCGGTCCGCGCGCTGACCGCGGCCGGTGCGGGCCCGCTCCTGGCGAGGTCGAAGCTGGCCGGCGTCCACGGCATCGCCCGCTGGCACGACCTGGTGCTGCGGATCATGCGGTCGCCGGCCGTCTGGATCGCGGCGATCGACGGCCCGTGCGGCGGGGGCGGGCTGGAGATGTCGGTCTTCTTCGACCAGCGGATCGCGTCCGCGCGCGCGTCGTTCGTGGTGCCGGAACTGACCATCGGGCTGACCACCACGCTCGGCGCCCAGCGGCTGACGCACCTGGTCGGGCCGGCTCGCGCGCTGCGCATGCTGCTGGACGGCGAGCCGTACACCGCGGCCGAGGCGCTCGACCTGGGACTGATCGACCGGGTCTGCCCGGGCGACGCGACGGCGGAGGCGCAGCGGCTCGCCGAACGCTACGCGCGCCGCCCCCGGGTCCAGGTCGGGCGGCAGAAACGGCTGATCAACCGGGCCTACCAGGCGACCGCGCGGGCCACGCTGACCGGTGAGGGCGTGTCGCAGATCGCCGGCGTACCCAGCCCGGCCACCCGGTCGGCGCTGCGCCGCTGGCTGGAGATGCGGCGGCCGGACGGGGAGAGCGTGTTCCTCACCGACAGGCGCCCATGGGCGGACGGGACGGCGATCGACCTGAACCCGCCGCCACCGGAACGCTGAACCGGATGCGCGCGGTGAGCACGCCCGGCTCCTCGCGGAACCACTCCGCACCGAGCCGGGCGAAGAGCCGCTTGCCGCGCGCGTTGTCCGACTCGACCAGCGCCTCGATCCCGCAGGCGCCGGACGCCCGGGCCTCCCACACCAGGTAGGCCGCGGCCCGGGTGCCGAGCCCACGGCCCTGCCAGGCGTCCTCGATCAGCAGCCCGGCCTCCCACATCGTCTCCGCGCCGGTGCCGATCACGTTCACCAGCCCCACCGTGCGGCCCTCCACGGTGACCAGCGCGCTGAACCCGTAGCTCGGCTCGCACAGCGCCGCCCACTCCGCCGCCCTGATCCGATCCCGCTGCCCGTGGTAGCGGGCCCGCCGCGTCTCGGCCGAGCAGCGCGCGTGCATGTCGTTCACAGCGTCGAGATCGGACGCCACGGCCCGCCGCATCACCGCAAGGTCGCGCATATCGTCCATGCCCCAACGGTCGCGGCGGGAACTGCTCACTCACCAGCCCGCCACTGCTCACCGACTGCCGACGGCATCCCCCGATATGGCCGGCAAACCGACACAAGCCCTTATATACCGCAATTCCGGCGGTGGCCCGACGATCACGGTACCGCTCCACGGCGGGCCGCGCCCGCACTGCGCGACCACCACCGATCCGTGACGGCTACCCTCGGCGGGTGCGTATCCTTTCGATCATCACCGCGGCGCTCGCCGTCCTGCTGCTCTCCGCCTGCGTCTCCCTGGACAACGCCGGCGAGGTCATCCGCGAGAACCCGGAGATGATCGTCTTCCTGGAGCCGGACATCACGCCCGAGCAGCGGGCCGACGTCGAACAGGCGTTGCGCGCACTGCCCGGCGTCACCGAGGTCGCACTGATCACGAAGGAACAGGCCTACCAGGACCTCACCGAGTTCCTGAAGAACCAGCCGAGCGCGGTGCCGATCGACCGGAACAACCTGTCGGAGAAGTTCACCGTCCGGACCACCGACCTGGACGCGTACCAGGCGCTGCGCGACGCCGGCACCGCGACCACGCTGTCCGAGAGGGCCGGCGTGGACGAGGTGCTCTTCCAGTGCGTCACCCGGGCCGATTGCCGCGAGGACCTCGGCGGCTGAGCCGGCGCCGGGCGGGGGACCCGGTCAGACCGTGTTGAGCAGGTCCAGCGCGCTGTGCTGGCAGCCGTGGTTGGTGTCGATGTACGGGCCGGACCAGTGCGAACCGTACGCGTCGAAGGTGTTGCGGTTGCCGGCGTAGATCGTGTCTGCGTTACGGCGCAGCCAGGGTGTGTAGGCGCCGCCGGTCGCGCGGTTCAGGACGCCGAGGCCGCGGGCGAACGCGCCCTTCCAGGACGGCTGGTCGCCGGCGCAGTTGTCCTGCTCGCCGGGCTCGCGCAGGATGCCGTTCTGGGTGAGGCGGCCGGAGACCGTGACCGCGTCCGCGAGGCGGCGCGCGGTGGCGAGCTGCTCCGCGTTGCCGGTCAGCCGGTACAGGCCGGTCAGCGCGTTGATCAGCACACCCTGGTTGTACGTGAGCGGGCCGCTGACGCCCCGGCAGGTCTGCAGGCTGATGCCGTCGATGACCAGGTTGTCCCCGTTGATCATGCCGGTGCCGCGGAACCACGCCCAGCCGGCCTCCGCGCGTTGCCGGTGGACCGCGCTGCCGGTGCGCTGCGCGATCTCCGCGTTGAGCTGGATGTAGAGGCTGTTCGAGATCGCGTTCTTGTACTGCCGGTCGTTGCGCCACCACACGCCGCCGCCGCACACGCCGTCCCAGAAGCCGTGCATGTGCTCCGCGTCGGCGCGCGCGGTGTTCAGGTAGCGGACGTCGCCGGTCAGGTCGTACGCGGCCAGCCAGGCCAGGCCCCACCAGCCGGTGTCGTCGATGTACTCGTTGCGGAACTGCCCCTGCGCCGCGTTGATCTGCCGGTCGTAGGTGTTCGCGATCGCGTAGGTGTAGCTGCCCATGCCGGAGACCCGGATGTTCTCGATCAGCGCGGACATCGCGTTCGCGCTGGTCCACCACGCGTTGCCGTCGAACAGGCCGGTGGCCCGGTCGTAGCGCATCATCAACGCGGTCGCGGCCGCGCGCCCACGGTCACCGGCGTTCCAGGTGCTGCGCGCCCACGGCGTGCAGGCGATCTCCGGCCGGTCGGCCGCCTTCGCGCAGGCGCGGAGCACGCCGACGCCGCGGGTGGCCCAGTCGTCCACGTTGAACATCGGGCTACGGGCGGCGCGCTGCCCGCCCGCCACCGTGGTGAGACCGAGCCGGCCGCCGGACGCCCAGCCGCGGCCGCCGTCGAACGACCGGTCCAGCCACACCTCGTCGCCGGGCGAGCCGTTCTCCACGGTTCCCCAGATCATCGTGTCCGGGTCGCTGACGTGCACGCGCACGGTGCGGCCGTGGACCGCGGCGCTGACCGGCGCCCGGTCGCCACCGGCCTGCCCGGCGTCCCGCCCGTCGCAGTGGATGTTGCAGATCGCCGCGGCCGCGACGACCTCCGCCGAGCTGACCGAGGTCTGGGCGATCAGCCCGCCCGCGGCCGCCACCACCAGCGCGACCGACCCGATGATCATGCGTCTCATGTGTCCGCCTCCCACGCGCGACTGACGCACATCATCCCTCCGGTTCCCCACGAAAGGACATTAATTAGGGTTGATTTAGGCAATATCCGTCATCGCAGCGTGTTGGCCGCCGCCAGCGCGACGCCGCGCCGGCGCGTGACCAGGCGGGCGGCCAGCGTCAGCGCGTGGTTGAGCCGCCCGGCCACCGCGCTCGGCGGCGGGTCCCGCCGGTCGAGCACGCGCAGCGCGGCGCCGACCACCTGCGCGGGCGTCCGGTAGCGGGAGCCGCCGGCCGCGTCCGCCGTCCCGACCACGTCGAAGTACTCGCTGCTGGTGACGCCCGGCGCGAACGCGAGCACCCGCAACCCGGTGCCGCGCGACTCCGCCCACAGCGACTCGGTCAGGCTGAGCACGAACGCCTTGGACGCGGAGTACGCGGCCTGGTTCGGCACCGGCGCGTACGCGGCCACGCTGGTCACGTTCAGCAGGTAGCCGCGGCCGTGTGCGCGCAGGCGGTTGATGAACGCGCGGCTGATGTCCGCCACCGCGGTCACGTTCACCGCGATCATGTGCCGCAGCCAGGCCGGATCGTCGTCGTGGAACCGTCCCCAGCTGCCGTGCCCGGCGTTGTTGATCACCGCGGTGAC
The DNA here is from genome assembly GCF_031458255.1 of Catenuloplanes niger. NCBI lineage: Bacteria > Bacillati > Actinomycetota > Actinomycetes > Micromonosporales > Micromonosporaceae > Catenuloplanes > Catenuloplanes niger. The sequence continues at coordinate 383,594 of NZ_JAVDYC010000001.1, forward strand.
CGCGATGCCGCGCCGGTCCAGCTCCGCCGCGAGCGCGGCGCCCGGCGCGATGCCGCTCAGGTCGAAGGGCAGTGCCGTCACGGGTACGCCGTGCGCCGCCCTCAGCTCGGCCGCGAGCGACTCCAGCCGGTCCGCCCGGCGGGCGACCAGGACCAGGCCCGATCCCCGCGCGGCGAGCCGGCGGGCGAACTCCGCGCCGATCCCGGAACTGGCGCCGGTGATCAGGACGGTCTGCAGGTGGTGTTCCAGTTCTCGCATGAATGGCACCGTACGCCATTTTGACAGCCTCTGCCAATATGGCATCTGCTGATACGATCGGCGGATGGGCATCCGGGAACGCAATCGGCGCGCGGTGGAGCGGGAGATCGACGACGCCGCCATGCGGCTCTTCGTGGCGCAGGGCTTCGACGCCACCACCACCGACCAGATCGCGCGCGAGGCCGGCGTCTCGCCACGCTCGCTGTTCCGCTACGTCGGGTCCAAGGAGGACATCGTCCTCCGCGACATGCTCGCCGCCGGCGAATCCGTGCTGGCCGCGCTGCGCGCCCGGCCGGCCGGCGAGACCGCGTGGGAGGCGCTGCGCGCCGCGCTGCACGTGCTCGAGGACAACCCGCCGGACCGCGCGCTCGCGCTCGCCGAGATGTTCCTGAGGACACCGTCGCTGCGCGCCCGCCGCCTGGAGAAGCGGCTCGCCTGGCTGGACCTGCTGGTCCCGGAGGTCACCCGCCGGCTCGGCCGGGCACCCGGCGACCTGCCCGACCCGGCCGCGCACGCGATCGTCTCCGCCGCGCTGGCCTGCCTGGACAGCGCCACCGAGATCTGGGCGCGCCGCGGCGGCAGCGGCGACGTCGTGGCGCTCTTCGACGAGGCCCTGGACGCGGTCCGGCACGCCTGAGACGGCCTCTGCGGCCGTGCCCGCCGCCCTCGACCTCGCCTGCACCGACCGACCGAGCCGCGCTGGGCGGCGGGCGAGCGCGAGCGCTGGGCCGCCCGCGCGGCCGTCGCCGACCACGGCCGCTTCGCGCCGGACTGGCCGGAGCCGGCCGCCGGCGCCACCACCGGCACCTCGCTGACCCCGTGGCAGACGGTCTGGCTGTTCCTGCGCGGCCCGGAAGAGCTCGCGATCCCGCAGCTCGCGCACTGGGTGCCCACCCGGCACGTGGGCCGCCGGGACCTGGCGATGGCGACGATCGCGCGGTTCGGCGCGGACGCGCTGCCGCTGGGGCTCGCGGCGGCCGGGGCCGAGCCGGACCGGACGGGCCTGCTGCTGATGCCGTTCGCCGGACCCGAACCGGCCGCGCTCGCCGCCGGCTGGCTACGCCACCTCGGGTCGGGCCGGCTGTGGTCCCGGCGGTGGCTGCACCGGCACGCCACCGCGGCCGCGCGTGCGCTGATCCCGGCCGCGGCCGGCCGGGCGGGACGCGCCCGGCAGAACGCCGAGGACGCGCTCCGCTTCCTGGCCGGTTCCGGGCACACCGCCGTGCTGACCGACATCGCGCGCGGGTACGGAGCACCGGCCGCCGCCGCGCTCGAGGCCCTGCTGAAAAGGCCCGCCACGGTACGGCCGGTGCGGCTGCCCGGCTGGGCGCGGCCCGCGGCGCTGCCGGAGATCCGGTTGCGCGACGGCGGCACGCTGCCCGCCGACGAGGTAGCCGAGCTGATCACGGCGCTGGCCACAGCCCGGCTCGCCGACCCGCCGGAGCCGCCGCCCGGCTCCTACCACCCGATCGACGCCGTCGAGTCGTCCGCGACCGCCCAGCCGCTGGTCACGTCGGACGTACCCGCGCGGGTCCGCGACGGCGACCCGCGGAGCACGGCGGAGTTCGGCTGGGCGCTGATGGAGGCGTGGCTGGGCGACTGGATGCCGGCCGCGCACGCCTGGGCGCTGCTCGCGCAGGCCCGCCTCGCGGACGACGAGACCGTCGGCCGGCTGGCCCCGCTGGTCCGGTCGTGGCCGAGCCGCAGCCGCTTCGCACGGGCGGCCGCGACCGCGACCCGTGGCGGGCCACCGGCCCGGTCCCGCCCGGCGACGTGGACCCGGTCTCGCTCTCCGAGGCGCTCACGGCGCTGCGGGACCTCGCAGACTGAGCGGGTCGAGCGCGGTGCCGGCGTCGTACTCGACCCGGTAACCGCCGGCGCCGAGCGCGGCCACCGACGCGTCCGTCACCCGGCGCAGTTCCGCGGCGTCGTCCGGGTCCGGCACCTGCCCGAGCGCGGCGAACGCGCGGTCCGTCAGCCCGAGCATGCGCGCGGCCCGCGCGTGGTCGCCCTCGGCGTCCGCCAGCGCCGCCGCGGCCACGCAGACGTAGGGCACGAACGCGTCGTAGCCGCGCGCGAAGACCGCCTCCCGGCTGCGGGCGAACAGCTCCCGTGCCCGGGCCACGTCGCCGAGGTGCAGCTCCGTGAACGCCAGGTTGTGCAGCTCCGAGACGACGGTCTCCGGCCGGCCCAGTTCCTCGTTCAGCGCGATGCTGGCCTCGTAGAGTCCGCGCGCCGTGACCAGGTCGCCGGACATCCGCGTCACCGCGGCCAGCACGTGCCGGGGGCGCTCCTCCAGCCGCCGGTCGCCGCTGCGGACCGCCACGTCCAGCGCGGCCGAGGCCAGCCGCCGGGACTCCACCAGGTCACCGCCGCGCGCCGCGACGCGGGCCAGCGCGTACAGCGCCTCCACCTCGCCGGCCGGGTCGCCGGCCGCCCGGGCCCGCGCCACCTCGGCCTCCGCGAGCCGTACCACGCCGTCGCTGTCGCCACGCCGGAACGTGGCCCGGATGCGCTCCGCGAAATCGCTCATGATCCGGACACCGTACTCCGGGGCGAGTCGTTCGGCGCGGGGCTGTCATGATTGCCCGATGTTCCAGGTGGGGGCGCGGTCGCGCCGGGTCGGTACGTTCATGCTGGCCGAGGACGAGGCCGCGTTCGGGGAACGGCTCGCACCGGTGGTCGCGGAGCTGGGCGGGTGGGAGACGCACGACCGGCGGGCGCGGGCCAGCACACCGCACCCCTCACTGCCGGACGCGATGCGCCACCACGGATCGCAGGCGTTCCTGCGGCTGCGCGGCGGGGACGGCGGGCCGCTGATCCAGTACCAGCGGTCGACGACCGCGGGCGGGGCGACGGCGATGCGGCCCGGGCGGCTGGCCTGGACATGGTTCCCGGACGAGCACGCCGACCCGGTCCGGCGGGACTTCACCACGCTGGCCGACGCGGCCTGGACCGCGCTGCAGGCGGTCACGTCCCCGGACGTGGCGACCACCGACGGCCGCGCCGGCCGCGGATACCGGATCGGCCCGGCCGCGCGGGCGTGGATCCTCGCGGGGCCGGACCGCCGGCTGCACGACGGGGTCCCGCTGGTCCTGACGGAGACGAACCGATGACCCCGCGCCCGGTACGGATCGCGGTGAGCGGCCTCGGCGCGATCGGCGGTTCGCTGCTCCGCCTGATCGCCGCCGACGACGCGGACCGGCGCCGCACCCACGGTCTCGACCTGCGCGTGGTGGCCGCGGTCGACTCCTCCGGCGCGATCGTCGACGCCGGCGGCATCGACCCGGTCGCGCTCGCCGCGCACAAGGCCGCGGGTGGGCGCGCCGTCGACCTGCCCGGCGCGACCGTGGCCGGAACCACGGTGGCGGACGTGCTCGCCACCGGCACCGGGATCGACATGCTGGTCGAGGCCGGCCCCGGCGACCTGGAGACCGGCGGCGCCGGCCTGGCCGCGGTCCGTGCCGCCCGCGCGGCCGGCATCCCGGTCGCGCTGGCCGCGAAGGCCCCGCTGGTGCTCGCCTGGGACGAGCTGACCGGTCCCGGGCCGGCGGTCGGATACAGCGCGTGCGTCGGTGGCGCGCTGCCGACCGTGACGCTGGTCCGGGCCACGCTCACCTCCGCGCGCGCGACCCGGGTCGAGGCCGCGCTGAACGGCACCAGCGTCTACGTGCTCAGCCTGATCGAGGACGGCCTCTCCCCCGCCGACGCGGTCGCCCGTGCCCAGGCCACCGGCATCGCCGAGCCGGACCCGTCGTTCGACCTGGACGGCTGGGACGCCGCCTGCAAGCTGGTCATCCTCGCGAACGCCACGCTCGGCACCCGGGCCCGGCTGTCCGACGTGGACCGCACCGGCATCACCGGCGTCACCCGCGACGACCTGCTGCGGGCCCGGGCCGCCGGCCGGCGCGTCGTCCCGCTCGGCACCGCGGTCCCCGGCGCCGACGGCTGGCGCCTGACGGTCGCGCCCGTCGAGCTGCCCGGCGACCACCCGCTGGCCCGGATGGACGCGGAGGAGATGGGCGTCGTCGTCCACACCGACGTCGCCGGCCGGCTGTCCGCCACCACCCGGGAACCCGACGCGGTGCCGTCCGCCGCCGCCGTCCTCCGCGACATCCTCACGCTCGCGCGCACGCCCGGGCGGTGACCCGGGCCGGCCCGCTCACCGGGTCTCGCCGGGCCAGCCGAGGTCGTTCCACAGCTCCGGGTGGCGGGTGAGGTGGACCAGGCGCTCGATCAGGCGGCGGTGGGCGGCGGTGTGCGCGGTGCCGCCCCACATCGGGGTGGCGCTCAGACCGTCGGCCGCGGCCACGACCAGCGCGACCACGTCCTCCGGCAGACCGTCCGCGGCCAGGTCGGCCTCGATCCGGCGGGCGTCCGCGACGGCCAGTTCGGCCACGGCCGGCACGATCATCAGCTGGGCGATCAGTGCCAGCGAGTCACGCACCGCGACCTCGTCGTCGGCCAGCACCGACCGCAGGTAGGCGCGGGTGAGCCGGCCCGGCGCGGTGTCGTGCGGGTCGAGCGCCGCGTCCATGCTGGCCTGGAACGCGGCGAGCTGGTCCCGGGCCACCTCCAGGATCAGCCGTTCCTTGCTGGCGAAGTGGTAGATCAGCCCGCCCTTGGAGACGCCGGCGAACCGCGCGATCTCGTCCAGCGACGCGTGGATGCCACGCGCCCGGATCGCCGACCCCGCGGCGGCCAGCAGCGCGCGTCGCGTGTCCTCCGGTGACCGGCCCGCCGTGCGTCCCACGCCCGTCACCGTACCCAGCGCGGGTCCTCGGTCCTCGATGCGGTCCCGCGCGTTCGGCCTGTGGCCGCTACGCCCGCCGGGACGGGATCAGCGCCCACGCCAGCACCGCGGCCCCGAGCGTCAGGCCGGCCGCGACCAGCGACGTCGTCTGCATCGCCGTGATGAACGCGTCCCGGGCCGCGGCCGCCGCGTCCGAGCCGGGCGCGAGCACCCGCAGCGCCGAGCCGAGCGAGTCACGCACCTCCGCGGGCGCGCCCGGGCCGACGCCGGACCGGTAGACGGCCGTGACCAGCGAGCCGAGCACCGCGATGCCGAGGACCACGCCCAGCTCGTTCGCGGTCTCGGTGATCGCGGAGACCGAGCCGGCCTTGCGCGGCGGCGCGGCGGACACGATCGCGTCGCCGGTCAGCGTCATCGCCAGGCCGATGCCCAGGCCGATCGGGACGAGCGCGAGGCCCAGCCACGCGTACGGCCCGTGCGCCGCGGCCGCGACCCCGGCCAGCCCGGCGGCGGCCAGCACCAGCCCGAGCGCGATCGCCCGGCCGCGGCCGAGCCGGGTCGCGGCCACGCCGACCACGGCCACCACGGCGATCGACGCGAGCGTCGCGGGCAGCTCCGCCAGGCCGGCCTGGAGCGGTCCGTGGCCGCGCGCGAACTGCAGGTACTGCGAGAAGAAGAACAGCAGCCCGGTCAGCGCGAAGATCGAGATCATGTTCGCCGCGACCGCGCCGGAGAACGCGGGACTGCGGAACAGCTCCACGTCCAGCATCGGCGCCGCCAGCCGCCGCTGCCGCCGGACGAACAGCACGCCGCCGAGCAGGCCGGCGGTCAGGCAGCCCACGGTCACGGCGTCGAGGCCGGACCCGGCCAGATGCTTGACCGCGTAGACGAACGGCACGATCGCGGCCATCGACAGCGCCGCGGAGAGCACGTCGAAGCGGCCCGGATCCGGGTCGCGCGACTCCGGCAGCAGCAGCCAACCCGAGATCAACACCAGGACCATCACCGGTACGTTGATCAGGAACACCGAGCCCCACCAGAAGTGCTCGAGCAGGAACCCGCCGGCGAGCGGCCCGATCGCGGACCCCGCACCGAACGCGGTGGACCAGATCGCGATCGCCCGGGTGCGCTCGGCGTCGTCCGGGAAGATGTTCCGGATCAGCGACAGCGTGGACGGCATCAGCGTCGCACCGGCCACACCGAGCAGCAGCCGCGCGCCGATCAGCGCCTCCGCGCTCGGTGAGAACGCGGCCAGCAGCGACGCCGCGCCGAACGCCACGGACCCGAGCAGCAGCACCCGCTTGCGCCCGAACCGGTCGGCCAGGTTGCCGGCCAGCACCAGCAGCCCGGCCAGCGCCAGCGAGTAGACGTCACCGATCCACAGGATCTGCTCCGCGCTCGGTGCCAGGCTCGCCGACAGCGCCGGCACCGCCAGCGCCAGCACGGTGCCGTCGATCGCGAGCAGCAGCACCGCCGCGGCCAGCACGGCCAGCGCCGCCCACCGCCGCCGCGCCGACAGCACCGGCGCCGAGGTCACAGAGATGTTCACGCCCGAAACTTTACCGACCAGTCGGTGCAGTTTCTAGGGTGAGCTACGGCTCAGGCCGGTCGTCGCGCCGATCGCCCCACCGACGGGTGGGCGCCCGGGACACGTGCCGGGCGCCACCACGCACGGCGGACCCGTGGTCGAAACAACGGTTCCGGCCATCAGCGCGTCTCAGGCCATCAGCGCGGGCAGTTCGCGGGTCGCCTCGGGGCCGCTGGTCAGCCGGGCGGCCAGGGACCGCAACAGCGGCAGCGCGGCCGCCCGGGCGCCGAGGCGGAGCAGGCGGACGCCGGCGCGGGACCGCGGCGCCGCGATCCGGGGTACGCCGGGCGGGAGTTTCTGGGCCGCGGTGGTCAGCGGGCGCATCCACCGCTCGTAGCGGGTGAGGGCCTCCGCCGGGGACGCCGCCCGGGACAGGTAGGCGGCCAGCACGTACGCGCCGGTGATGGCGAGGGAGGTGCCACCGCCGCCGATCGGGGTGACGCACCAGGCGGCGTCGCCGAGGAGGCAGACCCGGCCGTGGTGCCAGGTGGGGCAGTCGATCTGGCGGAGCCAGTCGACGTAGAGGTCGTCGGCGGTGTCGAAGCCGTCCAGGACGCGCGGCGCCACCCAGCCGACGCCGGCGAACCGGTCCCGCAGCGCGGCGCGCACCCCGGCGTCGTCGAGGCCGTCCAGTTCCGGGGTGGGGGTGCGGAAGTTGAGCGTGGCCCGGGTGCTGCCGACGTCGTCCGGGCGCAGCATCACCTGGCGTGCGCCGGGGGCGACGAGGACGCGCCACCAGTCGTCGTCGGCCGCGGTCCGCGGGATCGTTCCGTAGGCGGAGTACATGCCGAGCGCCCGCTCGCGCGGGGCGGAACCGAAGACCAGGTCGCGGGTCCGGGATCCGACGCCCTCCGCGACCACGACCAGCGCGAAGCGCTCCCGGGTGCCGCCGGCGAACTCCACGTCGACGCCGTCGCCGTCCTGCGTCAGCCCGGCGATCCGGTCGCCGAACCGCCAGGTGACCGCGGCCGGGCAGGCGTCGACGAGCAGGCGGGCCAGGGCGCCGCGCAGGATCTCCAGCTCCGCGGTCGGGCCGTCGGTGCCCTCGCGGCCGTCGACCGGGAACTCCGCGACGGCCGCGCCGCGCCCGTCGACGAACCGGGTGCCGACCTCGCCGGTGTTGCGGCCGCGCACCGCGTCCTCGAGCCCCATCAGCCGGATGACCTCGCGCCCGGTCCCGCGCACGTCGACGTTCTGCCCGCCCTCGCGCAGTTCCGGCGCGGCCTCGACGACCGTCACGTCGTGCCCGGTCCGGGCCAGCCAGTACGCCGCCGCCGGCCCCGCCACGCTCGCACCCGTCACCAGGATTCTCATCACCGCAGCTTTCCCACCCGGCCCCACCCCCATGCCGGAGCCGGCCCACGGCCCGGCCGAACCCGGCGGCGGAGAACGGAGCCGCCCGGGCCGCCCGGACGAGATCGCGGCCGCGGTCGCGTTCCCGGCCGGCGGCGACGCGTCCTTCGTCACCGGCTCCGAGCCGTACGTGGACGGCGGCTACCTGGCGCGCTGACCCCGCGGGCACGGGGACGGCGGCCGGGAAGTGTTCATCGGGGGTTTCCGGCCGCCGTTCCCGGACACTCGTATCGTTCGGTGCGAATCGCCCGAGCAAAGGAGTGCCCCCTTGCTGCGTCGCACGTCGATCGTGCTGGCCGTCACGGCCGCGCTGATCACCACCCTCGCACCGGCGGCCCAGGCCGCCCCGGCGAAGACCCGGCCGCTCCCCCAGGCCCACGCGCACAACGACTACGAGCACGAGCGTCCGCTGCTGGACGCGCTGGACCACGGCTTCACCAGCGTCGAGGCGGACATCTACCTGGTCGACGGCGAGCTGCTGGTCGCGCACGACCCGGAGGACCTGCGGCCCGGCCGTACCCTCGAAGCGCTGTATCTGGCACCGCTGGCCGAGCGCGTGCGCGCGAACCGGGGCCGGGTCCACCGCGGCAGCCCGATCTCGCTGCAGCTGCTGATCGACATCAAGAACACCGGCGCTGAGACGTACACCGCGCTCGACGCCGCGCTGCGCGAGTACCGCACCGTGCTGACCCGGTACGCGCACGGCCGGGTCACCGCCGGCGCGGTCACCGCGGTGGTCAGCGGCGACCGGCCGCGCGCGCTGATGGAGTCGCAGACCGTGCGGTACGCGTTCTACGACGGCCGAATGGCCGACCTCACCGCCGGTGCGCCCGCGTCGCTGATCCCGCTGATCAGCGACAACTGGACGACCGTGTTCACCTGGCTGGGCGTCGGCCCGATGCCCGCCGACCAGCGCGCCCGGCTCCGCGAGATCGTGACGACCGCGCACGCGGACGGCCGCCGGGTGCGGTTCTGGGCCACCCCGGACACGCCCGGCCCGGCCCGCGACGCGATCTGGACCGAGCTGCGCCGCGCCGGCGTCGACCACATCAACACCGACGACCTGGCCGGTCTCGAGGCCTTCCTCCGCGGCTGCTGACCCTCGACGGTCGAGGCGGCCGGTGCGGCCGCCTCGATCACACCCGGGTCAGCGGCGGCCGCCGGGCGACGATGCACACGTTGTGCGGGTCGAGCGCGCCGGCGGCGGCCAGCGCGGCCAGGCACTCGTCGATGAACGCGTCCGTGTCGTCGCCCAGCACCTCGGCCTGGGCCGCGAACGTGGCCGCCCGCAGCGCCGCCCGCAACCGGTCCAGGTCACCGGCGCCCAGGTCCTGCGCGACCGGCTCGACCGGTGACACGGCCAGGCCCTCCGCGGCCAGCAGCAGCGACACCTCGTCCGCCGGGTGCTGATAGAACACGATCGGCGCGTCCGTCAGCCGGTCCCGCCAGGCCGGCCGGTCCGCGACCGCGCGCAGCGTGTCCCGCAGCGCGAACCCGTCCGCGCGCGGCTGGCCCGCGCTGTACTGCAGGACCAGCGTGCCGCCCGGCGCGACCGCGCGCGCCATCGTCCGTACCGCGTGATCGGCCTCCGCCAGCCAGTGCAGCATCCACGACGAGTGGACCACGTCGTACGCCCCGGGCCGCAGCGACAGCCGCCGCGCGTCCTGCCGCTCCACCGTGACCGGCAGCGCCGCGCACCGGGCCCGGGCCGCGTCCACCATCGACTCGCTGATGTCGCAGGCGTCGACCGTGAGCCCGCGCCGCGCCATCGCCTCCGCGACCTCGCCGGATCCGCAGCCGACGTCCGCGAACCGGCCGTCGCGCGGCAGCCCGGCCCCGGCCAGCGCCTTCAGCGCGGCGCGGACCTGAACCCCGTTCGCCGCGCGGTACGGTTCCGCCCGCCACTCGTGCTCGGTCCGTGACATCCCACTACGGTCCCAGCTCCGCGCACCCGCCGCCACCCCATGATTACGATGGATGACGATGAGTACGCCAGGGTTGTACGCGGTCAGCGACCTCCACGTCACCTACCCCGAGAACCGCGCGATCGCCGAGTCGCTGCACCCGGTCACGCCGGACGACTGGCTGATCGTGGCCGGTGACGTCGCCGAGCAGGTCACCGACATCGAACGGACGCTGGCGCTGCTGGCCGGCCGGTGGGCGACCGTGATCTGGGCGCCCGGCAACCACGAGCTGTGGACGGTCCGCGACGACGCCGTCCAGCTGCGCGGCGAGAAACGCTACCGCCACCTGGTCGAGGTCGCCCGCGACCTGGGCGTCCACACGCCCGAGGACCCGTACCCGAGGTGGCACGGCACCGCGATCGCGCCGCTGTTCGTCGGATACGACTACTCCTGGCGGGTGGCCGGGATGTCCACGAAGGAGGAGTCGCTGCGTCACGCGGAGGCGGCCGGCGTCGTCTGCACCGACGAGTTCCTGCTGCACCCCGACCCGCACCCGTCCCGCGACGCCTGGTGCGCGGAGCGGGCCACGATCACCGAGGCCCGGCTGTCCGCGATCCCGCCGGACGTGCCCACCGTGCTGGTCAACCACTACCCGCTGGTCCGCGAGCCGACCGACATCCTGTGGAAGCCCGAGTTCGCCCAGTGGTGCGGCACCGACCGTACCGCCGACTGGCACATCCGGTTCCGCGCCACCGTCATGGTCTACGGCCACCTGCACATCCCCCGCACCACCTGGTACGACGGCGTCCGCTTCGAGGAGGTCTCGCTCGGCTACCCCCGCGAGTGGCGCGGCCGCGGCCCCGGACTGCCGTCCCCGATCCGCCGGGTCCTCACCGCATGATCGAGCAGCTGCTGCCGCCCGGCGTGGCCTGGGCCGAGACGTTCGGTGACGAGGACTGCCCGCTGTTCCCGGCCGAGGAGGCCGTGGTGGCGCGCGCGGTGGAGAAGCGCCGCCGCGAGTTCGTCACCGGCCGCTGGTGCGCCCGCCGCGCGCTGGCCACGCTGGGGCTGCCCGAGTCCCCGATCGTCCCCGGCGAGCGCGGCGCGCCCGGCTGGCCCCCGGGCGTCGTCGGCGCGATCACCCACTGCGCCGGCTACCGGGCCGCGGTCGCCGCCCGCACCGGTGAGATCCGGTCGCTGGGCATCGACGCGGAACCCGACGAGCCGCTCCCGGCCGGCGTACTGGAGCTGGTCAGCCTGCCCGAGGAACGCCTCTGGACGGAGTCGGCCGGCCGCGGCCCGCACTGGGACCGGCTGCTGTTCAGCGCGAAGGAGTCGGTCTACAAGGCGTGGTTCCCGCTCGCCCGCCGCTGGCTCGGCTTCGAGGAGGCCCGCCTCACCGCCACCCCGGACGGTACGTTCCACGCCGAGATCCTGATCGACGGGCCGGTCAGCGCGTTCAGCGGCCGCTGGCTCGCCTCCGGCGGGCTGATCCTGACCGCGATCGTCGACGTCCGCTGACCGGCACGCCTCCACGCCGTGCCGGTCCGGACCATGCCGGCGGCCCGGCCAGCTCCCCGGCGCCGCCCGGAAGCGGATCTCCCACCGCCCGGGTCCGGTGCCGGCCGGTGGCCGGGACGTCATCGGCCGCGAGCGGCGCGGCCGCCGGTGGCCCGCCGGCCCGGAGCGGCAGCCCGTCCGCAGACACGGCCACCACGTGGGCGATGCCGGCGACGCCCGGGTCATCTCCCCGGCGGCGCGGGCCGGTCGCGGAGCGAGGCGAGGATGTCGCCGAGCAGCGGGGCACCCGCGGGACGGCCCGGCTCGACGAACCACTCGCGGCCGGCGACGGCCGCGAAGACCGGGCCGGGCAGCGCGGCCAGGGCGGCGACCGTGCGCAGGCCGGGTCCGCCGGTGGCCTGGCTCGCGTGGGCGCGCAGCGCGGCCCGCTTCTGCCGCAGGTAGCCGCGCACGTCGACCGCGTGGGTCAGCCGGTCGTGCGGCGTGAACGCGGTGGCCGCGCCGCCGAGCGGCAGCCGGGGCAGTAGGCGGCCGGCGAGCGTGAGCACCGCCAGCAGCGGCCGCAGCGCGCGCCGGTCCACGGTCGCCTCCAGGAGCAGCGCCGTGCCGGCGAGCCGCGCCGCGACCGGGGCGACGCGGTGCACCTGGAGATGGTCCGGGTGGCCGTAGCCACCGCGCGCGTCGTAGCCGATCAGGACGTCGGCGCGCTCCGCGCGCAGGATCGCGGCCAGCCGCTCCGCGACCTCCTCGACCGGCGCGTCCGCGAAGCAGCCGCCGGCACCGGCGTGCAGGCCGGAGTCCCGGTAGCCGAGCACCTCCACCCGCGCGCACCCCAGCGCGGCCGCGGCCGCGAGCAGTTCCGCATGCCGCCGGCCACCGAGCCGGCCGCCGCCCGGGCCGCCGCCGGAACCACGGCCCGGCCCGGAGCCGTCGGGTGCGTAGCCGCTGCCCGGCCCGGACCCACGGCGGGCGTCACCGCCGTCCGGCGCGGAACCGCGCTGGGCGTTACCGCCGTCGGTCCCGGAACCCCGCTGGGCGGCGCCGCCGTCCGACGCGGAACCGCGCAGGGCCTCACCGTCGTCGGGCCCGGACCCGCGCGGGGCGGCGCCGCCGTCCGACGCGGAACCGCGCAGGGCCTCACCGTCGTCGGGCCCGGACCCGCGCGGGGCGGCGCCGCCGGCCGGCGCGGAAGCACGACGGGCGGCGGCGCTGTCCGGCGCGGACCGTCCACCCGGGACGGCGTCCGTGGCCGGTGCGGGATCGCCGGCCAGGCCGGCTTCGCCGAGGGTCGCCGTCACCAGGACCACCCGGTGTCCCTCGGCGGCGGCGCGGGCCAGCGTGCCGCCGGTCAGCAGCGTCTCGTCGTCCGGGTGCGCGTGGAACGCCACGATCGTGAACCCGCCGCGACGTGCCGGCCCGACACCGCCGGCGGCCGCGACCTCAGCCGCCGCGACCCCGGCGGCCGGGACCCCGGCGGTGCGTGGCGCCGTCATGCCCGCACCAGCGCGTCCTGGAGGCGGGCGGCGGCCGCGTAGCGCGTCTCGGCGGCGGCCAGGACCGCGTCCCAGTGCAGGTGCGGCACGACCGCGCGGTTGTGCCCGGCCACGTCCGCCAGCAGACCGGGCGAGGCGAGCAGCCCGGAGACCGTGGAGACCAGCTCGGCGTCGGAGCCGACCAGCCAGCCGTCGACGCCGTGCTCGATGAAGTCGGCGACGCCGCTGCCCCGGCGGGCGACCACGGGCAGGCCGGCGCAGCGGGCCTCGAGCGCCGCGATGCCGAACGACTCGCGGTGCGCGGGCGCGACGTAGAGGTCCGCGGCGGCCAGCAGCGCGCGGATCTCGTGGCGGGGAAGCGCACCGGTCAGCCGTACCCCGGCGGTGAGCCCGGCCGCGGCGATGTCGGCGCGCAGCCGGGGCAGCAGCGGGCCGTCGCCGACCAGGACCGCGCGGACCCGCCCCGGATGCGCGTGGTGCAGCGCGAACAGCGCGTGCAGCAGCGGCCGGGGGCGTTTGCGCCGGACCATGCGCATCACGCTGACCACGGTCGGCGGGCCGTCGCGCGGGACCGGCGGGGCCAGCCAGGCGGCCGGGTCGATGCCGTTGGGCAGCACCGCGACCGGCGTCCCGTCGAGCGCGTCCCGGACCGCGGCGGCCGCGGCCGTGCTGACCGCGGCCCAGTCGACCGGCCAGCGGGCGGCGCCGCGGCGGCGCGCGTACCAGCGCATGACCGGGATGACGTCGTGCCACATCGAATGGACCGAGACCACCGTGGGTACGCCGTGCAGGCCGGCCAGCCGGGCCGCGCTCCAGGCGAGCGGCGAGAACGCGGAGACGTGCACGTGCATCGCCTCGGCGCGGTGTTCGCGCAGCACCCGGCACAGTTCGTGGTCGCGGACCGCGCGGTAGGGGCCGACGCCGGGCGCGCCGAGCCGTACGACCGGGACCGGCGGGTCGTCGGGGTCCGGTCCCGGCGTCGCGGTGACCACAAAGGTGGTGTGGCCGGCCGACGCCTGCCGGGTGGCGAGGTCGCGGACCTGCAGCTCCACGCCGCCGAGGCGGGGCAGGTAGACGTCGGTCACGTGGGCGATGCGCATGTTTCTCCAGGTCACGCCGGTGTGGGGCGGATGCTGCGGCGGCGGGTGGCGAGCCACAGCAGCACCGCGATCCCGCCGACCGGGATCTCGGCGGCGAAGACGAAGCCGCGGAACAGCAGCACGCCGGCGAGCGCGCCGGTGGCGTCCGTGCCGAGGCCGATCAGCACCGCGACCGCGCCGGTCTCGACCAGGCCGGTGCCGCCGGGGGTGACCGCGGCGAGGGTGAGCGCGCGGGCGGCGGCGAGCCCGGCGAGCAGCACCGGGACCGGCACGGTCAGGCCCACCGCGGTGAGGCAGAGCCAGAGCAGCACGCCCTCGGACACGCAGTAGCCGGCCATCCCGGCGGTGAGCGGCCGCCAGCGCCGCCGGACCAGCCGGTCGACGCCGTCGAGCAGCGAGCCGGCCGCGTCCGTCCAGGTCGCACCGCGTACCCACGGGATGTTCCGGACGGCGAGCGAAGCGAGGGCGACCAGGCGCAGCAGCGGGCGGGACCGGCCGAGGGAGGCGGCGACCAGCAGGCCGCCGGCGAGCGCGGCCGGGCCGGTGACGCCGATCCAGGGCAGCCATGGGTGCAGCCGGCCGGCGGCGAGGAGAAGCAGGACCGCGACGATCGGCAGCAGCAGGCGGGCGGCGACGTCCCAGACCTTCGACACCACCACGAAGCGGGCGAAGTCGCGGTTGGTGTGGCCCCAGCCGCGGACCATGGTGAGGTTGAGGACGGTGCCGGCGACGCCGCCGAGCGGGAGCATGTTCGCGACCGCGCTGCCGGACAGGTTGAGCGTGAGTGCGCGCAGGTGGGTGAGGCCGGGCAGGGACGCGTCCAGCACGAACGTGTGCACCCAGAGGCCGAGCAGCCAGACCGTGCCGAGCAGGAGCAGCCACCGCCAGCCGACCTCGCTGATCGTCGCCCAGGCCGCGGTCCAGGACGCGCCGGCCTCGCCGAGGTGGTGGGCGGCCCAGATGACGACCAGTACGGCAGCGAGCAGGAGTCCGAGGCGTCGCAGCCATCCTCGCCGCGACGTCGCGGTGCGCTCCATCCACTCCCCCCGGCGCCGGTAGATAACCCACCGTAGTCCCAGATGTTGGCTTTTAGTGGTATTTAGTCCGTTTCGGGCATGTGGCGCGTCGTGGTGCGCCCCGGGCGGCCGAGGCACCGGCCGGCCGTGTCCCCCGGGCCCCGCCCAGCCGCGTCCGGCGGCCGCCCCGAAACCCCGGAATGACATGGCGAATCCGGGGAAAGCGGTTCCCATGAACCAGTACGAGATCCGTGATCCACGCAGCCAGTACCCGACGCCGGACCAGCTCACCGGCGGCGACCAGGGCGAGCCCGGCACGACCGGCGAGATGCCGGACAAGCCGGACCACGGCGAGGAGACCTACCAGGGCAGCGGCCGGCTGACCGGGCGGCGCGCGGTGATCACCGGAGGCGACTCCGGCATCGGCCGCGCGGTGGCGATCGCCTTCGCCCGCGAGGGCGCCGACGTGCTGATCTCCTACCTCCCCGAAGAGGAGGAGGACGCCGCGGACACCGCCGCGCTGATCGAGAAGGCCGGGCGCAAGGCGGTCCGGGTGCCCGGTGACATCCGCGACGAGGCGCACTGCGCCGCGATCGTCGACCGGGCGGTGAGCGAGCTCGGCGGCGTCGACATCCTGGTCAACAACGCGGCGTTCCAGATGGCGCAGCCCGGCGGGATCGTCGACATCACCACCGAACAGTTCGACAAGGTCATGAAGACCAACCTGTACGCGATGTTCTGGATCTCCCGCGCCGCGGTCCCGCACATGCCGGCCGGTTCGGTCATCATCAACACCGCGTCGATCCAGGCGTACCAGTCGTCCGCGCCGCTGCTCGACTACGCCACCACCAAGGGCGGCATCGTCGCGTTCACCAAGGCGCTCGCCGAGGACCTGGCGGAGAAGGGCATTCGCGTCAACGCGGTCGCGCCCGGGCCGATCTGGACGCCGCTGATCCCGGCCACCATGCCGGACGGCAAGGTGGACAGCTTCGGCGCGGACACCCCGCTCAAGCGCGCCGGGCAGCCCGCGGAGCTGGCGCCGGCCTATGTGTACTTCGCCAGTCAGGAGTCCAGCTACACCACCGGAGAGGTACTCGGCGTCACCGGCGGTAAGCCGGTGAGCTGACAGTCAGCGTCCTGTCACAGGACTGTCGCAACTCTGGCGTAGGCTCGGCGCACCGCTTTCTGATCGGAGCAGAAGTGTGACCGGTTCCTTCTCAGTGGTGAAGTCCGAGGACGGCGAGGGCACAATCCGCCTGTCGATCAGTGGTGACGTCGACAACGACGTCGCCCCGGCACTCACCGACATCATCGCCAACGCAGCGGACCAGCCCGGCGCGGGCCCGATCGTGGTCGACCTGGACCGAGTGTCCGCGCTGACCGCGGCCGGCATCCGCGCCCTGCTGGAGGGACGCGAGGCCGCCGAGCGGTGCGATCGCCCGTACCGGATCGTCAACGTCCACGACGAGACGGCCGGGCACGCACTGCGCGTCGTCGGCCTGGCCGACATAGCCGATCAGGTGACCGCGCTCCAGCAGCGCCGGTGACCCGGCGGGCGGGTCACCGGTCGACCGGCAGGCCCGCCCAGACGACCTTTCCGCCCGGCGCCGGCAGAGATCCCCAGCGCCGGGCGATCGCCTCGACCAGCCGCAGGCCGCGGCCGGTCTCCGGGGCGTCCGGCGGGCCGGTGTCCAGGTGCGGCGGGGCGAGCGAGCCGTCCCGCACCATGATCAGCAGAAACCGGCGGCCCAGCGACACCCGCAGGTCGGCCATGGTCCGCGCGTGCACGATCGCGTTCGTGACCAGCTCCCCCGCGATCATCGCGGCCGGAACGGCGAGCACGGGCACGTTCCACCGGTGGCACGCCTGCTCGGTCAGCTCCCGGGCGCGGCGGCTGGCACCGGCCGTGGGCAGCACGGTGTCGCCGGCCGTCGGCATGCGGCGGGCCGCGCGGGCGGTCAGCGCGGCCGACGCGGTCGGGAAGACCGTCAGCCGGTCCAGCCGCTGCGCCGCCAGCAGCTGCGCGGTCTCCGGGCCGGGCGCGCAGAGCAGCAGCGGGACGCCCGGCCACATCGCCGCCTGCCAGGCCACGGTGCGGAACACGGACAGTGCCACCGGCTCGCGCACCCGCAGCCCGGCCAGATCCACGATCAGCGCGTCCGGCACGTCGACCAGGCATCTCGACAGCGCCAGTCGCACCTGCGGGGCACTGGACAGGGTCAGGTCGCCGCGCAGACGAACCAGGGTCCTGGTCCCGATCTGGTCGACCTCGGTTGAGAGAGGCGGCACGATCTCATTGTCCGTCGTCCGCCGCCGAAATGCCGGACAGCAGCACGTTCGGGTGTCCGTCAGGCCCGGCCGGTGACCAGGTACTGCAGCTGGTGCTCGTGGTCCGGGGCCACGCCGAACTCGCGGTCCAGCTCGAAGATCGCGGTCAGCGGCGTGACGGTCACGTCGCGCAGGCCGGCCCGCTCCAGCACCGCGGCGGTCGCGTCGATCGAGGTGGCGGTCGCGAGCGGCAGCACCTCCCGTACCCCCTGGTCGTAGTGGCCGTTGAGGTTCTCCGGCGCGGCGTCCAGACCGTGCGGGAACCAGGTGCTGTCCACCACCGCGACCGTGCCGCCGGGGCGCAGCAGCCGCGCCCAGTTCGCCACCGCGACGTCCGGGTGGCGCAGCGTCCACATCAGGTACCGGCTGGTCACGGCGTCGAACGAGGCCGGCGGGAAGTCCGGCGCGACCGCGTCATCGGCCAGGATGACCGGGCCGTCCGTCATCGCGGCCGCGTGCCGGCGCGCGTGCTCCAGCATGCCCTCGGACAGGTCGATGCCGGTCACCCGGTGGCCGAGCCCGGCCAGCACCATCGCGACCTGGCCGCTGCCGGTGCCGACGTCGAGCACGTCGCGCGCGCCGGCGCCCAGCGCGTCCCGCCAGATGCCGGCCCAGACCTCCTGGTCGCGGGCGAACCGCTCCGGACGCTGCACGTACTCGTCGTAGCTCGGCGCCCGCCGCGTCCAGTACGCGTTGATCCGGTCCTGCGGTGCGGTGGTCATGCCATCTCCTCGATCGGGTGGAAGAGCAGGTGCAGTTCGCCCTCGAGCTCCAGGCGACGGATGCCGATGCCGTAGACCGGCTCGAGGATCTTCGGCTCCAGCACCTCGTCCACGGTGCCGGCCGCGACCACGCCGCCGTCGCCGAGCAGCACCAGGTCGTCGCAGTAGCGGGCCGCCAGGTTGAGGTCGTGCAGCACCACGATCGCGCAGGTCCCGAGCCCGCGGACCAGCCGGAGGATCTCGTGCTGGTAGCGGATGTCCAGGTGGTTCGTGGGCTCGTCGAGCAGCAGGTGGGTGGCCTGCTGGGCGAGCGCGCGGGCGATCAGCACCCGCTGCCGCTCGCCGCCGGACAGCCCGGCGAACGCCCGCGCGCCCAGGTGCGCCGCGCCGACCCGCTCCAGGCAGCGGGCCGCGATCTCGTGGTCGGGCGCGCCGGTGCGCTGGAACGTGCCGAGGTGCGGCCCGCGGCCGAGCAGCACCATCTCGCCGACGGTCAGCGCGGTCTCGCCGCCGGTCTCCTGCACCACCACGGCCAGCCGCCGGGCCGCCTCCCGGCTGCCCAGGCCGCCGAGCGGATCCCCGTCGACCACGACCGTGCCGGTGGCGGTGCGCAACGCGCCGTAGAGCAGCCGCAGCAGCGTGGTCTTGCCGCTGCCGTTCGGGCCGATCAGCCCCAGCACCCGGCCCGGGCGCGCGGTGACGCTGACGCCGTCGATGACCGGGTTCGTGCCGTAGTGCCAGGACACCCCGGCCGCCTCGATCACGATCCGGCCCGGAACCGCTCGACGATCTTCTCCAGGCCGTCGACGCTGAGCGGGGACGCCGGCTCGGTGAAGTTGAACAACTGGACCAGCAGGTCGCCGTTCTGCACCGCCGTGAGCTTCTCCGCGCCGGGCAGCCCGGTGACCGCGGTCTCGACCGCCTTCGGGTCACCGTCGCCGTACAGCATGATGATCACGTCGGGGTTCCGGCCGAGCAGCTCCTCCAGCGTGACCTCGAAGACGCGCTCGGTGGAGTCGCCGAACACGTTGGTGAGCCCGGCCGCCTCCAGCTGCGGGTGCGCCATGCTGGTGCTGCCGTAGGCGTAGGTGACGCCGCCGCCGACCGTCGGGTAGAGCACCGCGGCGGTGCGGCTCTCCACCTTCTCGATCTTCGCCATCCGGTCCCTGAGCGCCGCGACCGCGGTCTGCGCCTCGGCCTGCCTACCGAACAGCCGGCCGTACGACTCCAGCTGCGCGTAGATGCTGTCGAACGTGGGCGCCGCGGTGTTGTCCGGGCAGAGCACCGGCTCCTCGAGCAGCGGGATGTCCACCGCGGAAAGCGTGTCCCGGGACAGGTTGTCGACCTCGCCGAGCACCAGGTCGGGCTGCTGCGAGATCACCACCTCCTTGGAGATCTGCAGGTGGCCGCTGGTGTCCGTCTTGTCGGTGAGCAGCGGGATCTTCTCCAGCTCGGCGAGCGTGGCCGCGTCGTAGTACTCCTTCGGGTACTGACCGGCGCGCGCGGTGACGCGGTCCAGCACACCCAAGGAATGGAGGTACGGCACGGCCGCGCTCTTCAGCAGCACGACGCGCTCCGGCGCCTTGTCGAACGTGACGTCCACGCCGCAGTTCCGCACGGTCAGCGGGAAGCCCGCCTGCGTACCCTCGGCGGTCGCGTTGTCGGGTCCTTCGCCGCACGCGGATATCAGCAGCGTCGCGGCGAGGATCGTGGCCAGGCGTGCCTTCATGTCGGGGGTTTCTCCTAGGCGTTGGTGGCGTGCAGCCGGCGGATCAGGACGAGCAGGAACGGCGCGCCGAGCAGCGACGTGATGATGCCGATCGGGATCTCCTGCGGGGCGAGCAGCACGCGGGCCACCACGTCCGCCCAGACCAGCAGGATCGCGCCGAGCAGCGCCGCGACCGGCACCACCCGCACGTGCGCGGCACCCACGATGCGGCGGGCCAGGTGCGGCACGACCAGCCCGACGAAGCCGATGCTGCCGCTTGCGGAGACCAGCACGCCGATCGCGAGCGACACGATGACCAGCAGCCGCATCCGGAACCGGTCCGGGCTGACGCCCAGCGTGTGCGCGGTCTCGTCGCCGACCGCGAGCACGTCCAGCCGCCGGCCCACGACCGTCAGGTAGGCCATGGTGCCGACGACGATCACCGCGGTCACCGCGAGCAGCCCGTCCCAGCGGGCCAGCCCGAGCGAGCCGAGCAGCCAGAACATCACCGACCGGGACCCCTCGGCCGAGCCGGACGCGAAGATGAGGAAGCTGGTGGCGGCGTAGAGCGCGTAGCCGACCGCGACACCGGCCAGCAGCAGCCGGATGCTGGTCACCCGGCCGCCGCTGCGGGCGATCAGGAAGACCAGCAGCGAGGCGGCGAGCGCACCGGCGAACGCGCTGCCGGACAGCGCGTACTGACCGAAGCCGGCCCCGGCGCCGAACAGCAGCGCCGCGGCCGCGCCGCTGGACGCGCCGGAGTTGATGCCGAGCAGGTACGGGTCCGCGAGCACGTTGCGGACCATGGCCTGCAGCGCGACGCCGCAGATCGCGAGGCCGGCGCCGACCGTCATGCCGAGCAGCACCCGGGGCAGCCGCACCTGCCAGACGATCGCCTCCTGCGGCGGCGTCCAGTCCCCCGCGGTCATCGCCAGCGTCTTGTGCCCGATGATCCGCGCGACGGTGGCCGGGTCGATCGCGATCGCGCCGGTCCCGACCGCGACCAGGCCGGTCACGATCAACGCGACGGTCAGCCCGACCAGCCAGAGAACGGTGCTACGCCGGCGCGCACCCACGCCCAGCGGGTCGGAGGACACCGGCCGCTCTCCCTACGTTGTTGCCAAACTTTTGCAACAACGTAGCAGCAAGATCAATCACGCGGAAGGTCTCGTTCGCAGCGTCACGACCGTCCTCGACCGTCCGCCAGAGGCAGAGCAGACCACCACATTGATCTCCGTACGTCACGCCCGTGCGCCGCTCCACCACCATCCCCAGAACGAAGGGGCTTGCATCCCGGGGATCGAAGTCCAGAAAATCGGCCATCACCAACACCGATCCCGCCTGCACCTGCGCGCGGAGTGACCCGCCGCGATCATGTTCTTGCCCCGGCGATCAACTCGAGACCATCCCCAACGCGACCACTCCGACAATCAACTCGACACGAGATCAGACTCCGGGAGTCACCCTCCGCCATTCCTCCGGATGAGGCGAGAAGAGAACGCAGGCGCTCACGACGATCCCGGGCAACAGATTCGCATTTCCGCGTTTTCGTCCGGACAGTTGGTGGATGACGACACATCAATGGCTTGGGGCGGCCACGGCAGGGCATCGCCCTGCTCCACCAGGTCCGCCGCCTGGCCGTCCGCCGGGAACGCCCGACCGGCGCAGAGATCGTGTCAGGAGCGTTCAGGCCGTCGAGGCAGGGATGGGATACGCCTTGGCGTGCCAGGCGACAAGGGCCGGGATGAGGAGAAGTTCGACGCCCAGGGCGGCCGTGAACACGGGGCTGGGCCAGCCGAGCGTCACCACGGAGACGGCGCGGGCCAGTCCGCCCGCCACCATGGCGACCAACAGGAATCGGGTGACGGCCGCTCTCGGACCCGGCCTGCGCAGTGACCACCAGAGCGCAACTCCCACGCAGATCCACACACCATTGAGGAAACGGTACTCACTGTCGAAGTAGTGGCTCGATGCGTTATCGGTCGGATCGAAGGTGACGCCACCGATCACGCCCAGCAGGCCGGTGACGACAGGTACCAGGCCGAGCAGGGTCAGCAGGGCCCGGAGAAGACGTGTCATCCTCGGATGATCGCAGAGGCCTTTTCTCCCGGCACGGGTGGGCAATCGACGTGCTGTGGCTGATGTCTCGGCGGGCGCCGGATCCGCCGAGGCCGCGGTGCCGGCCGGTGCCGTGGCCGGCGTGCCGGACACCAACGGCGACAGGCTCCCGGACCCGCGGGTAAGCGACGGGATGTTCCAGGGACGTCAGGAATCGAGAAGTGGGAGGCGGCCGTGGGCACCTAGCGTGAGCCGCATGAACAAGCTGATTCGCCAGGTGCACCGCTGGCTCTCGATGGCATTCACGGTCTCGGTCGTCGTGGTCACGGGCGCGATCGTCGTTGCCGGGGAGCCGGCCGGGTGGGTTTACGCGCTTCCGGTCGTACCGGCGCTGCTGCTCCTGATCTCGGGGTGGTACCTCCTCGCGGCGCCGTATCTGCGGCGGCGGGCGGCCTGAGTCAGGGGCGCAGCAGCGTGCGGGCCGCGGTCTCGCGCAGCCAGGATTCGGCCTCGTCCGCGGTCCAGGTGGCGTCGCGCAGCAGGCGGGGCCAGGACCAGATGCCGAAGAGGTACCAGAGGACGTCCGTGGCCCGGGCCTCGTCGACGCCGTCGGCGAGGGCGCCGAGGGTGGCGATGCGGGCCGCGACCGTGCCGATCGCGGCCCGGTATGAGCTGTTCGCGGCGGCCAGGAGGCGGCGGGCGGACGGCTCGGAGGCGGCCGTGTCGAGCAGCAGCTCGATCACGGCCCGGT
Organism: Catenuloplanes niger; assembly: GCF_031458255.1. NCBI lineage: Bacteria > Bacillati > Actinomycetota > Actinomycetes > Micromonosporales > Micromonosporaceae > Catenuloplanes > Catenuloplanes niger. Next base: position 406,147 of record NZ_JAVDYC010000001.1, read on the forward strand.
GCCGCCGGTAGGTACTGCCGGTGCCGGCCGCGATCAGGTCGATCACCTCGCGGCCGGTGGTGGCGACCGCGACCTTCCGCAGCGTCTCGGTCACGTCGGCGTCCTGAACGCCCTGCCGGACCAGGTGTTCGAGCAGCACGGGCTTGCCGCCGACGCTGGTGTAGACGGTCGCCACCACCACGCCGGCGGCCTTCGCGATGTCGTTGACGGTGGCCTTCGCGTACCCGTCGGCGGTGAACCGCTCCAGCGCGGCCCGCAGGATCAGCTCCCGGGTCTGTTCCGCGGCCTGTACGCGCCGGCTGGTCGGGTTCGCGGCCATCTGTGCTCCGCCTTCGCTCGGGTGGAGTCCCTGATCATAGGCTCTGACGTGGACGGCCGGGCCGCGGCGAGGCCCGGCCGGCACGTCTAGAGCGCGGCGCCGAGTGTGGCCGCGACCTCGTCCGGGGACGGCATGTCGTCGATCTGCTTGCGCACGTCGGCGGCCGCGGCGGTGATCGCCGGGTCGGTGAGGACGGTGCGCACGGCCGCGCGGAGCTGCTCCGCGTCCGGCCGGCCCGGGGTGGTGACCACGCCGCAGCCGACCGCGGAGACGGCGGCGGCCTGGACGAACTGGTCCGCGCCCTGCGGGACGATCACGAGCGGCAGGCCGTGCGACAGCGCGCCGAGGACCGTGCCGGCACCGCCGTGGGTGACCACCGCGGTCGCCCCGGCCAGCAGCTTCGCCATCGGCTGGAACGGCACCAGCAGGTCGGACGGGGGCCCGCCGGGCAGTGCGGTGCCGACGAAGTCCGCGTCGACGCCGTCCCGCAGCGCGGTCAGCAGGTCGAGGACGATCTCCGGGTCGCCGAAGTGCGAGCCGAACGTGACCAGCACCCGGGGGCGGCCGGCCGGGGCGGGCGGGAGCGCGGGCGTGACGTCGCCGTCCGGGCCGCGGTGCGCCTCGGGGCGCAGCGGCAGGCGGGTCACGCCGTCCGGGACGGCGACCGGGCCGAGGACGTCGGGGCACAGGTCGAGCAGCCACCGGCCGGCCGGCAGCGTGGCGGGTGCGTCGAGGCCGCGGGCCGTGAAGTGGGGTGCGGCGTTCGCCGCGATCGCGTCGCGGAACTCGGCCGGGATGCCGGGGCCGAACGACAGCGTGGCCAGTGGCGTGCCGAGCACGGCCGCGACCAGCGGGCCGACCGTGTCGGTCAGCTCGCCGACGATCAGGTCCGGTGCCCAGTCCCGCGCGGCCGGGATCGCCTCGTCCGCGGTGGTGTCCAGGCGGATCTCGCCGAAGAACGCGGACACGCTCTGCGGGGTGGGCGCGGCCGCCGGGTCCTGGCCGGTGCGCGCGGCGGCCTCGGCGAACAGCACGTCCGGCATCGGGCCGGCCGGCACCAGGTCGAAGCCCTGGCCGTCGAGCAGCGGCCCCATGCCGGCCGAGGTGAGGAACGCGACGTGGTCGCCGCGGCGGGCGAACGCGCGGGCGAGGGGCAGGAGCGGGAACGTGTGCCCGATCGCGGGGACACAGCTGAACAGAACTCGCATGTTCGTCAGAATAGCGTTCTGGTCAACAGAATGACATTCCAGTGAGTGGCGATATCGAGAATCCGATCCGTACGCGCGTTGATCCGGCCGGTTGCGGGTAGAAGACGGCGGTGGGGAACTTGAGCACGTCGCTACCGCCGCCGGATGCGACCGAGGTACGGGTGTGGACTCTGCACACCCCGGAAGAGCTGCGCAGACTACGAGCCGGACTGGGCGAGATCATCGCCGGTGGGGACGAGTTGGCGGACGTACCCGAACGGATGGTGCTCGTCGCCAGCGAGCTCGCGACCAACGCGATCCGGCACGGGCAGCCGCCGACCGAGGTACGACTGCTGCGTACCGACGACCAGTTCGTGCTGGACGTGATCGATCACGATCCGGCCTCACCGCCGGAGCCGACCGACGTGGGCGACTTCGCCTCGGGCGGGCGCGGCCTGCACATCGCGCAACGGCTGTCGCTCGACGTCGGCTGGTACACCACGGACATGTCGAAACACGTCTGGGCCAGTTTCCCGATCACCCAACCGTCTGCGGCGGGATGAGGTTGAGGCTGTCCTCGATCTCCGCGGCCGGCCGGGGCGGGCTGAACAGGTAGCCCTGACCGCTGGTGCAGCCGAGCAGTTGCAGCTCCGCGACCTGGGCGGGCGACTCGATGCCCTCCGCGACCGTGTCCAGACCGAGGATCTGGCCGAGCCGGACCACGGCCTCGGCCACCGCGGCGCCACGCGTGGTGCTGTCCAGCTGGGTGACGAACGCACGGTCGATCTTCAGGCCGTCGATCGGCAGGCCCAGCAGGTACTGCAACGAGGAGTAGCCGGTACCGAAGTCGTCGATCGCGATCCGGACGCCGAGCGCGCGGAACCGCGCCAGGATGGGCGCGGCGCGCTCGGTGTCCACGATCGCGGTCTCGGTGATCTCCAGTGTGAGGTGCGCCGGGGACAGGCCGGTCCGTTCCAGCACGGCGACGACGTCGGTGACGATGTCGTGCTTGAGCAGCTGGCGTGGGGACAGGTTCACGCTCAGCTGCAGCGGGTCGGTGTGCTGCCGGGCCTGCCACGCGCGGACCTGCCCGGCCGCCTCGGCCAGCACGTGCATGCCGATCGCGTGGATCAGGTTCGACCGTTCCGCGATCGGCACGAACTCGCTCGGTGGCAAGAACCCGAAGTCCGGGTGCTGCCACCGGGCGAGCGCCTCGACGCCGACGGTACGGCCGGTGGCCAGGTCCACGATCGGCTGGTAGTGCACGCCCAGCTGGCCGGCCTCGACCGCGTGCTCCAGCAGGTCGGCGAGGATGCTCTCCCGGGTGCGCTGGTCGGTCATCGACGGGTCGTAGGCGCGCCAGCCGTGCTTGTCGTTGCGCTTCGCCTCGTACATGGCCAGGTCCGCGCGGTGCTGCACGGCCTTCGGGTCCTCGTCGCCGGTGGAGACGGCCACGCCGATGCTGGCGTGCGCGAAGATCCGGTGCTCGCCCACCTCGATCGGGGTGGCGGCGAACGCGGCCAGCACCCGCTCGGCCACCGCCGAGGCCTCGGCCAGGGCCGACGAGCCGTCCAGGTCGAACAGCACGATGACGAACTCGTCACCGCCGACCCGGGCCGCGATGTCGGTGGACCGGACCGTGCCGCGCAGCGTGTCCGCCACGTGCGTGAGCAGCAGGTTTCCGGTCTCGTGCCCGTACCGGTCGTTGACCGGCTTGAAGTCGTCGAGGTCGATGAGCAGGATGCCGAACCGGCCGGTCGCGCGGCGCAGCCCGGCCCGCAGCCCGGCCAGGTTCGCCAGGCCGGTGAGCGGGTCGGTGCTGCCGGCGTCGCGACTGTTCCGCAGCGACACCAGCTGGCGCAGCATCACCGCGATGGTCATCGCGCTCTGCGCCAGGATCAGGCCGCCCCAGGTCGCGAACGCCTGATCCTCGATCGTGATCGCGACCAGCACCACGCTGCCGAGCGCCACCCCGATGTACGGCAGGTGCAGCGACCAGATCGGCGGCGTGCTCCAGGTGACGCCCGCGTCCGCCCGCGCGGCCGAATCGGTCCGCATCGCCGCGACCGTCATCAGCAGGCTGGCCGAGGTGAGCGCCAGGACCGCACCCGGCGACTCGGACGGGTCGCCGCCGTTGATCCGGATCGACGAGAAGACGATGTCCGCGACGGCCCACGACATCATGCCCCAGAGCAGCAGCGTGATCGGCTCGCCCAGCCCACGGCCCGCGCCGCGCAGCAGCAGCGTGCCGATGACCACGCTGAGCAGCAGGTTGCCGAGCCCGAAGCCGATCTCGAAGACCCACCGGTAGCCGGCCGGGGTGAGGAACGCCGGCGCCAGCACCAACTGCCAGACCAGGATGAACGCGCAGCTGAACACGGTGAGCAGCTCGGCCGCGAACGCGATCCGCTCCCGGCCGCGCAACCGCCGGACCGACGCGGAGAGCGCGGCCGCGGTGAGCGTCGCGAACATGGTCAGGCCGCTCAGCGCGCCGGCCCACCACCAGGCGAGCGAGGGTTGCACGCTGTCGACCGCGAAGCAGACGGACATGGACAGCGACAGCGCGCGGCCGGCCGCGGTGATGCGCCAGGTGAGCGGCGCGCCGTAGCGGGCCGCGCGGAGGCTGTAGCCGATCCCGAGCGCGTCCAGCAGCAGCAGGGACGCGCCGAAGATCGGTACGCGGAGGTCCGGGTCGGCGAACGAGGCGATCTGACCGACGGCGACGACGACCACGAGCAGGATCGGGACGGCGACGGCACGTCTCACGGCGGTTCCCTCCCGGATGGGCGCGACACGGTCGGCAGCGTTCCCATCGGCCGGGCCGTCATCGGGTCAAGGATTACCCGGCGGCCGCGGTCGGGTCCGGCGCCGCCCGCCGGCCGGGCGGAAGCGTGATCGCGAACGCGGCGCCGAGCAGCAGACCGGCCAGCACCGCGAAGATGCCGTACTCGCCGGCCTGGGTCAGGCCCGCCCAGAACGGGTAACCGGGGTCGTATCCGCCGGCGAACACCTCGGGCAGGTAGTCCCGCGCACCGTGCACGACCGGCCAGAACGCCAGCAACCCGGCCCAGGCCGCGATGCCGGCCGGCACGGCCGCGCCGGGCCGGCCGTCGGTCCGCCGGCTCGCCCAGCCGGCCAGCAGCCAGGTGAGCGCGGCACCGAGCAGGCCACCGGCGACGGTCACCGCGGAGATCCAGGCCGGCTCGACCGGGCGCACGAACGCGATGAGCAGGTCGGCGTCCGCGCGATGGTTGTCGCCCACGTGCAGGACCAGGCCGTCGTGGCGCGCGACCAGGTACTGCGAGTCGCCGCCCAGGCCGCCCTCGCCGGTGATCTCCCAGCCGGCCGCGCCGAGCCGCTGCCGCAGACCGGACATGTAGGTCGCGACGTCCCGGGTGGCGGGCGTGCCGGGCATCTGCGCGGACAGCTCGCGGGCGGAGATCTCCTCGCCGGGCGGGTAGTGGAACGGGCCGTCGCCGTGGGCCGCCAGCCGCAGGCCGGGGTCGACCAGCGCGGAGATCGCGGCCGCCTCCGCCGCACCCGGCAGCGCCGGGCCGGCCTCCCAGGCCAGCCGGTGCGTCGCGGACGCGGTGAGGAAACCGCCGGCGAACGCCAGGAGCAGGCTCAGCACCACCACGGTACGGCTGCGCGGGTGCCCGAGGCGGGCGCGCAGCCCGTACCGCAGCAGGTTGAGGCTTCCGGTTCCGGACCGCCCGGCCTCGGCGGCCATGGTCAGCGTGTCCAGCACCTCGGCCCGGCGCGGGCCCCTGGGGTAGGCGAGCAGCAGCAGCCGGTTCCACGTCACCCGCCCAATATAAAGATTATCTGACTATGGGGCTACCCTCTCCTCGATGAATCGCATCCCGTTCTTCGACCGGCTGCGGGACGCGCGCCGGATCCTGATCGCGGGCGCCGGCGGCGGATTCGACGTCTACGGCGGCCTGCCGCTCGCGCTCGCGCTGCACGCGGACGGCCGCGAGGTGCACCTCGGCAGCCTCTCCCTGGTGAACGTGTACGGGCTCGGCGACGGCTTCGCCCGCATCACGCCCACGTCCGAGGGCCCCTCCGGCTACTTCCCGGAGCGCACGCTCGCCACCTGGCTGGCATCCGAGAACCTTGCGGCCATCAGCGTGTACGCGTTCCCGCGCACCGGCGTCCGCCCACTGCGCGCCGCCTACCGCCGCCTGGCGAGGACGCTGCGCCTGGACGCGATCGTGCTGGTCGACGGCGGCACCGACATCCTGCTGCGCGGCGACGAGGCCGCGCTCGGCACCCCGGTCGAGGACGCGACCAGCCTGGCCGCGGTGCTGGGCACGCCGGTGCCGACGCGGCTGGTCGCGTCGATCGGCTTCGGCATCGACGCGTACCACGGCGTCAACCACGTGCAGGTGCTGGAGAACATCGCCGCGCTGGACCGGGCCGGCGCCTACCTCGGCGCGTTCTCCGTCCCGTCGCACTCCCGGGAGGCCGCGCTCTACCGCGCCGCGGTCGCACACGCGCGGGCCGCGACGCCGGGCCGGGCCAGCATCGTGCACGCGCAGATCGCGGCCGCGCTCTCCGGCGAGTCCGGCGACGTCCCGCTGCCGGAGGTGGCCGGCCCGCTCTTCGTGAACCCGCTGATGGCCATGTACGTCACGGTCGACCTGCCCGGCCTGGCCGCGCAGTCGCTCTACCTCGGCCGGATCCGGCGCACCGACGACATGCTCCAGGTCAGCCACGAGATCGACCGGTTCCGCGACGACATCGAACCCCGCCCCCGGAGGCCGTTCCCGCACTGAGGCGAAAACCGGTTGCGGCCGCGAGCGAGGGTTCGTGATGATCGTGGGCATGACGTACTGACGGACCGACCCTGTGACGGCCCCCGTGGCACAGCGCCCGGGCGAGGCCCCCTGTCCGCGTGTCTTCAGATCTTTCATGAAGTAGGAATTCCTTGTCTCAGCACGCCAGTGTGTCCGTTTTTGCGTCCCCGTCGAGTTGGATCGAGTCGGATGCGCTCGATCAGTGCCACCAGGTGGCCGCGCTCGACGGGATGATCCATGTCGCCGCCATGCCGGACCTGCATCCCGGCAAGGGGGCCCCGATCGGCGCGGCGATGTCGTCGCGCGTGCTCTACCCGTTCCTGGTCGGCTCGGACATCGGGTGCGGGATCGCGGTGTTCCCGATCCGGATCAAGCGGCCGGTCGCGGAACGGCTGGCCGCGCGGTTCCCGGACCTGGACCGGCCGGTCGATCCGGATTCGGTGCCGGCCGAGATCCCCGCGGGGTACGCGGAGCAGCTCGGCACCGTCGGCCGCGGCAACCACTTCGTGGAGCTGGCCCGGGTGCACGCGGTGCACGACGAGGCGCACGCGGCCCGGCTCGGCCTGGACCGCAACGACCTGGTGCTGATCGTGCACAGCGGGTCGCGCGGCCTGGGCGAGCGGATCCTGCGCGCGCACACCGAGGTGCACGGCGCCGGACCGGCCGCGGACGCCGGCGCCTACCTGGCCGCGCACGACGAGGCGGTGCGCTGGGGTTCGCTGAACCGGCGGCTGATGGCCGCGCGCGTCGCGGACGCGCTGGGCGTGGCCGCGGAGGACCCGATCGTGGACGAGTGCCACAACTCCGTGTCCGTCGTGGACGGCGCCTACCTGCACCGGAAGGGCGCGGCGAACGGTGACGGCCGGGACGTGCTGGTCGCCGGCACCCGCGGCACGCCGTCGTTCCTGGTGGCGGCGCACGCGGGCGCGGACGCGAACTACTCGGTGGCGCACGGCGCGGGCCGCAAGATGTCCCGGGCCGACGCGCTGCGCCGCGGGAAGGCGAAGCACACCGTGGAGGAGCTGCGGCGCACGCCGGTCGGCTCGTACGTGGTGTGCGGCGACCGGCAGCTGCTGTTCGAGGAGGCGCCGACCGCGTACAAGAAGATCGAGCGGGTGATCGACGACCTGGTCGACTTCGAGCTGGCCACGCCGGTGGTCAGCACCCACCCGGTGGTCACCTACAAGACGGCCGACCGGGTGCGCCGATGAACCTGCTGATCTCGGCCGGGCGCGGCCCGGTGGAGTGCACGTGGGCGCTGGCCCGGCTGGCCCGCCGACTGGAGTCGGAGGCCGCGCGGCGCGGCGTGACCGTGACCCGGGTCGAGGAGGTCGCGGGCGACCGGCCGGGCACGTACCGGTCGGTGCTGCTGTCGATCGGCGACCCGGCGTTCGCGGCGACCTGGACCGGCACGCTGTGCTGGCAGGCGCCGTCCCCGTTCCGGTCCACCCGGCGCAAGAACTGGTACGTGATCGCCGCGCCGGTCACGGTCGACGTCGCGGAGACCGTCTTCGACGAGGCGGACGTGGAGATCGTGCCGGTCCGCACCGGCGGGCCCGGCGGCCAGCACCGCAACAAGGTGAGCTCGTCCGTGCGGGCCACGCACCGGCCGACCGGCCTGGTCGTGGTCGCGGACACCGAGCGGAAGTTCGGGCTGAACCGCGCGCTGGCGCTGCGCCGGCTGCGGGAGCGGCTGCGGGCCGGCGACGTGGCGGCCGGGGAGCGGCTGAAGACGCAACACTGGGAGGTGCACGACGACCTGGTCCGCGGCGACCCGGTCCGCACCGAGAGCTGAACCACTTCTTGTACGCAACGATGCATACAAGGACGTAGCGTCGAGCGCATGACGGCGACGCTCACCGCTCCCCCGGCGACCCTGGTGAAGACGAGCCGGCCGTGGATCTCCGTCTACGCCGTCATGTTCTTCTCCACCTGGGCCGGCAACCAGTTCAGCCCGCTGCTGCTGCTCTACAAGCAGCGGGAGAACTACTCCGCGGTCGCGGTCAACGGGTTCCTCGGCGTCTACGTGCTCGGCCTGGTCCCGGCGTTCCTGCTCAGCGGCGCGCTCTCCGACCGGTACGGCCGGCGCCCGGTCATGTTCGGCGGCGTGCTGGCCGCGCTCGCCGCCAGCACCGCGCTCGCATTCGGCGAGACCGGCCCACTGATGATCTGCGTGGGCCGGTTCCTCGCCGGGATCGCGGTCGGCACCGCCACCTGCGTCGGCACGTCCTGGCTGAAGGAGCTGTCCCAGGGCCCCTTCGACCCGCGGGCCGACGCCGGCGCCGGGGCCCGGCGCGCGACCACGTCGTTCGCGCTCGGCTCCGCCACCGGCGCGATGATCGCCGGACTGTTCGCGCAGTGGGGGCCGTGGCCGCTGCAGCTGCCGTTCGTCATCCACGTGGTGCTCACGCTGCCGTTCGCCTGGCTGGTGCTGCGGGCGCCGGAGACCGCTCTCGGCCGGCGCGGCCCGGCCCCGGCCGTGCCGGCGGTCCGCGACCGTCGCTTCCGGCGCGTCGTGGCGGTCGCGGCACCGTGGCTGTTCGTCGCGCCGTCCGTGACCTACGGATACCTGCCGGTGCTGCTGGAGGAGACCACGGGCGACGTCGGCATCGCCTACGCCACGCTGCTCACCGTGCTCGCGCTCGGCGTGTCCGCGCTGGTCCAGCCGCTGGTCAAGCGCCGGACACGGTTCGACAGCACGCTCGGCCTGATCACCGCGATCGGGCTGATCACCGTGGGCGTGGCGCTGGCCGCGACCGCGGACCACCTCCAGTCCTGGGTGGCCGGCCTGGTCACGGCCGCGGTGATGGGCTGCGGGATCGGCGTCGGCATGGTCTCCGCGATCATGGAGGTGCAGCGCATCGCCGGGCCGCGCGACCTGGCCGAGCTGACCGGCGTGTTCTACGCGCTCGCGTACACCGGGTTCCTCACGCCCACGCTGTTGGCCGCGAGCGCGGGCGCGCTGGGCACCACCGTGCCGCTGCTCGGCGTCACCGGGCTCGGCGTGCTCAGCGTGCTGCTGCTGGTCACGGCGTACCGAACGCTCCGGCCATCGGATCCGGCAGTCGCCGCCACCCCGCCTCCCCCTCGGCCAGCTCCGCGTCCGTGAGCAGGCAGCCGGTCAGCCGCCGGTGCAGCGCGGCCGCGTCCAGCTCCAGGCCGATGAAGACCAGGTGGTGGTGGCGGTCGCCGTAGTAGGGGTCCCAGTCCATCGCGGCCGCGAGCCGGCGCTGGTCCGAGGCGAGATCCCACTCCGCGTCCGGGACCGCGGTCAGCCACCGGCCGAGCGAACGGAGCCCGAGCGAACCGCCGGCGAACTCCCAGGCGATCACCGTCTCCGGCTGGCCGGCCAGCCAGAAGTGGCCGCGTGAGCGCAGCACGGACTCGTTGATCTCGTCGAGCGCGTCGTGCAACCGCCCCGGGTGGAACGGGCGGCGGGCCCGGAAGACCGCGGAGACCACGTCGTTCTCCGGCGCGGGCTCGTGCACGCCGAGCGCGAATCCCTCGAGGCCGCGGGCCAGCACCGCGGGCGTCTCCGGCCGGTGCCGGTGCGTGTGCCGCCGCAGCTCGCCCGCGCCGGCCCGGGCCGCCCACGGCGCGAGCCGGTGCAGCAGCGCCCGGACCCGCCCGTCCGCGTCGCCGTGGACGACCAGCGTGTCCGCGTACTCGATCTGCCGCACCACCAGCTCCGCGAGCGTCCGCTCGTCGTCACCGGCCAGGCCCAGCGCGGCCAGGTCCTCGTCCGTGCCGAGCGCGTCCAGCACGTGTTCCCCGTCGACCACGGTCACGTAGGAGTCGACGCGCACGCTCTCCGGCCAGGCGTCCGCCAGCATCTCCGGCTCCGCCAGCTCCGGCAGGTGCACCACCAGGTCGCGGTCGGGGTGCGCCGCCGCGAGCCGCGCCACCGTCGGCAGCACGTCCTCGCGCAGCGTGCAGGTCACGCACGTGTGCACCAGCTCGACGCGGACGTCCTCCAGCACGCCGGCCCCGGACCGTACCGTGCGCCGCACGTGGTCGTCGTGGATCTCGTGCCGCACGACCAGCAGTGCCGGGTCGCGGGCGAGCAACGTGCCGGCGACCTCCCGGACCGCTTCCGGCCAGAAGCCGGAGAGCACGGTGAGCGACGGCCGGGCGTCGGACGCCCGGGCCGGCACGGAACGCGGGGCCACCGGAGACGAGGACATGACCTTCCTTCCTTGTTGGAAACGATTGTCATTATAGTGTGGGCACGAATCCGCTCCAGGAAGGTGGACCCCGTCTTGTCCCGTCGATGCGACGTCACCGGCGCGAAGCCCGGCTACGGCAACGCCGTCTCCCACTCCCACCGGCGCACCCGCCGCCGCTGGGAGCCCAACCTCCAGCGCCACCGCTACTGGCTGCCGTCCGAACGCCGCTGGATCACGCTCACCCTCACCACCAAGGCGATGCGCACCGTCGACCGCGACGGCATCGAACGCGTCGTGGCCCGCCTGCGCGCGTCCGGGGTGACGCTCTGATGGCCCGCCAGACCGACGTCCGCCCGGTGATCAAGCTGCGCAGCACCGCCGGCACCGGCTACACCTACGTCACCCGCAAGAACCGGCGCAACGACCCGGACCGCCTGGTACTGCGCAAATACGACCCGCTCGTCCGCCGCCACGTCGACTTCCGGGAGGAACGCTGATGGCCCGCCGCAGCCTCCGCACCCGCGAACACCGCCGCGCCGCGCTGATCGCCCACTACGCGCCGCTGCGCGCAACCCTCAAGACCCAGATCAAGGACCCCGATCCAGCGGTACGGTCGGCTGCCGTCCGACGCCTCGCTGCGCTGCCACGGGACGCATCTGCGGTCCGGGCCCGTTCCCGCGACCAGATCGACGGCCGCCCGCGCGGCGTCCTCACCCGTTTCGGCCTGTCCCGCATCCGCTTCCGCGAGATGGCGCTCCGCGGCGAACTCCCCGGCGTCCGCAAGGCCTCCCGCTGACCCGGCACCACCCTCGGGCGCCGGCCACCGACGTGGTCGGCGCCCGAACCATCGCCCCACCCGCGCGACCGCACACCCGGACGACGACTGCCTGCCGGCCGCCGCGCGAAGGACGGCGGGTGCCGCCGCGGTTCCGGGCGCGGCCCCGCGGCCGGCTCGTCGTGACCTGGCGCCACCGTGATCCGGTCGGGGTGCCGGATGCTCGATGGTCCGGCGGAACGGATGGGCCGGATGGGCGACCCTGGGCGGGCGACCGGGCGTCACCGGGTCCGGGTGGGTCCGTTGGGCGGGCGAGGGACCTCCGGGACGACGGTGGAGTGTGGCAGACGTGGGGCTGTGGCGACGTGGCGGGCAACGAACGAAGGGTGAACACGACGAGGTGGTGATCCTCGGGCGGGAGGTGATCGCGTGCGCGTACCCGTCCGAACTCGTCGTCTTCGACGATGTGGCATGTGAGCTGCGGCGCGGACGGGTGCCGTCCGCCCGGCGGACCCGCCCGCCGGCCGAGCCGGACGCGCCCGCCGACTCGATATCACCGGCCCTGATCGGCGTGCTGCAGGCACTCGCGGCCGCGGTCGGCGCCGGGTCGTCCGGCGCGTCCGGCCCGGCCGGCTCACTGGCCGAGCCGGGCCGCCGCCGCATCGCGACGCTGCTCAACCGGCACCCCGGCGCCGGCGCCCTGGACCCGTCCGAGGAGGCATCGGTCCACGAGACGCTGGTCGAGGCCGCGATGACCCGGCACGCCCTCGACCGCGACAACGCGGAACAGTTGGGCACCGCCGTGATCGGCGCACTCCGGCTGCGCGCCGACGGACGCCTCTGAGCGAGCCGTCCACCACCGGCCGGTCGCGCGCGCCAGCCGGTCGCGCGCGCCAGCCGGTCGCGCGCGCCAGCCGGACACGCGCGCCAGCCGGACACGCGCGCCAGCCGGACACGCGCGCCAGCCGGACACGCGGGCCGGTCCGGTGCCGTGGGCCAGCAGGTCGCAGGGAGCGGCCCGGTCACCCGGGTGGCCGGTGGATTCCTTCGCCGGTTGCCGCGGGACCGGGACGTCATCGACGTCGCCGGGAGCACTGCCGATCACCGGGGAAAGCGTGGACCGCTACGCGGGAAGCGTGGGTGGCCGGCGGGCGAAGAGGCGGACCAGGGCGTGAAGATGGTGGCGCCCCGGAACGCCGGTGGAGGTGAGCAGACCGGCGGCGACCAGTTCGTCGACGGCGGCCTGCGCCGACGCGGCGTCGGCACCGGTGGCCGCGATCAGGGTCTCGGTGCCGACGTCGCGGACCGGCGTGTGTGCCACCCGGTGGAGCAGCGTGCGGGTGCAGGCGGAGAGACCGGCGAACGACGGCGCGAACGACGCCTCGACGGACAGGTCACCGGCGGAGAGCACCGCGAGACGGCGGTCCTCGTCGGCCAGCCGGGCCGCGAGATCCGTCATCGTCCAGCCGGGCCGGCCGGTCAGGCGGTTCCCGGCGATGCGCAACGCGAGCGGCAGGTGTCCACAGTGTTCCGCGACGGCGGCCGCGGCCGGGCCGGCCGGGCTTCCGGTGATCGCGGCCAGCAGCGCGGCCGACTCGCCGGCGGGCAACGGCGGCACCTCGATCCGCACCGCCCCGTCGACGCCGGGCAGCGGCGACCGGCTGGTGACCACCACGGCGGCGGCACGGGCCGGCGACAGCAACCGAGCCAGGTGCCGTTCGTCGGCGACGTCGTCGAGCACCACCAGGCCTCGCCCGGACGCCGGCCCGCCGATCATCCGCCACAGCCGCCGGGCCGGCCCGTCCGCACCGCCGGAACCCGCCGGTTCCCCCGCACCGGCCCGACCACCGGAACCGGCGGCTGATCGCCGTGACGCGCCGGACGGAGCCGACCCGCCGGAACCGGCGGAACCGCCAGAACCAGCGAAATCAGCGAAATCAGCGGAACCGGCAGAGTCAGCGGAACCGGCAAGACCGGCCGGGCCGGCAGACGCGCGAGGACCGGCAGTGCCGCCGGGGCCGGGTGGCCGGTGTGGGGTCGGGTCTCCGTGGTGGGCCGGGTGGGCGGTGCCGGTGGGGCGGGACGGGGTGGTGCCGTGGCAGTCGAGGAAGTGAGTGCCGCCGGGGAAGTGCCCGGCCGCGCGAGTGGCCGCGCGGACGGCGAGTGCGGTCTTCCCGGCGCCGGGCAGGCCGTGCACGATCACCGGGGCCGGCGCCGCGACGGCCGCGATCAGCCGGCCGGTCAGGGCGGCCCGGCCGGTGAGGTCCGGGACGTCGCGAGGCAACGCGAACGCCCCGGGCGGTGCGGACCGGGCGACGACGGCAGCCGCGGTCAGCGCGGCCCGGTCGGCCGGGCCGAGGCGCAGCGCGGCGGCGAGCGCGGCGAGCGTGCGGGGCTGGGCGGTGCTGCGGCCGCGTTCCATGTCGCCGATCGCGCGGACGCTGACGCCGGACGCGGCCGCGAGCTCGTGCAGGGTCATCCGGGCCGCGCGGCGGTGGGCGCGGATCAGGGTGGCGAAGGGCGGCACGGTCACATCGGTTCCTCGAGGAGTCGGCGGTCTCCGCCAGCCTTCCGGCGCGGTACCGGTACGCGCTTGAGTACGACGACTGCACCGGTTTCCACGATGGCAGAATGATGCCGTGCCCACCGCCGTCCCGCTCCTGTTCGGACGGTCCGACGAGATCGCGTTGCTGGAGCGGATGACCGCGGCGGCGGCCGCGGGCCGGGGCGGGGCGCTGGTCATCCGCGGTGAGCCCGGGATCGGCAAGACGGCGCTGCTCGACGCGCTGGAGCAGACCGCGGTGCGGCACGGCCTGCGGGTGCTGCGCGCGGCCGGGACGGAGAGCGAGTCGCGCCTGCCGTACGCGGCGATCCACCAGCTCGTCCATCCGCTGTCGGCCCGGGTCGGCACCCTGCCGGCGGCGCACCGGGACGCGCTGCGGACCGCGATCGGGCTGGCCGAGGGCGAACCGGACGTGTACGCGGTCGCCCGCGCGCTGCTCGAGCTGGTCACCGACGTGGCCGCGGCCCAGCCGGTCGCGCTGCTCCTCGACGACCTGCACTGGCTGGACCGGGCCAGCCTGGACGTGCTCGGTTTCGTGGCCCGCCGGGTGTCGTCCGAACCGGTGCTGGCGGTCGGCGCGGCGCGGACCGTGGCGCTGGACGACCCGCAGCGGCGCGCCGGCCTGCCGGAGACCGAGCTGAGCCGGCTCGGCGGCGCGGACGCGGCCGCGCTGCTGGACTCGCGGGCGCCCCGGCTCCCTCGGGTGGTCCGTCAGCGCCTGCTCGCCGAGGCGGCCGGCAACCCGCTCGCGCTGGTCGAACTGCCGGCCACGCTGGCCGCGCTGCCGGCGACGCCGACGGAGCCGCCGGGAACGCCGGCCGAGCCGCCCGGGCCGCTGACCGGTGGTGCGCTGCCGCTGAACCACCGGCTCGAGGCCGCGTTCGCCGCACGCGCGGCCGGGCTCGGCCGCCGGGCCACCGCGCTGCTGCTGGTGCTGGCCGCGGACACCACCGTCGACCTGCGCCGGCTGCTGGCCGCCGCGTCCGAGACGTGCGGCGAGGAGACCGGGCTGCGGGACGCGCAGGAGGCGATCGACGCCGGCCTGATCGAGACGGCCGGCGCGTCGCTGCGGTTCCGGCATCCGCTGATGCGCTCGGCCGTCTACCAGCGCGCACCGGTCGCGGACCGGCTGGACGCGCATCGCGCGCTCGCCGGGCAGCTCGCCGCGGCCCCGGACCGCCGCCTGTGGCACCTGGCCGCGGCCGCGATCGGCACCGACGAGGCGCTCGCCGCGGACCTGGCCCGCTACGCCGAGCGGGCGCGCGCCCGGGGCGCGACCATGTCCGCGGTCGCCGCGCTGCGCCGGGCCGGTGAGTTGACGGACGCACCGCGTACCGCCAGATCGCTGTTGCTCCGGGCGGCCGAACTGGCCAGTGAGGTCGGCGCCCGGCACGAGGTGGAGCAGTTACTGGCCGGCGGAGACCTGACCGGGCTCGGGCCGGTCGAGGCGGCCCGGCTGACGAACGTGACCGAGGTGGTGCGCTACGGGCGCTACCGGGACGCGTTGCAGCGGGTGCGGGAGCTGACCGACATCGCGGTCGCGGCGCACCGGGCGGGCCGGCCCGAGCTGAGCATGCAGTTGCTCTGGCGCGCCGCGTCGCGTTGTTTCTTCCAGGCGACCGGGCCGGAGACCGCCTCGGCCCGCGCCGCGATCGCCGCGCTGGTCGACGTCGCCGCCCCGCGTCCGGACGACCCGCAGGCGCTGGCCGTGCTCGCCTACACGGTCCCGGAGGAGCGGGGCGCCGAGGTGCTGGACCGGTTGCGGCACGCGACCGCGGACGGCCCGGACGCGCGGCGGTTCCTGGGCAGTGCCGCGCTGGTCCTCGGCGACTTCGCGCGCAGCTGCGACTGGACCGACGTCGCGGTCGCGGACGCGCGCGCCCAGGGCCGGCTCGGTGTCCTGCCGCGGCTGCTCGGCGGCAGCAACTGGGGACGGCTGTGGCTGGGCCGGTGGGACACCGCGCACGCGGAACTGACCGAGGCGCACGCGCTGGCGCGGGAGACCGGCGAGGCGTTCTACGCGGTCGCGGCGCAGACCAGCATCGCCGCGATCACCGCGATGCGCGGCGATCTCGGGCACGCAACCGCGCTGCTGGACGAGGTCGCGGACAGCCCGCTGGCGGCCGGGATGCGCTACATCCAGGTCGCGGTGGCGCAGGCGCGCGGGCTGGTGCACCTGTTCCGGGGCGAGGCGCAGCAGGCGTACGCGACGCTGGCCGGCACGTTCGACCCGGCCGACCCGAGCTACCACCGGTACATGCGCTGGTGGCTGGTGCCGGACCTGCTCGACGCCGCCGTGGCAGCGGGCCGCCTCGACGACGCCCGCGCGCTGATCGCCGGCCTGGACGAGCTGGCCGGCCGGGTGCGGGCACCGATCCTGCTGGTCGCCGCGGAGTACGCGGCCGTCATCACCGGCGCGGCGGAGTCCATGCCGGACACCGGTGAGCTGGGCGGGTGGCCGCTCTACCGGGCCCGGCTGCAGCTGCACCTGGGCCGGTCGGCGCGCCGCCGGCACCGCACCCAGCCGGCCCGGGACCTGCTCCGCGCGGCCCGTGACACGTTCGACGCGCTCGGCGCCGGCCCGTGGTCGGAGGCGGCCCGCGCGGAGCTGCGCGCCACCGGCGAGCAGAGCCGCCGGCGCGTCTCCGCGGCCCGCGAGCAGCTCTCGCCGCAGGAGCTGCAGATCGCGACGCTGGCCGCGCGCGGTCTGACCAACCGGGAGATCGCGGAGCGCCTCTTCCTGTCGCACCGCACGGTCGGTTCGCACCTCTACCGCATCTATCCCAAGCTCGGCATCGCCCGCCGCGCGCAGCTGGCCGAGATCCTCGACGGCACGGCACAGCGGTGACGCCACCGCGCGGCGGACAACGGCTGGCGGCGAGGCGACGGGCCGCGCGAGCGGTGCCCGCGCGGCCCGCTGCCGGGGCTCAGCGGGAGTGCCGCAGCGCCCAGTCGAGCGCGGTGTCCGCGATCTGCTCCCAGCCGGGCTCCGCGCACGTCCAGTGCGAGCGGCCGGGGAACTCGACGTAGTCGGTGACCGTGCCCTCGGCCCGGTAGTGGTGGGCGTTGGAGCGGTTCACCGACGGCGGCATGATGTGGTCGGCGCCGCCCGCGATGAACAGCAGCGGGGCGCGGTCCGGGTTGCGGAAGTCCACCCACGTCTCCTGCTTGCCGGGCTTGAAGTTCGCGATCAGGCCGTACGACCAGACCCAGCTGCCCGGCGCGGCGATCGCGTACCGGTCGTAGGCGGCCCGGGAGTCCTCTTCGGACAGTGTGTTGGTGAACGCGTACCGCCACTGCTCCGCGGTGAAGCCGGCGGCCTGGTGGCGCTTGGCCGGGTTGCTCAGGATCGGGAACAGCGACCGGATCTGGGACGGCGGCGTGACCCGGATGCCCTCCGGCGGCGCGGAGTTGATCACCACGCCGGCGGCGCCGTGACCGCGGTCCAGGAGCAGCTGCGTCAGCGTACCCCCGAAGGAATGGCCCATGATGATCGGCTTCTCGGGCAGCTCGGTGATCACTTTTTCGAGGTGGGCGACGGTCTCCGGCACGGTCAGCCCGGCGATCGGCGTCGGGTCGGCCCGCAGCGCCTCCACCTCCACCTCGAACCCGGGATAGGCCGGCGTGACGACGGTGTGGCCCTTGCTCTCGTAGTGCCGGACCCACCCCTCCCAGCTGCGCGGCGTCACCCAGAGCCCGTGAACCAGAACGATGGTGCTCATGCGGGGAACTCCTTCAGGAACGCGAGCAGGTCGGCGCCGAGCTGCTCCTTGTGGGTGTCGGTGATGCCGTGCGGCGCACCGGCGTAGACGATCAGTTCGGCGTCCTTGATCAGGGCGGCGGAGCGCTTGCCGCCGACGTCGAACGGCACCACCTGGTCCGCGTCACCGTGGATGACCAGCGTCGGCACGTCGAACCGTGCGAGGTCGTCGCGGAAGTCGGTGGCGGAGAACGCGGCGATGCACTCGTAGGCGTTGCGGTGCCCGGACGCCATCGACTGCAGCCAGAACGCGTCCCGCACGCCCTGCGACGCCGCGCCGCCGAAGAACGGCCCGGCCGCCAGGTCCCGGTAGGTCTGTGACCGGTCGGCCAGCGAACCGGCCCGGATGCCGTCGAACACCGTGATCGGCACGCCCTCCGGGTTGTCCGGCGTGCGCAGCATGAACGGCGGGACCGCGGACACCAGCACGGCCTGCGCGACCCGGCCGGTGCCGTGCCGCCCGATGTACCGCGCCACCTCGCCGCCGCCGGTGGAGAAGCCGACCAGCGTCGCGTCGCGCAGGTCCAGCGTGTCCAGCAGCGTGGCGAGGTCGTCCGCGTAGGTGTCCATCTCGTTGCCGTCCCACGACTGCGTGGAACGGCCGTGCCCGCGGCGGTCGTGCGCGATCACCCGGTACCCGTGCGAGGCCAGGAACAGCGCCTGCGCCTCCCAGCTGTCCGAGTTCAGCGGCCAGCCGTGCGACAGCACGACCGGGCGGCCGCTCCCCCAGTCCTTGTAGAAGATCTGCGCGCCGTCGGCGACGGAGACAACCGGCATGATCAGAAACCCTTCGCAACGGTACGTGCGGCGAGCGCGATCAGATCCGCGGTCGCCTTCGGCTGGGAGATCATGGCGACGTGCGACGCGCGGACCTCGACGACGCGGGCGCCGGCCCGGGCCGCCATGAACCGTTGCGCCGCGGCCGGGATGAGCTGGTCGTCGCGGGCCACCAGGTACCACGACGGGATGTCCCGCCAGGCGGGCGCGCCGGACGGCTCGCCGAGCGTGTGCGTGTCGCCGGGGCGCTGGGTCGCCCACATCAGGTCCGTGGTCGACCGCGGCAGATCGCCGGCGAAGACCTCACGGAACACCGCGGCCTTGACGTACCCGTCGTACCCGCCGGGGTGCTGCCGGAAGTCCAGCTGCGCCTCGCCGAGCTCGGTGCCGGGAAACAGCACCTGCAGGCCCTGCACGGTCTCGCCCGCGTCCGGCGCGAACGCCGCCACGTAGACCAGCGCCCGCACGTTCGCGTTGCCGGCCGCCGCGTTCGTCAGCACGAAGCCGCCGTACGAGTGTCCGGCCAGGACGATCGGGCCGGGCACGCTCGCCAGGAAGCTCGCGAGGTAGGCGGAGTCGGACGCGACGCCGCGCAACGGGTTCGGCGGTGCCAGCACCGGATAGCCGTCGCGGGTCAGCCGGCGGATCACCTCGGTCCAGCCGGACGCGTCCGCGAACGCGCCGTGGACCAGGACGACGGTGGGCTTCGTCGCCTTGCCGGAACCGCCCGCCGTGGCCGGACCGGCGGTCGCCGCGGTGAGGACGCCCGCGGCCACGACGGCCGCGGAGCCGGCCAGCACCGTACGCCGGGGTACTTCGCTCATGTGTTCCTCCGGATCAGTGATCAGGTTGTTGCCACATGCAATCAGCGGGCCGACCGGCGAACCATGCGGAACATTAGGCAGAATCCGGTGCGGCCGGCTCCGGGCCGGCGAACAGCCGGGCCGCGTCGTGCAGCCGGTAGCGGTCGGCGCCCACGGACCGCAGCAGTCCCAGGTCCAGCAGCTCCTCCAGCAGCGTTTCGGCCGTGACCGGGTCGCATCCGGCCGCGGCCGCGGCGTCCGCGGTGCGGACGAACGGCGTGGGCGCCCGGAGGAGGCCTCGGAGCACGGCCCGGGCGTCGGAGCCGAGCTCGGGGAACGCGGCCGGGGCACCGATGCCTGCTCCGGTCAGCGCGGCCGGTCCACGGTCCATGTCGGACAGTTCCGCGAGCAGGCGCGCCATCGGCCATGGTTCGCCCACACGGCGGCGGTGACCGGCGCCGGTCACCCGAGCGGCCGGATCGACGCCGGTCGCGTGCGGTGCCGGAGTGGTGCCGGTCGCATGCGGTGCCGGACCGGTGCCGGTCGTATGGGCCGCCGGACCGGTGCCGGTCGCACGAGCGGCCGGGCCGGTGCCGGTCGCATGGGCCACCGGGCCGGTGCGAACCGGGCCGGTGCCGGTCAGGCGGGCGGCGGCGAGGTGGAGGGCCTGCGGGAGGTGGCCGCAGAGCCGCGCCACCGCGTCGATCTGTTCCGGTGTGCCGGACTCGCCGCCGATCGCACGCCACAGCGCCGCCGACTCGCCGGGTGACAGCGGCGCGAGTGCGTAGCGGCGCACCGCCTCCAGGCCGGCGAGCGCCCGGCGGCTGGTGACCAGCACGCAGCCGGCGCCCGGCAGCAGCGCGCGGACCCGCGCCTCGCGGTCCGCGCCGTCCAGGACCAGCAGGCACCGGCGCCGGCCGAGGAGTTCCCGCAGTTGCCCGGCCCGCTCGTCGCCGGCCGCCGCGATCCGCCGGGCACCCACGCCCAGCGCGCGCAGCAGCACGGTTTCCGCCTCCGCACCGGCGCCGCCGCGCAGATCGGCGTAGAGCGCGCCGCCCGGGAACCGGTCCCGGTGCCGTTCGGCGAGGCGGAGCGCGAGCGCGGTCTTGCCCACGCCCGGCAGTCCGTGCAGCACCACGACCAGCGCCGGCCCGTCCGGACGCGACGCCGAGACCCACCCGCCGATCTCGGTCAGCGCGGCGCGCCGGCCGACGAACACGCCGGCACGCCTCGGCAGCTCACCCGCGCGTGGCCGGCCCGCCACCACGGTGCCCCGGGCGGAGCGCGCCAGCTCCGCGAGCGCGTCGGCGTCGGCTCCGTCCAGCCCGAGCGCCGCCGCGAGCGCCACGACGGTCCGGGGACGCGGCATCCGGCTGCGGCCGCGCTCGGTGTCACTGATCGCCCGCACGCTCACCCCCGACGCCCCGGCCAGCCCCTCGATCGTCAGACCGGCCCGTATCCGCAGCTCACGAAGCCGTTCCCCGAGTTCCTCCCGCACCGGACGACGCTATCGGCGCCGCACCGCGCCGGATCGGCCCTCGCCGCACGCCCGTCGGCCCACAGTGCACGATCCGCGGCCCGGCCGGCCGCGGATCACGCGGTGCCGTCAGCCGCGGTCGGTCTCGGACGACCGGCGGAGCCGGCTGGGGAGGACGCCGTAGCGGGCCTTGAAGCGGCGGGTGAAGTGGGTCGGGTCGCGGAAGCCCCAGCGGTGGGCGATCGCGGCCACCGGACGGTGTCGGTTCTCCGGGCGCAGCAGGTCCTGCCGGGCGTGCCGGAGCCGCTCACCGATGATCCACTGTTCGAGGCTCAGGTTCGCCTCCGCGCAGACCTGGTAGAGGTGCCGCAGCGACACGTGGTGCGCGGACGCGATCGCCGCCGGGCTCAGGTCGGGGTCGGCCAGGTGCGCCCGCGCGAACGCCAGCACCCGGGTCAGCAGCGTCTCCGCGAGCACCCGCCGGGTGTCCCGGCCCGGCGGGACCGCGGTCGCCAGCAGCGCCCGCACCAGCTCCACGCTCGCGGTCGCGACCGCGGCGTTCCCGGTCAGCCGCGCCGGATCGCGTGCCAGGTGCCCGACGTGGTCGATGAGCATCCGGTGGTACGGGCTCGACCGGATCTCCGGCACGGCCCGCCGCACCAGGTCGACCGGCAGCCCGAGCCGGTCGAACGGGACCTGGATCGCCCCGGCCGCGCCGTGCCCGGACCACGAATAGTCGTAGGCGGCCGACAGGTCCACCGCCAGCAGCTCCCCGGCCGGCACCACGGCCTGCCGCCCCGCCTGCGCGATCCGGCCGTCGGCCCGCAGCTGGACGGAGAGCGCGACCACCGGCATCGCGTCCTGCCGGGCCAGCCGGTCCGTGCGCAGCAGCCGGATCCCGGACGACCGGTGCGTGAAGACGTTCGCGTCGCCGAGGTCCCAGACCTCCATCCGCGCGTGCACCGGCCCGTCCGGCTCCTCGTGAATGACGTGGCAGGGCGCGGACGCGTACATCATCGCGGTCCGCACCGCCTCCGCCCGCTCCCCCGGTGGCAGATCCACGGTGTCCAGTACGTACGCCACCGGCCCAGTGTGCCCGACCGTCAGCCGGCGAGGCGGCCCAGCCAGTCGCGCAGCAGCGCGGTCTCGGTGGGCCGCAGCGTCTCCGGCGGCTCGGCGGCGAGGGCGGTGTCCAGCGCGACCGCGAGCGGGGCCAGTCCGGGCGACGCGGTGGCGGGCGCGCCGGTGAGGACCGCGCCGAGCAGGCTGTCCCGCATCCGCTCGGACAGGCCCGTGACGTCGGCAATCGGCGCGGCACCCGGGGCCGCCCCGTCCCCGCGCCCGCCGATCAGCGTGAGCGTGGCGCCGATGCCGCCGGCCAGGGCCAGGTCGGCCGCGACCGTGGTCGGCACGCGCAGTCGGCCGGTCGCGGCGACCCGTTCCATGTACCGCAGCAGCAGCTCGTAGGCCTGGTCGACGGCGGGTGGGCGGCGGCCGGGCCGGGGCGGGCCGAACATCAACAGGTAGAACGCGGGGTGCCGGAGGCCGAAGCTGACATGCATGTCCCAGCCGCGCCGCAGGTCGTCGACCGGGTCGTCGGTCGCGGTCAGGGTCCGTTTCTCGGCCAGGTACAGGTCGAAGACGTGCCGGGCCAGCGCCGTGAGCAGGCCGTCCATGTCACCGAACAGCTGGTAGAGCGAGGCCGCCCGGATCCCGGCCGCCGCGGCCACCGACCGGGTCGAGACCGCCTGCGCACCACCGCTCTCCAGGATCCCGGCCGTCACGTCGAGGATCCGTCGCCGCTTGTCGTCATCCACGGTTGCAATGCTACGGCATTCGGCGTAACACTGTTTCGAGCAGTGCTACGCATAATGGTGAGGCACTGATACACCGAGGAGAAGACAATGAATCGCATCGGGTACGGCGCCATGCGGCTCGCCGGGACGCACGTGTGGGGCCCACCGGACGACCCGGCGGCGGCGCGGCGCGTGCTGCGTCTCGCCGTCGAGGAGGGCGTCACGTTCTTCGACACCGCGAACGCCTACGGTCCGCGGACCGTCAACCAGCTGATCGGCGAGGCTCTGCGCCCGTTCCCGGACGGCGTGATCGTGGGCAACAAGGTCGGCGCCGGCCGCGGCCCGGGCCGCACCTGGACCACGATCCGGGACCTGGCCGAGATCCGGGCGCAGGTGCACGAGGCCCTGGCCGACCTGGGTACGGACGTGAGCGAGCTGACCTATCTGCGGCTCGGCGGCGACCTGGGCGCGGTGTCGGCGGAGGAGGACCTGGAGGAGCGGCTCGGCGTGCTCGCCGACCTGCGCGAGCGGGGCCTGATCCGCCGGATCGGCCTGTCCGGGGCATCCCCGGCGGACCTTGCCCGCGCGCAGCGGGTGACGCCGATCGCGGCCGTGCAGAACCGTTTCAACCTGCTCGACCGCAGCGGCGTCCAGGTGCTCGCCGACTGCGAGGCCCAGGGCATCCTCTTCGTGCCCTACTTCCCGCTGGCGGCCGGGCGGCTGACCGGCTACGCCGAGCTGGCCGCCCCCGCGGAGCGCCTCGGTGCGACGCCGGCCCAGATCGCGCTGGCCTGGTTGCTGCGCCGCAGCCCGGCCGTGGTCGCCATCCCCGGCACGACGGACCCGGACCACCTGCGCGCCAACGTGGCCGCGGGCCGGCTGGCCGGGGAACTGACCGACGGGGAGGTCGCCCGGCTGACCGCGCTCGCCGAGGAGTCCACGGCCGTCCTGCACCTGCCGGAACAGTCCAGTATCGACGCCGTCGCCGCGACCGTCGCGCATTGACACCCCGGTGCCGCGGCGGTTCGGTGGTGTCCTCCGACACCGGGCATCGACCTTGACGACCGCGGTGAGGCGCCGCAGAGTTAACGCAGTTAGATTTTCTAACGGCGTTAGAGACGAGGATCGGATGATCTACCACATCAATCGCGCCACCCTGAAGGCGACCGCGACGCCGGAGCAGATCGAGGCGGCGCTGGAGAGCTGGCGCGAGCAGGGCCGGTCGAACCCCGCGATCAAGTCCTTCATCGTGGGCCGCGACCTCGGCGGCGACTACTCGTACAGCGCGGTGTTCGTCGTCGAGGACCTCGACGGGCTGTACGCCTACCTGACGCACCCGACCACGTACCGGACCGACCAGCTGGGGCTGCACCTGGCCGAGCGGCTCGAGATCTTCGACGTCAGTGACGACGACGACCCGGAGCTGAACGCGAAGATCCAGGAGCTGCACCGGCGTCGCAACGAGGACAATCCGGAGATCCTCGCGATGCTCTCCGGCGTGCCCTCGTACACCGGCTCCGGCCTGGAGGACTGACCTCGACGCCGGCGGCACGTCAGCAGGTGCCGCCGGCGTCCCCGGTCAGGCCGCCCGGTGCCGCCGGACCGCGGCGAGCAGCACATCGGCCAGGAGGAAGGTCGCGAGGCCGAGGCCGAGCAGCGGCAGGAACCAGCCGACCGCGACCGTCACGACGGCGATCGGCGGCAGAGCCGGCCAGGGCAGCGCGCGAAGGCCGCCGGGCGGCAGGACCGGGCCGGGGCGCCACCGGTCCGCGCCGGTCGGGCGGCGCTGCCACCACATCCGGTAACCGAGGACGACCACGGCCACCAGACCGGCCGCGAGCAGGGCGAGCGCGACCTGATTGGGCAGGCCGAACAGCGTACCCATGTGGAGGTCGACGCCCCAGCGGGCCATCTTCGCCATGAACGGGTAGTCCGCGAACCGCACCACGTCGGTGACCGCGAGCGTGGCCGGGTCGACCGCGGCGGAGTCCACGCTGGTCGGGTAGGCCCGGTGCACCTCGGTGACGGTCCACGCCCGGCCCTCGCCGGCCGGCACGCCGATCTCCACCTGGTCGGAGTCCACCCGGGCGGCGCGGGCGGCGGCCAGGACCGCGTCGACCCGCGACACGTCGACCGTGCCGGGCGCCGGGGCGGCGTGACCGCCGTGCCCGGCGTGGTCACCGCCGGTGGACGGCGCGGCGGCCGGGTCGACCGCGGTGTTCAGCGCCGGCGTGGACCAGCCGAGCTGCGCGCGCAGCGTGGTCACGTTCGCGCCGGCGTACTGCGACCAGGTCAGCCCGGTCGCGGACAGCGCGAGGAAGCCCAGCAACAGCCAGACGCCGGTCACCGCGTGCCAGGAGCGGCTGCGGGCCCGGCCGCGCGCCCGGCGGTCGACCACGAGGACGCGGCGGCGGGCCCGGCCGAGCCAGAGCGCGAGGCCGCCGAGCGCGACCACCCACAACCAGGACGCGGCCAGCTCGCTGTAGAGCCGGCCGGCCTCGCCGAGGTGCAGCGACCGGTGCAGCTCGTCGATCCAGGACCGCACCGGCAGCGCGCCGGTGGTGCCGTAGACCGTGGCCTGGCCGCGCACGCTGCCGTCGGCCGGATCGACGAAGACCGCATGACGGTACGACTCGGGGAACGAGCCGTCGTCGAAGATCACCCGGGTGGTGCCGCCGGCCGGTGCCGGACGGACCGCCACGAAGCCCGGGACCTCGGTCACCGCCTGCGCGGCCGCGACCTGCCGGGCGAGCGGAACCGTGGCCGGCCCGCCGGTCAGCAGGTCCGCGTACATCACCTTCTCCAGCTGCGGGCTGAGCGCGTAGAGCCCACCGCTCAGCGCCGCCACCAGCAGAAACGGGCCGATCAGCACGCCGGCGTAGAAGTGCAGCCGGTGGATCAGCGGCCGCAGCGCCGCCCACCCTCCCCGCCGGGGCGGCGGCTCCGGCACCGACGGCGACGCGGACGACGGCGACGCGGTCTCGGTCTCGGTCTCGGTCTCGGTCTCGAGTGTCAGAACGTGCTCCTTCGGTCATGCGATTCGCATCGCGGGACGGGCAACCGCGATCGGGCGATCACGGACGGGCGGTCACGGACGGGTGCCCGGAACCTTCACCGGACCCGAGCGATCGAGGCGTCCCCGGACCGCCGAAACGACATGGAGATGCCTCGATCACCGGGGACATCCGGCGACGAAGCGTTCGCGGTTGATGTCGGATCGGGCCGGCGGATGGTTCCGGGCGAGTTCACGCATCCCGCGTGCCGGCCGGCGAGACGCACCGCCGGCTCCCGGACCGGATGCGACGCGGGCTCCGGCCGACGCGACACCGGGCACCGGGTCGCCGAAATTGATGACGCACGCCGAAAGCACGCGGCCGGCCGCGTGCTTTCGGCGTGCGTTCGTGGTGGGCGGACAGCGGGCACATTTGACATCGGCACACATCGATGCCTAGGGTCGCGAAAAGCTTTTCGGCGCACGAAGGGTGCGAATCATGAGAAGGATGCGAAGGCCGGCGCTGGTCGCGGCCGTGATCGCGCTGGCCACCGCGGCGACCGGGACGACGGTGGCGACCGCGCAGGCCGCGGCGACCGGGTGCCGGGTGGCCTACTCGGTGCCGAGTCAGTGGAACGGCGGGTTCAGCGGCACGGTCGCGGTGACGAACCTGGGCGACCCGGTCGACGGGTGGCGGCTGACGTTCTCGTTCCCGGGCGCCCAGCAGATCACCCAGTTGTGGAACGGGTCGTACACGCAATCGGGCAGCGCGGTCACGGTCACCAACGCGGCCTGGAACGGCGGGATCGCCACGAACGCGACCGCGTCGTTCGGCTTCAACGGCACGGTCACCGGCGCCAACCCGGCACCGGCCACGTTCGCGCTGAACGGCGTTGCCTGCACCGGCAGCGCGGCACCGACGACGCCGGGCCCGAACCCGACGACGCAGACCCCGGCCCCGCGCCCGACCACGCCGGGGCCGAGCACCCCGGGACCGAGCACGCCGGCGCCGAGCACCTGGAACCCGCCGGCCAACCTCAGCTCCGCACTGGACGCGGTCTGGCGGCATCAGGAGGAGACCTACGGCAACCTGTACGGGTTCCGCAACTACATCTGGGACCAGCTGATCGCGGCGCAGGGCAGCATCAACTACTGCGTGCGCTGGGACTCGTCCGCCCCCGTGTCCGCCGCGCTGCGCGACCAGATCGAGGTCAAGCTCGGCCAGCAGTTCAACAAGTGGATCGCGGCGATGGCCGGGTTCGACGGCTTCCCGTACACGTACGTGCCGGTCAACGTGGTCGGCTGGGCCGTCCGGGACCGCAACACGCTGCAGTGGACGGACAACTCGGTCGACATCTACGTGAACAACATCCGGGAGAACGCGCCGCAGTGCGCGGAGCCGTGCGGCCGCTTCTTCAACCAGAACGGCCAGTACCCCAACTGCCCCGGTGGGTACGCGCACCACTACGACATGTCGCTCTGGTTGACCGCCGGCATGGGCGGTGGCGCGGGCGGCGACTGGGGCCAGCGGATGGGCAGCGAGTACTTCGTGAACTCACTGAACCAGGAGAACCAGCACATCCTGCTGCACGAGATCGGGCACGGCCTCGGCCTGGACGACTTCTACGACTGGGACCCGGGCGTCGGCGGCTTCCTGATGAAGGCGGGCAGCGCCACGCAGATCACCGAGTTCGACCGGTGGATGGCGCGCGACTGGTGGCGTCACCTGAAGAGCCGGTACGGGCTATGACCGGCGTGCCACCCCGGTGGACTCGCGCACGATGAGCCGGGTCGGCATGCGCACCACCCCGGAGGACGGATTGCCGTCGAGCGCCGCGAACAGTGCCTTGACCGCGGCCGCACCCAGCTGCTCCAGGTTGAGGTCGACCGTGGTCAACGGCGGGCGGCACTCGGCGGCGATCACCTCCCAGTTGTCGTACCCGACGACGGCCACGTCGTCGGGTACGGCCCGGCCGAGGTCGCGCAGCGTCTCCGTGACGCCGTACGCGATCTGGTCGCTGCCGCAGAAGATCGCGTCCACGTCCGGGTACGCGGAGAGCAGCATCGACGCGGCATGCCGGCCCCATCGCTGCGACCACTGGCCGAAGAGCGGGTCCCCCACCGGCTCGAGCCCGGAGGCGGCCATCTCCGCGGCGAACGCCGACGCGCGATCACGAGCGGCCCGGTAGGCATGGTCACCGGTGATGTGCGCGATCCGGCGGCGGCCGAGCGAGACCAGGTGGCGGGCCGCGAGCCGGGCGCCACCGGCGTCGTCCGCGACCAGCGACACGTCGTCCGGGTCGTCGGACTCGCAGTAGACGTAGACGACCGGCACCGGGATGTCCCGGGTCAGCGACGGCCGGACCTCGTTGGCGTCGCCGAGGATGATGAACCCGTCGACCTGCCGGGCCAGCAGCGTGCGGATGTAGTGCCGGCGGCGGATCGCGTCGCCGCGCGCGTCGCAGAGCAGCACGCTCATCTGCTCGTCGCCGAGCGCGTTCTCCGCGCCGAGCAGCACCGGGATGGTGAACCGGGCCGCGGACAGCTCGTCGGTGAGCAGGCCGATCGTCCGCGTGTTGCCCGAGATGAGGCCGCGGGCCAGGATGTTCGGCGAGAACTTCAGCTCGTCCGCCGCGGCCTGCACGCGCTGCCGGGTGGCCGGGGCGACCTCACCGCGCGCGTTCAGCGCCTTGGAGGCGGTGGCGACGGAGACGCCGGCCAGCCGCGCCACGTCGGTCAGGGTGACGGCCTGCATCCGCTGCCTCGCCACGCGTACCCCCATGGTCGAAAAGCTTTCGGATCAGCATAGCCGCCGGGTCGATCCGGACGGTTTCGGCAATGGCGACGAAATAGACCGTTGACAGTGGAGTAACGACGGTGCCAGGATTCCGAAAAGGTTTTCGACAGCGTAGGGAGCCGGTGTGACTGCAGTCGAACGCGGGCCCGTCGTGCCGTCCTCGGGCGCGTTCCGGCCGGTGTCGCCGGAGGCGGTGCGGTTGCGCGACGGCGGGTTCTGGGCGGACCGGCGTGCGGTCAACACGTCCGGCGTCCTGCCGCACGCGCACGCCTGGCTGGACCGGATGGGCTGGATCCGCAACTTCCGGGAGCCCGAGCGGCACGTCGGCCGGGAGTTCACCGACTCGGAGATCTACAAGCTGCTCGAGGCCTACTGCTGGGACGACGCGGACCACCTCGCCGAGATCGACGAGCTCACCGCGCTGGTGGCCCGGGCCCAGGAGAGGGATGGCTACGTCGGTACGGCGCACGGCCGCCCCGGCCAGCCGGCCCGCTGGTCCGACCCGCACTTCGGGCACGAGCTGTACTGCCTCGGTCACCTGATCCAGGCCGGGGTGGCCGCCGCCCGTACCGGAAGATCCCCCGCTCTGGTCTCGGTCGCCCGCCGGGCGGCCGACCACGTGGCCGGCGCCGATCCCGCGATCTGCGGACATCCGGAGATCGAGACCGCGCTGGTCGAGCTGTACCGGGTGACCGGCGAGGCCCGTTACCTGGAGACCGCGGCCGCGTTCGTGAACCGGCGCGGGCACCGCACGCTGCCGGAGCACGAGTTCGGCTGGGCCTACTTCCTGGACGACACGCCGGTCCGGGAGGCGCACAGTCTGCGCGGGCACGCGGTCCGCGCGCTCTACCTGGCGGCCGGCGCGGTGGACGTGGCGGTGGAGACCGGCGACACGGAGCTGCTGGCGGCCGTCGTCCGGCAGTTCGACCACACGCTCGCGCGGCGCACCTACCTGACCGGCGGCATGGGGTCGCGGCACCAGGACGAGTCGTTCGGCGACGACTTCGTGCTGCCGCCGGACCGGGCCTACTCGGAGACCTGCGCGGGCGTCGCCACGGTGATGCTGGCGCACCGGCTGCTGCTGGCCACCGGCGACATGCGCTACGGCGACATCGTCGAGCGGGTGCTCTACAACGTGGTCGCCACCGCGATCGCGGACGACGGGCGCGCGTTCTTCTACGCGCACACGCTGCACCAGCGCACGCCGACCGAGTTCGTGCCGGCGGACCGCGCGCAGCTGCGCTTCGGTGGCGGGCCGCGCGCGCCGTTCTTCGAGGTCTCCTGCTGCCTGCCGAACGTGGCCCGGCTGCTCGCCAGCCTGCCCGGCTACCTGGTCACGTCCACCGCGGAGGGCGTGCAGCTGCACCAGTACGCGGACATGGACGTGCGGGCCGGCGGGCTGGAGCTGGACGTGCGCACCCGATACCCGGACCACGGCGACATCGTGATCACGGTGCGCCGCGCCGACCAGGGCGAGCGCGTGCTGAGCCTGCGCGTGCCGGGCTGGGCCGAGGGCGCCACGCTGGACGGGCGGCCGGTGGAGGCCGGGACCGCGGTCCGGATCCGGCGTGACTTCGCGGCCGGCGACACCGTCGTGCTGCGGTTGCCGCTCACGCCGCGCTGGACCTGGCCGGACCCGCGGATCGACGCGGTGCGCGGGTGCGTGGCGGTCGAGGCCGGGCCGCTGGTCATGTGCGTGGAGTCGCTCGACGCGCAGGAGAACCTGGATCACCTCATGGTCGACACGGCGGTGGCCCCGGAGGCCACCGCCGTGAAGGGCCGGTTCGCGCAGTCCACCGGCGCGCGCTGGCCGTACCACCGCACCGGCACCGATTCCGCGATCGGATCCCCCACCGTCGTGCCGCTCGTGCCGTACCACCGCTGGGCCCGTCGTGGTCCCGCCACGATGCGCGTCTGGCTGCCCGTCCTCACTCCCTGACCCCCCGGAGATGACGCGATGCGGAAAGCGTTGAGCGCCGTACTCGTCCTCGCACTCCTCACCCTGCCGGCCCCGCCGGCCCGAGCAGCACAGACCATCGGCTACCCGACGTTCTCCGGTGGCCCGGTCCCGGCGGCGCCGGCCGCGCTGAGCACCGGCAGCACCATGCAGGCGATCTATGACGCGGAGGCCGGCGGCACCGACTTCTGGATGGACCGGCTGCTGTCCCGGTCCGGCAACGACCCGGCCGGCACGTGGCTGATGAGCCGCGGGCGGGCGCTGTTCATGAAGACGCACACGCCGGGAACGCTCGGCTTCGGCGGGCAGGTGGCGTACTGGGAGAGCATCAGCGACCAGCCCGCGTTCACGGTGACCGCGAGCCCGGGGACGTTCACCGAGCAGGTCGCGCAGCGCTGGCAGGCGCCGAGTCACTGGAGGTCCGTCCACACCGCCGGGACCGTGCGGATCCAGCAGACGAAGTTCATCACGCAGCAGAACGTGGCGGTGGCGAACCTGGCGATCACGAACGGCGGGACCGCTCCCGCGACGGTGAGCCTGCGCGTCACGTCGCCCTACGCGACGACCGGTTCCGGCAGCGAACTGACCGGTCAGCGGGCCGTGCGGAACAACCTGACCACGCTCTACCCGCGGCTGTCCGCGGACGGGTTCACGGTCTCCGGCGGCGGGCTGAACCGCGGCGTCACGGTCGCGGCCGGGGCGACGGTGACGACCAAGGTGGTGATGGGCTTCGTCACGACCGAGATCCCGGAGTCGTCGACCGAGTACCAGGCCTATCGCGGGTACGCCCCGGAGGTGGCCTTCGGCACGCACGTGCGCGCGTACAACCGCTGGTGGGCGCAGAACATCCCGTACCTGGACGTGCCCGAGCCGGCGATCAAGAAGAACCTGTACTACCGCTGGTGGTTGATGCGCTTCAACCACCTGGACGCGGACATCCCGGGGCAGGACTTCCAGTTCCCGGTGTCGGTGGAGGGCGCGCTCGGCTACAACAACGCGATCGTGCTCACCCAGCCCATGCACATCGACGACCTGAAGTACCTGCGCGATCCGGTCCACTCGTACGGTCCGTGGGTGTCGGTGGGCCAGGTGTCGAAGGGCGGCCGGTTCGTGGACAACCCGGGCGACCCGGAGAACTGGTCGAACTCGTACACGCAGTACATCTCCGAGGCGGCCTGGCGGGCGTACCAGATCCACGGTGGACAGCCGGCGATCGCGGCGCAGCTGGCCCGCTACGCCGAGGGTGACGTGAAGGGGCAGCTGTCGTTCTACGACCACGACGGCAACGGCCTGATCGAGTACGACTGGGGCGCGCTGACCGGCAACGACGCGGACGCGGTGTCGTTCCACTGGCGGGACGGGTGGCTCGACCGGGCGGAGTCCGCGTACGTCTACAGCAACGCGCTCGCGGCCGCGCAGGCCTATCGCACCGCGGGCGACACCGCGAAGGCCGCCGAGATGCAGGCGATCGCGGACCGGGTGCGGACCGCGATCGTGAGCGTGCTGTGGAACCCGTCCCGGCAGCTGATCGAGCACCGGCACGTGGCCACGAACGCGCACGTGCCGTGGAAGGAAATCAACAACTACTACCCGTTCGCGGTCGGCGCGATGCCGAACACCGACGCGTACAAGCAGGCCCTGCGCCTCTACGCGGACCCGGCCGAGTACCCGATCTTCCCGTTCTTCACCGCGAACCAGCGGGACAAGGCGGCAGCGGCGGCGGCCGGGCAGCCGGGCAGCAACAACTTCTCCACGATCAACTCGACCGTGCAGTTCCGGCTCTACTCCTCGGTGCTGCGCAACTACCCGAACCAGTGGATGACGGCCGAGGACTACAAGAAGCTGCTCTACTGGAACGCCTGGGCGCAGTACATCGGCGGCAACACGGCCTGGCCGGACGCGAACGAGTTCTGGGCGAACTGGAACGCGTCGACCCGCACGATCGACTACCGGTCCTGGATCCACCACAACATCCTCGGCAGCAGCAACTGGACGATGATCGAGGACGTGATGGGGCTGCGGCCGCGCAACGACGCGCAGGTCGAGCTGTCCCCGATCGGCATCGGCTGGTCGCACTTCGCGGCCAACCACCTGCGCTACCGCAACGCGGACCTGTCGATCGTCTGGGACGACCCGGCCGACGGCGTGACGCGCTACGCCGGCTTCCCGGAGGGCTACTCCGTCTACCTCAACGGCACGCGCGCGTTCACGGTGGACCGGCTGACCCGGGTGGTCTACGACCCGGCGACCGGCGCGGTGTCGCTGCCGAACGGCGGGGCGGTCACGTACCGCGCCGCGGTCCCGGGCGTGCAGGCGCCGGCGCAGGTCACCCAGGACAGCCCACGGATGGTGGACGTCTTCGCGAAGTCCGGGACGAACCTGTCCGAGGCCAACATCCTCCGCAACGCCACCACCGGCGCGTCCTACACCGCGTCCGGCACCGGCACCGGCGCCGCGGTCGACGGCTATCCGATCAACGAGCCGCTCTGGGGCACGTACGGGTCACCGAACGCCACGGACTGGCTGGAGGCCGGCCTCGGCAGCGCGCGGGCCGTCGACGAGGTGCGCGTCTACTTCCGCGACGACCGGGCCGCCAACCGGTACCGGCCGCCGGCGTCGTACACCGTCCAGTACTGGAACGGCTCGGCGTGGGTGACCGTGGCCTCGCAGGCGTCCCCCCGGGCGAACTACAACGTGGTCCGGTTCGGCGCGGTGACCGCGCAGCGGTTCCGGATCCAGGTGACGCACGCGCCCGGCTTCAGGACCGGAATAACGGAGTTGCAGGCTTATACCCCTTAGGAGAACTCGGTGATGTCGATGAGGAGATGGCTGGGCGCGGTGCTGACCGCCGGCCTGGCGGGCTGCGGCGGTGGCGCGGCGGTCGCGGACGGCCCGGTGACCGTCACGCTGTGGACGCGCGCCGCGACCGAGACCGTGTCCAAGGCGTACGCGGCCGCGTACAACGCCACGCACGAGGACACGGTCGAGGTCACCGCGTACCCGAACGAGGAGTACCCGGCGAAGCTCGCCTCCGCGGCCGGCGCGCGGGCGCTGCCCGACCTCTTCGCGGCGGACGTGGTGTTCGCACCGCAGTACGCGGCCCAGGGTCTCTGGCTCGACATCACCGAGAAGTTCACCGCCCTCCCGGTGGCCGGCGAGGTCGCGCCCGCGCACGTCCGGAACGGCACCTGGGAGGGCCGCAACTACGCGGTCCCGCACACGATCGACATGTCCGTGCTGCTCTACAACAAGAACCTCTACCGGCAGGCGGGCCTCGATCCGGAGAAGCCGCCGACGTCGCTGACCGAGTTCGCCGCGCACGCGCGCACGATCGACAAGCTCGGCGGCGACGTCAACGGCACCTACTTCGGCGGCAACTGCGGCGGCTGCAACGTCTTCACGCTGTGGCCGTCCGTCTGGGCCGCCGGCGGCGACATCATGAATGACGACGGTACGGCCAGCACGATCGACGACCCGGCGATGGCCGGCGTGTTCGCGCTCTACCGGCAACTGTACGAGGAGGGCGTGGCCGCGCCCGCGTCCAAGGACGAGGCCGGCCCGACCTGGCTCGGCGCGCTGCAGAGCGGCACGATCGGCATCGCGCCGGCGCCCAGCGTGTGGCTCGGCATCATCGAGGAGAAGACCGACTTCGAGCTGGGCGTGGCGCCGATCAGCGGGCTGGACGGCGGTGAGTCCACGTTCGTCGGCGGCGACGCGATCGGCATCGGCGCCACCTCGGCGAAGGCGGACGCGGCGTGGGACTTCCTGTCCTGGACGCTCGGCGACGAGGCACAGGTCGAGGTGGTGGCGAAGGGCAAGGGCGTGCCGGTCCGCACCGACCTGGCCGCCAACCGGTACGCCGCGGCCGACCCGCGCGTGGTCACCATCAACTCGCTGCTGGCGAACGGGCGGACGCCGTACGCGAAGAACTTCAACGCGACCTACAACGACCCGCAGAGCCCGTGGATCGCCACGTTCCGCGGCGCGTTGTTCGGCGACGCGAGCACCGCGCTGACCGACGGCGCGGCCGCCCTGACCGCGTCGCTCGCCAAGTGACGTCGGTGCTGTCCCGCCCGGCCGCGGTGGTGCGTCCCACCGCGGCCGGGCGGCGCAATCCACGCCGCCGCCGGCACGCGCTGACCGGCATGCTGTACGCGGCGCCCACCGCGTTCATGGTCGGCGCGTTCTTCGTCGTACCGCTCGGGCTCGTCGCCTACATGTCCCTGCACCGCTGGCCGCTGCTCGGCCTGCCCACGCTCAACGCCCCGGCGAACTACACCGGCCTCGCCGACGACCGGCTGCTGCGCGACGCCGCCGGGTTCACGCTCACGTACACCGTGATCATCACGGTGCTGCTGTTCGCGTCCTCGCTGGGCATGGCGCTGCTGGTGCAGCGGCGGCGGCGCGGCACCGGCTTCCTCCGGACCGTGTTCTTCCTGCCGGCCGCGGTCGGCTTCGCCAGCGCGTCGCTGCTGTTCCTCGGCCTGCTCAGCGCGGAGATCGGCCCGTTCGGCGGCGTGATCAGCGTCAGCGACAGCGGCGGCACCGCGCTCGGCGCCGCGATCCTGCTGGTGCTGTGGCGGTTCGCCGGGTTCAACATGCTCATCCTGCTCACCGGGCTGCAGGCCGTGCCCACCGAGGTGTACGAGGCCGCGCGGCTCGACGGCGCGAACCGGTGGCAGACGTTCACCTCGATCACGCTGCCGCTGATGCGGTCGACGATCGCACTGGTCCTGACGCTGATCGTGACCGGCTCGCTGCTCGCGTTCGACCAGTTCTGGATCCTCACCCGCGGCGGGCCGGACAACTCCACCACGTCGCTGGTGATGGTCGTCTACCGCAAGGCGTTCATCGAGCTGGACCTGGGCTCGGCCGCGGCCGTCTCGGTGGCGCTGCTCGCCGTGCTCGTCGTCGTGTCGCTCGCGCAGCTGGCCGTCCTTCGCACCCGGAGTGCCCCGTGAAGCTTCTGCATCCCGTGACCGGCGGCGCGCTCGCCATCCTCTTCCTGTTCCCGCTGCTGTGGAGCGGGTACGCCTCCGTCCGTACCGCCGACGGTTTCGGGTTGGAGAACTATGCCCGGCTGTTCACCGACGACAGCGGGATCCGGCTCTACCACGTGGTGAACAGCCTGACCGTGGCGCTGCTGACGGTCGGCGGCACGCTGCTGGTGGCCACGCTCGGCGGGTACGCGTTCGGCCGGTTCAGCTTCCCCGGCCGGGACGCGCTGTTCCTGGTCACGCTGGCGATCCTGATGGTCCCGTACGCCACCGTCCTGATCGCGCTCTACGTGCTGCTCGGCTGGATCGGCCTGGAGGACTCGCTGGTCGGGCTGAGCCTCGTCCTGATCATGTTCCAGCTGCCGTTCGCGATCTTCATGATGCGCAACTCGTTCGCCGCGATCCCACCCGAACTGGAGGAGTCCGCCCAGGTCGACGGCGCGTCCAGCGTCGGCGTGCTGACCCGGGTGCTGCTGCCCGCGGTCCGGCCCGGCCTGGTCACGGTCGCGCTGTTCGCGTTCCTGTCGTCGTGGTCGGAGTTCTTCGCCCCGCTGATCCTGCTCAACTCCACCGACCGTTTCACGCTCACGCTCGCGGTCGTCAACATGCGCACCGCCACGTTCGGCGCCATCGACTACGCCGCGCTGGAGGCCGGCGTCACCCTGATGGCGCTCCCCTGCCTGCTGCTCTTCGTCCTCCTGCAACGCAGCTACGTCCGCGGCTTCATGTCCGGCGCCCTCCGCGGCTGACGCGGCAGGGCTGACCGAGGTGCTGGAGGCCGCGGTCGGATCGGATGACGTGCGCGCGCCGCCGTCCCGGAGAACCGCTGCCGCGCGCTGCTCGCCTCGGTGCTGCTCGGTCGCGGTGAGACGGCCGAGGCGGCCGCGTTGATCCGCCGCGTGCCGGCCACCGGTGACGACCTCGTCCGCCCGTTCGCCGAACGCCTCGCGGCGCGATGCCACCGGCCCGGAGCGGGCCGGTGGCACCGCACGGCCACCGGCCCGTGGTGAGGCCGGCACCGTGCGGCCACCGGCCTACCGCAGGCCGGCGAAGAGGTCGGTCTCCGGCAGCGGGGCGCCGGTGGAGTCCTGGACGCGGATGAACGACTCGGTGCCCATCATCTCGCCGAACGTCTCCCGGCCCAGGCCGATGAAGAACGCGCCGTCGCCCTGGCTGGCGTGGGCGGACAGCGCGTCGAACTTCTGCGCGGCGACCTCCGTCGTGTCCACCCGGGTGGTGATGTCCTCGTCCGGCACGCCCATCGGGGGCGCGTCGGCCGGGAAGTCCTCCGGCGTGAAGAGACCGGCCGCGATCATCCGCTCGGCCATGTCGTCCATGGCGGACCGGGGCGTGACGCTCCAGTAGACCTTCGTGACGTCACCGGCCAGCGCGACCGCGGCCATCGTCACCCGGTGCGCCTGGATGTGGTCCGGGTGACCGTAGCCACCGTTCTCGTCGTAGGTGACCACGACGTCCGGCCGGTACCGCCGGATCAGCTCGGCCAGCCGGGCGGCCGCCTCGTCCACCGGCGTGGACCAGAACGCGCCGGGCGCGTCGTTGCTCGGCCAGCCCATCATGCCGGAGTCGTGGTAGCCGAGCGTCTCCAGGTGGGTGACCTTGAGGATGCCGCAGCTGGCCTCCAGCTCACCGCGGCGGATCGCGACGACCTGCTCGGGGTCGTGCCCGGCCCCGCCCGGCTTGGCACCGCCGGGCCCGTCGCCGCAGCGGCCGTCGGTGCAGGTCACGACGATCGTGGTCACGCCCTCGGCCGCGTACCGGGCGAGCACACCACCGGTGCTCGTCACCTCGTCGTCCGGGTGCGCGTGGACGGTCATCAGGGTCAGCGGGCGATTGTTCACCGGCCCAGCCTACGGCGGGGCCGCCCGGTTCGCGGCCGACGAGGCCAGGAACACAACCGCCCGGTGGAGATCACTCGGCACGCACGGCGTCGATCGTGACGGTGCCGCGGCCGCCGTACCAGAAGCCCATCGCGAGCTGCTGCGGGCGGGCTCGGTCGATGCCGTTCGCGGCCATCGGGATCCGGATGTCCCGGTACTCCGTGGTGATCTCGGGACGGCCGCCGCCGTCCAGGACGAAGTCGCCGAAGACCCGGGTGGCGCCGCCGAGGCTCAGGTGGAAGTGCGACTGCTCGCCGCCCTGCGCGCCCCTGATCCGTACCACCAGGTGGGTCTTTCCCGTCAGGTCCTGGTCGATGTCGCTGCCGAACCAGCCGCAGTTGTCGTAGCTCAGCGCGAGCGCACCGCCGGTGACCACGCCGGCGCCGCCACCGTTGCGGAAGCAGTTGCCACCGGTCCACCCGCCGAGGTCGTTCCGGGCGTCCGCGGGGTAGGCGGGTGCGCCGTCGAAGTCGTCCAGCGTCACCGCACCGGCCGGTGCGGACGGCATGCCGGGCGCCGGCGGCGCGGACGGCGGGGTCTGGGCCGGGGGCGTCGGAGCCGGGGGCGTGGTCTGGGCCGGGGGTGTGGGGGTGCCGCCGCCTCCGGTGCTCGCGCCGACGCCGAGGTCGCCGAGGCCGAGCCAGCCGTCGCCGCCCTGGGTGGCGTTGCCGAAGCGGAGCTTCTTCGCCGCCGGGCTGATCGCCTCCAGCGGGTTACGCACCCGCATGACCAGCTGATAGTCCCCGGCCGGTACGCCGCCGAGGTCGATGCCGTGCTGGAAGTACTGCGGGTGGCCGTAGTCGAGGTAGTCCGCGCCCGCGTTCCAGTCCGGGAACGCGCGGACCTTCAGCGGCATGACCGTGCGCAGGTCCCAGGACGTGTCCCAGGTCTTGACGACACCGCCGGCCGCGTTCTTCAGGCCGAGCGTGACCGTCCACGGATAGTAGAACGGTGCCACGCCGCGGTTGGAGATCGTGACACCGACCGTGGCCGTGCCGGCGGCGTCGTCCGGGAGGTACGCGTGCGTGGCCGTCAGGTCGTACCCCATCAGCCGGACCGCCGCCGCCACCTTCGGATCCGACGCGGCGTACCCCTGGCTGCCCTGGTTGATCTTCCAGGTGGTGTGCTCCAGCTCGATGCAGGCCCGCATGTCGTCGACCTGACCGGCGCCGCCGGGCCAGGCGTCGAACGCGCTGCCCTGGATCTCCGGCCGCACCTCACCACCCATCGAACTGCTGATCCACTTGTTCTCCACACCGCGGTCCAGCGCGCGCTGCAACTGCGCGTAGTCGCTGCCGCCCATCGACCGGGGCAGCGTGACGCCCGCGGCCGGTGAACCCTCGCGGTAGCAGAACGAGTCGTCGTGGTAGCCGACGTCCCGGCCGTCCGCAGCGCCACCGGCCGACTCCGGGTAGCGGATCTCCAGCTTGGTGACGTCGAAGGCGTCGTCGAACGCGGCCACGATCCGCGCGCCGCTGGCGTCCGACGGCATCAGGTCCGGGTGTCCGTCGGCGGTGTCCGCGTCGAACGGCCAGGTGTGCCACTCACCCCAGAGCCCGACCAGGCCCAGGTTGATGAAGCCGATCCGCGGGTCGCCGTCGTACCGGGCACCGAACGCGGCGACGAAGGCGGTGACCGCGTCCAGCAGGTACGGGCTGTCGTAGTCCGGCGAGACCGTGCCCCACCGGGTGTTGTCCCGGTAGGCGACGTGCCCGTCGAAGCAGCGCGGGATCGCGTTCGCCGGGTGGCTGCCGGTGCCGCCCGGGTACTCCATGTAGAACCGGATCGCGGCCTGGTTGCCGTACGACGCCATCTCGGTCAGCGCCCGGTCGACCACCGACCAGTCGTACGCGGCACAGTCGTTCGCGCCGGTCATCACCTCGGACAGTCCGAAGTAGCTCCACGACAGCGACCGCGGATAGCCGGTGTTCTGGTCCTCGCCGGGCACGTAGAACCGGGCGAAGCCCTTGAGCGGATTGTCCAGCGGGCTCGGCGCCGCGGTCAGCGCGTGCGCGGTCAGCGACGGATCCGGGGCGGCCGGCGCCGCGGGCCGCACCGGCACGCCGGACAGCGCCGGCTCGGCCGCGACGGTGCGGGGGAACAGCTCGGCGGCCGCGCTGTGCGCGGCGAACGACGCGGCGAGAACGACGATCGTGCAGAGCGCGATGACGCGGACGTGGCGCATGGATGATCTTTAACATGACCGGCGCGCCACCGGCGCCGCCCTTCCGCACGTCACCGGGTAAACCCTCACGAACGACCACCGCACCGACGCCGGCCCGGTCGCCTGCCGTCAGCGCCGATGACGGACCTCTACGCCGGCGCCGAGACCGGTCAGCACGGTCGTGCTCCCGGTGCCGCCCGGTCCGGCTTCGGTGCGGTGCCGCCCGGCCCGGGTTCGTGGTGCCCACCCTCGGATCCCGCGGCGAGCGCGGCGCGCGGCCCGGAGACCCGCGCCGGCGGACGAATCGCGGGAACGACGATCAGGAGCAGCAGGGCGCCGACCAGCGGTACGGTGGCCAGCACCAGCCAGGGGACGACCGGGCCGGCCGAGTCCAGCAGCGCGCCGGTCACCGTGCTGCCGGCCAGCACCGCGAGGCCGCCCGCGGCGGAGAGCACGCCGAGGTGGGCGCCGAGGCGCCGCTCGCCGGCCAGCCGGGCCGCGGTGTCCCGGGCGACCGGGGACGCCAGCATCTGACCGGCCGTGAGCAGCACCACCATGGCGAGCGCGGACCACGCGCCCGGCAGCACCGGCACCACCGCGAACGCGACCGCCATCAGCGCGAAGCCGGAGGCGAGCGCGGCACGGGGGCCGAGCAGGCGGCGGGCGTGGCGGGCCACGGTCAGCTGCCCGGCGATCATCAGTACCGAGGCGAGCGCGAACAGCCAGCCCAGCGCCCAGGCCGCGCCCTCGGCCCGCAGTTCCAGCGGCAGTGCCAGGTAGAGCTGGTGGTAGGCGAACAGTCCGGCGCTGTTCGCGGCCGCGAACGCCAGGAACCGGCGGTTGCCGGCCACCTCGCGCAGCCCGGCCGGGACCGGCTCGTCCGCGTGCGCCCCGGGTTCGGCCGGCAGCAGCCGCACGTGCACGGCCAGGATCAGCGCGAACACGGCCGCGGCGGCCAGGCAGACCGCGGGGAAGCCGGCCGGGAGCAGCAGCACGCCGAGCAGCGGGCCGGTGACCGCGCCGACCTCGCCGGCGGCGGAGAACATCGCGAACAGCTCGGTGCGCCGCAGCGTGCCGGCCGCCTCGAGGCGCGCGCCCTCGCGGGCGAGCGCGGACTCCACGGCCGGGGAGAACAGCGCGGCAGCCACACCGACCAGCACCGTGCCGGCCAGCACGGTGGCGAGGTCGTGGGCGAGCGCGAGGACGAGGAAACCCGCGATCCGGACCGTGCAGCCGGCCAGCACCACCGGGCGGGCGCCGTACCGGTCGGCGAGCACACCGCCGAGCGGGAACAGGCCCTGCTGGCTGAACGTGCGCAGGCCGAGGACCAGTCCGACGACCGCCGCGGCCAGGCCGAGGCCGGCGCCGAGGTGGTCGGCGAGGAACGGCAGCACCAGGTAGAAGCCGACGTTGAAGGCGAGCTGGGTGAACACCAGTAGGCGCGGTACGGCCGGCAGCCGGGCGAGCTCGGTGAGGATCAGGAAGCGGTCGAGCACGGCCTCACCCTTGTTGCCACAACTTTGCAAGTAGCCAAGAATAGCGATCATGCTCGCCACGTACACGCTGCGCACCGCGGAGACCGCGGACGTGCCCGGCGCACGCCGCGTCATGCTCGACACGCTCTACCGCGACATGCGCAGCGGTTACGTGCCGCGCTGGCACGGCGACGTCATCGACATCTCCGGCGCCTACCTGGCACCGCCGCGGCACACGCTGCTGGTGGCGACCGCGCCGGACGGCGAGGTGGTGGCGACCGGCGGCGTCCGCTCGCACGGCCCGTCCGCACCGGACCGGCTGGCCGAGCGGTACCCGGCCGGGATCACCGCGCAGCTCTGCCGGATCTACGTCGACCCGGCCCACCGCCGCCGGGGCCTGGCCCGGGCGATGGTGGACCGGATGCTCGCGTTCATCGCGGCCGACGGCGGCTACACCGCCGCCTACCTGCACACCGACCCGATCTCGCCGGGTGCCGAGGCGTTCTGGACCGCGCACGCCCGCCTGGTCCACGACGAGCGGCCCACGCCGCACGGCCCCGGCACCGTCCACTTCGAACTGGAGATCCCCGCGCGGCCGTGAGCCACCGGCGCGGTCCGGCACCGCCTCGATCGCGGCGGGTGCGCGGGCCTCAGGCGACGAGCGGGTGCGCGGGGCTCAGGGGACGAGCAGGACGCGGCCGAAGGCGGCGCGGCTCTCGATGTAGCGGTGCGCCTCGGCCGCGTCGGCGAGCGGGAACTCGCGGTCGATCACGACCGTCAGCTCGCCCGCGGCGACGCGCGCGATCAGCTTCTCGATGACCGCGCGGATCCGGGCCCGGTCGCGCTGCATGCCGCCCGCCAGGTAGACGCCGTGCAGGGACGCGTTCTTCCCCATCAGCGGCCGGATCTGCGGCGTGTGCCCGTCCCGGCCGGCCTCGCCGATCCAGGTGATCCGCCCCCGGTACGCGAGCGCCTCGATGCTGCCCTCCAGCGTGCGCCCGCCGACCGGGTCGATCACCACGTCGACGCCGCGGCCGTCGGTGATCTCCTTGACCCGCGCCACCACGTCCGTGTCCCGGTAGTTGATCGCGTGGTCCAGGCCGAGCTCGGTCAGCCGGGCCAGCTTCTCGTCGCTGGACGCGGTGCCGATCACGGTGGCACCGGCGGCCTTGGCCAGCTGCACCGCCGCGACGCCGACGCCACTCGCCGCGGCCTGCACCAGCACGGTCTCCCCGGCCCGGAGCCGGCCGAACTCGAACAGGCACTCGTCCGCGGTGGCGAACTCGACCAGGATGCCGGCCGCGAC
Organism: Catenuloplanes niger; assembly: GCF_031458255.1. Classification (NCBI taxonomy): domain Bacteria; kingdom Bacillati; phylum Actinomycetota; class Actinomycetes; order Micromonosporales; family Micromonosporaceae; genus Catenuloplanes; species Catenuloplanes niger. Next base: position 448,155 of record NZ_JAVDYC010000001.1, read on the forward strand.
CCGCGGGTCCATGTCGTCCGGCACCGGGTAGACGTTGTAGTCCTTCACCACGGCCAGCTCCGCGTGCGAGCCGGCGGCCATGAACGCGACCACCCGCTGCCCCTCGCGCAGCCCGGTGACGCCCTCGCCGAGCGTGGCGATCGTGCCGGCCGCCTGGTAGCCGACGATGTGCGGCGCGGCCTGCACCGGCGCGAACTGCCGGAACAGGACGTCACCGCCCTGCACGCCGACGGCCTCGACCCGCAGCAGCACCTCGCCGGCGCCGGCCACCGGATCCGGCACGTCCTCGTACCGCAGGACCTCCGGGCCGCCGTTCTGGTAGTACACCGCTGCCTTCATCGCCACTCCTCAGCCGATCAGTTTCAGATGCCAACTATCCGCGTACCCACCGTCCGTTGCCCGGCACTGTGGGCCGCGACACGCACCCGTTCGCCCGGCCACGCTCTCCGGGCACGCCGCAGGACGCGTGGCCGGCCGAGGGCGGCGATCGCCGTGCGGGAGCCGACGCCGTACGCTGACTCGCGATGACGCTCGGAGCCGGCGAGGTGGAGCTGTTCGCGCGTCTCCGGGGGCGCCTGGAGGCGATCGCGTACCGGATGCTGGGCTCGGCCGGGGACGCCGAGGACGCGGTGCAGGACACGTTCCTGCGCTGGCAGGCGGCGGACCGGCAGCACATCGCGACGCCGGAGGCGTGGCTGACGAAGGTGCTCACGAACGTGTGCCTCAACCAGCTCACCTCGGCGCGGGCGCGGCGCGAGACCTACGTCGGGCAGTGGCTGCCGGAGCCGGTGCCGGCCGGCGACCGGATGCTCGGCCCGGCCGAGACCGCGGAGCAGCGGGAGTCCGTGTCGATCGCGGTGCTCACGCTGCTGGAACGGCTCTCGCCGAACGAACGCGCGGTCTACGTGCTGCGGGAGGCGTTCGGCTACCCGCACGCGGAGATCGCCGGGATGCTCGGGCTGACCGAGGCGAACTGCCAGCAGATCCACCACCGCGCCCGCCGGCACGTCGCCTCCGGCCCGGCCCGGATCACGGTCGACGCGGCCGCCGCCGAGCGGATCGCCGAGAACTTCCTGCGGGCCGCGGTCAGCGGCGAGATCGAGCCGCTGGTCCGGTTGCTGACCGACGACGCGGTGAACGTCGCGGACGGCGGCGGCCACGTGCCGGCCCGCAGCACGCCGATCGTGGGTGCGCTCGCGATCGCCCGGTTCCTGCGGTCCGCGTTCCGGCCGGGGGCCGGGCGACGCCTGGTCGGCACGGAGTACGCGCTGCACCCCGCGGTCGTCCACGGTGGACCGGCGGTGGTCGCGGTGGCCGGTGACCGGGTGATCGGCGTGGCCGCGCTGGACGTGACGGTGGACGGCATCGCCGCGATCCACGTCCAGGCGAGCCCGGACAAGCTGGAGCGGTTCACCCGGTGGTGGCTCGCGCGGGAGTGAGCGGGGCCACAGCCGGTTCCTGTCAGGGATCGGGTGGCCGTCCGGTTCAGGAGGCGAGCGCACACCACCTCCAGACGGGAGCCGCATCATGAAACACCGCATCGTGGTCCTCGGTGCCGGATACGCCGGCGTCCACGCCGCCGGCCGTCTCGCCCGCCGCCTGCACCCGGACGACCTCTCCATCACGCTGGTCAACGACGCGGAGGACTTCGTCGAGCGGGTCCGCCTGCACCAGCTCGCGGCCGGTCAGCGGCTGCGCGGCCGGCCGCTGCGGGACGTCCTCGCGGGCACGCGTGTGACGCCGGTGACCGCGCGGGTCACCGCGATCGACCCGGACGCCGGCACCGTGACCCTCGCCGGGCACCACGACCTGCGCTTCGACACGCTGGTGTACGCGCTGGGCAGCACCGGCGGCGACGGCGGCGTGCCGGGCGTGGCCGAGCACGCGTTCGGGGTCGCCGGCCGGCCCGCCGCGCTCCGGCTGCGGGACCGGCTGCGCACGCTCGGCCCGGGGGCGGCCGTGCTGGTCGTCGGCGGCGGCCTGACCGGCATCGAGGCGGTCACCGAGATCGCCGAGTCCTGGCCGGACCTGCGGGTCGCGCTCGTGGCGCGCGGCCGGGCCGGCGACCGGCTCGGCGACCGCGCGCGGGCCCACCTGCACCGCGCGCTCGCCCGGCTCGGCGTGACCGTGCACGAGCACACCGCGGTGACCCGGGTCGGCGCGGACGGTGTGCACACCGGTGCCGGCCACCTGCCGGCCGCGGTGACGGTGTGGACGGCCGGTTTCGCGGCGCACCCGATCGCGGCCGCGTCCACACTGGAGGTCACCGACGGCCGGATCGTCGTGGACGGCACCATGCGGTCGGTCTCGCACCCGGCCGTCTACGCGGTCGGTGACGCCGCGATCGCGGGCGGCGCGGACGGCGTACCGCTGCGGATGGCGTGCGCCGCCGGCATCCCGATGGCCTGGCAGGCCGCGGACGCGATCGCGGCGCGACTGACCGGCACCCGGGTGGTGCAGCGCCCGATCCGGTTCTACGCGCAGTGCATCAGCCTGGGCCGCCGTGACGGCATCATCCAGTTCGTCGACGCGCACGACCGGGCCACCCCGACGGTGCTGCTCGGCGCCCCGGCCGCACGCGTGAAGGAGTTCGTCTGCGCGGGCGCGGCCTGGAGCGTCGCCCACCCCACCCTGCCGGCGCCGGTCCGCCGCCGCCACGTCACCACGGAGCCGGCCGCCCCGGCGCCCGCCACCCGATAGCGGGACCACCGTCCGGGGACGGCTTATTGCACACCTTTTGCATTTGCTGCATGATGACCTCAGGCGTGAGCCACGGGAGAGGCGAGCGCGCGGAGGGGGTGGCCCGGCAGCCGCGATGATCCAGCGTGCCGGGTCATGCCCCCGATCGTGCCGGGGCATGATGGGGCGATGCGAATCGTGTCGCTGCTGCCCTCGGCCACCGAGATCGTCTACGCGCTCGGGCTGGGTGACGCGCTGGTGGGCGTCACGTTCGAGTGTGACGAGCCGCCGGCCGCACGGGCCGAGAAGACCGTGGTGGTGGGCGGCCGGGACACCCGGGGCATGACGCCCGCCGAGATCGACCGGTACGTCAAGGGCCGGATCGCCGCCGGCGACGACCTCTACACGCTGCATGCGGACGCGCTGGCCGGGCTGGCCCCGGATCTGATCCTCACGCAGGACCTGTGCCGGGTGTGCGCGCTGCCCTCCGGGCACGTCGAGGACGCGCTGGATCACCTGGGCTGCCGGGCCGACGTGCTGTCGCTGGATCCGTACACGCTGGACGAGGTGCTGGAGACGTTCCTGGCCGTGGGTGCGCGGGCGGGCGTGCCCGAGCGGGCGGCGGCGCTGGTGGCGGCGTGCGAGCGGCGGCTGGCCGCGGTGGCGGCGCGCACCGCCGGGCGGCCACGACCGCGTGTGACGGTCGTCGAGTGGGTGGATCCGCCGTTCGGTGCGGGGCACTGGGTGCCGGACCTGATCCGGGCGGCCGGCGGCGAGCCGGTCGCGGCCCGGGGCGGCGAACGGTCGGTGCAGACCTCGTGGGCGGAGCTGGCCGCGCCCGGCCCGGAGGTCGTGCTGGTCACGCCGTGCGGTTTCCACCTGCACGGCGCGGCGGAGCAGGCCGCCCGGGTGGCGCCGCACTTCCCGGACGCGCGGGTGTGGGCGATCGACGGCGACGGCCTGGTGGTGCGGCCCGGACCGCGGCTGGTCGACGGCGTGGAGGCGATCGCGGCGATCCTGCACCCGGACGCGGTGCCGCGCCCGGGTGCCGGCTCGATCAGGCGGGTGGTGTGACCGCGAGCGGCCGGTCCCGCCGGGCCGCGGCCGTGATCACGGCCGTGACCAGCAGGAAAGCGGCGGCGATCACCAGCTGGAACCCGTCGAACGGGTCGAACGTGCCCCACAGCGGGCGCGGCTCGTGCAGCAGTACCGGGTCCGGGAGCGCGAACCGGACGCCGTCGACCCAGACCGTGGCCGCGGGGAGCGCCGTCGCGACCAGGGTCGTGGTGGCGCACAGCGTGCCGGCCACCCGCCAGGCGGGATCGGCGCGGCGCAACCGGTAGCCCGTCCAGGCGGCGAACAGCCAGACCGCGACGGCCGCGAGCAGGGCACCGGCCGCGCCGCCGGCGTGCACGGTCCACGGCCAGGCGGGCCGGATCGACACCCCGGCGTACGGGATTCCGGACTCGTCCGGCCGGTCCACGGCGTAGTGCAGCAGCACGCCGTCGCGTTCCGCGACGAACGCGGTCCGGTGCGTGTCGCGGCCGGGGCCGTACCGTCCGGTCCGGATCGGGCCGACGTCCCAGCCCTCGGCCGCGACCCGGGTGGCGGCGGCCCGCGCGTCCACCGAGATCAGTGCCCGGGTGGCCTCGTCGACGATCGGGTAGGACTCCCGCACGCCGCGGTAGTCGCCGTTCGACACGCTCGTCCCGGCCGGGAGTGCCGTGCCGAACGCGCGACCGGCGAGCCGCAGGACCTCCGCGTCGTCCGGCGTCGTGGGCCGGCCGGCCTGCCAGCCGGCCCACGCACCGCCGGCCGCACCGATCCCGCCGGCGAGGAGCGCGGCCACGACCGCGACCGCCAGCATCGCGCGGCCGGCCGGCAGCCGGAAGCGCTGCCGCAGTCCGCCGCGGACGAGGTCGAGCACCTCCGCGCGGTCCGGGCGCTCCTGGCCCGGCCGGGCCGCGTCCATCAACGTCGTGATGAGTTCCAGGCCGTGGCGACGGCGGTAGTCCCGCGGGTACGCCCGGAGCAGTGCCCGGTAGCGGGTCTCGAGTGCGGTCATGCGACGGCCGGCCGGGTGCCGAGCCTGGTGACGGCGGCGTCCGCGTGCCGCCGGAGCCGGGCCGCCTCGGTGGCGAGCGCGGACGCGCCCGGGGCCGCCAGCCGGTAGTAGCGGCGCAGCCGGCCGTCGACCGCCTCCTCCCGGTCGACCTCGATCAGCCCCTGCTCGGTGAGCCGGTCGAGTGCGCCGTAGAGCGTGCCGGTCCGTAGCGTGACGCTGCCCTGGGAGAGCGTGCTGACCTCCTGCATCACGCCGTAGCCGTGCAACGGCCCGGACGCGAGCGCGGTGAGGATCAGGAACGTGGGTTCCTGCATGGATGCCATGCCGGGACACTACCGTCACCGGCATATGCCGTCAAACGTACTATCGTGGTCCCGGGGGCACCAGGCGCCGTTCCCACGCCCACGCCGCGATCTCCACCCGGTTGCGTGCGCCGAGCTTCGCCTGCACGCTGCTCAGGTGCGTCTTGACCGTGCCGATCGAGATGAACAGCTCGGCCGCGATCTCCGCGTTCGTGCGGCCCTGCGCGGTCAGCCGCACCACGTCCAGCTCGCGCGGTGACAGGTCGCCCAGGTCCTGGCGGGCCGGCGCGGGCGGCGTCAGGTGCTCCAGCAGCCGGACCGTGATCGACGGGCTGATCAGCGCGTCGCCGGACGCGGCCGCGCGCACCGCCTCGACCAGCAGCGCCGGACCGGAGTCCTTGAGCAGGAAGCCGCAGGCGCCGTTGCGCAGCGCCGCGTGCACGTACTCGTCCAGGTCGAACGTGGTCACCACGACCACGTTCACCGGGTCCGCGACGCCCGGCCCGGCCAGCCGGCGCAGCGCCTCCAGGCCGTCCATCTTCGGCATGCGGATGTCCATCAGCGCCACGTCCGGCCGCAGCCGCGTCGCCAGCTCGACCGCCTGGAGACCGTCCGCGGCCTCGCCGACCAGCTCCATGTCCGGCTGCGCGCCGATGATCATGCCGAATCCGGTACGGACCATCGCCTGATCGTCCGCGACCAGCACCCTGATCGTCACTGTCGCTCCTCACCCGCCGCGATCGGAAGTGCCGCGTCGACCACCCATCCTCCGTTGATCCCCGGCCCGGCGCGCAACCACCCGCCGACGGACGCGACCCGCTCCCCCAGACCGTCCAGGCCGTAGCCCCGGCGGTCGGTCGCGCGCGGCGCCGCGGTGCCGTCGTTGGTCACCCGGACGAACAACCAGTCGGGGGTACGCCGCAGCCGCACATCGGCCCGGGTCGGCGCGATCGCGTGCCGGCGGACGTTGGTCAGCGCCTCCATCACCACCCGGTACGCGGACGTGCTCACGTCCACCGGCAACCCGTCCAGCGGACCCTCGACGTAGAGCCGGGCCTGCGCGCCGCCGGCCGCGGAGAACTGCTCCAGCAGCGGATGCAGGTCCCCGACGCCGGCCAGCGGGGCGAGCGGGGCGGCCGCGTCCGCGCCGCGCAGCACGCCGACCATCCGCCGCATCGCGGACATCGTCTCCGCGCCGGCCTTCTCGATCTGGTCCAGCGCGGTGATCACCCGCTGCGGGTCCTGCTCCGCGATGAACCGCGCGCCCTGCGCCTGCACCACGATGCCGGTCACGTGATGGGCGATGAAGTCGTGCAGGTCCCGGGCGAACTCGGCGCGCTGCTCCGCCCGTACCGTCGCGATCTGCCGTTCCCGTTGCCCGGCGGTGAACCGGGTCCAGACGCCGACCGCGGCCACGCCGCCACCGATCATCACCAGCAGCATGCCGAAGACGACCATCTCGATGCCGAAGCCGATCCGCTGCGGCTCCAACAGCAGCGCGAACAGCACCGCCATGCCCGCGGGCCAGGCGACCACCGGGCGGCCGTAGCGCGCCACCACGTAGAGCACCAGCAGCAGCGACACGGACTCGGCGAGTCCCCACGTGCCGCTGGTGTCGCCACCACCGACCAGGGCCAGCGTGCCGATCGTCGCCACCACCGACGCAATCGACAGGCCGATCGCGAGCACCGGCACCAGCTGACCGCCCTGGCGGTAGCGCCGGCCCCAGATCAGCCCGCCGGCGCCGGCCACCACCAGCGACGGCAGCAGTATCACCAGATAGGTGCCGTCCGCCTGGGCCGTGGCGATGAACAGGTCGAGCAGGACCGTCAGCCCGAAACCCGCGAGCAGTACGCCGCGCCGGTAGCCCAGGCGCCCACGCTTCCGTCCAGAGATCATCATCGTCTCCCCAGCGTAGTCGCGGTGCGGTGCGGCCCGGTTCTGCCGAACGACGGGGCCGGCCATCTGACTTTCGGCGGAGGCACGCCGGTTGATCTCCGGTCGGCGGGTGGATGTGACCGGCCGGGCGGTCCCGGCAGTCTGTGTCAGCTCTCGTTTCCGACCGAAGGGACTTCGACGATGATGCTCGCCTGCGAGGCACGTGACCTGGTGAAGGTCTACGGCCGCGGCGACACCGCGGTGCGTGCGCTGGACGGGGTGACGGTGGGGTTCCCCCGCGCCGAGTTCACCGCGATCATGGGCCCGTCCGGTTCCGGGAAGTCGACGCTGATGCACTGCCTGGCCGGCCTCGACCGGGCCACCAGCGGCGCCGTGATGCTCGGCGACGTGGACCTCACCCGCCAACCCGACAAGATCCTCACCAAGGTACGCCGGGAACGGATCGGATTCGTCTTCCAAGCCTTCAACCTGCTCCCCCAACTCACCGCCGCCCAGAACATCACCCTCCCCCTCGACCTGTCCGGCACCACACCCGACCCGGCACTGTTCGGCCGCCTCGTCGACGTCCTCGGCCTCCGCGACCGCCTCCGCCACCGCCCCAGCGAACTCTCCGGCGGCCAGCAACAACGCGTCGCACTCGCCCGCGCCCTCGTCTCCCGCCCCGAAGCCGTCTTCGCCGACGAACCCACCGGCAACCTCGACTCCCGCACCGGCACCGAAGTCCTCTCCTTCCTCCGCAACGCCGTCCGCGAATACGGCCAAACCGTCGTCATGGTCACCCACGACCCCATCGCCGCCTCCTACGCCGACCGCGTCGTCATGCTCGCCGACGGCCGCATCTCCGGCGAGATCCTGCACCCCACCCGCGAATCCGTCACCGACGCCCTCCACCACCTGGCCGGCGCCCGATGACCGTCCTGCGCACCCAACTCGCCGGCCTCACCCGCCGCCCCGCCCGCCTCCTCCTCACCGGCCTCGCACTGATCGTCGCCGCCACCGTCGTCTTCGGCACCGTCCTAGCCCAACGCATCACCCACCACACCATCCTGGACACCTTCAGCGGCACGTCCGCCGCCGCGGACCTGGTCGTCGGCAACGACGCCTCGGCCACCTCGGAGGCACTGGCGATCGTCCGGCGGACCGCGGGCGTCGAATCGGCGACCGCCCGCAACAGCGCCTACTACACCGTTCCGTCGGTGCCCGGCGGCTACCTGGTGGTCACCGGCGACCCGGGGACCGGGCCGCTGTCCGAGGTGACGCTGACGTCCGGGACGTACCCGTCGGCGGAGAACCAGATCGCGGTCACCACGCGCACCGCCGAGCGGATGGGTCTCACGGTCGGCCGGACCGTGATCGTCCGGCTCGGCCCGGACGAGCCGGAGCGCACGCTCACCGTCACCGGTCTCGTGTCACCGCTGCGCGGTGAGGGCTTCTCCGGCACCGCGTTCACCACCGACACTCTGGTCAGCGCGATGAGCACGGCCGACGCGCCGACCTACGAGGAGTCCGGCATCGGCCGCATCGAGGTGCACCTCGCGGCCGGCGCCACCCCGGAGGCGGTCACCCAGGACCTGACCCGCACGCTGCCGGAGGTCGTCGACCCGCGGGGGGACGGCGTCGCCAAGAGGCCGCTCGACGTCCGGAACGGCGCCGCGCTGCGCGAGGAGGAGGCGCTCGCCGCGGCCTCCTCGATGAACGAGCTGTTCTTCCTGGTCGGCATCTTCGTCGCGATCGCCGCCGCCGCGGCCGCGCTGGTCGCCACGTCCACGTTCCGGATCGTGTTCGCGCAGCGGATGAAGCAGCTCGCACTGCTCCGCGCGGTCGGTGCCGGACGCGGGGCGCTGACCCGGGCGCTGATCGTCGAGGGCGCGCTCACCGGCGCGGTCGCGGGCGTCACCGGCGTCCTCGTCGCGTACGCGCTCGGCCTCGCCGCCGGCCCGGCCGCCCGCGTCTTCCTGGACACCCCGCTCGCCGCGCCGGGCCTGCCGATCGTGCCCGCGCTCCTGGTCGTCGCCGGCACCACGGTCGTCGCGATCATCGCGGTCCTCTCCCCCGCGGTCACCGCGGCGCGCGTCTCGCCGCTGGAGGCGCTGCGCTCCGCGGCCGTCACCGGCGCCAGCGCACGGCTCGGCGTCGTCCGCTGGATCTTCGGACTGCTGCTCACCGCCGCGTCGCTCGCGCTGGTCGGGCTCGCCGTGTCCAGCCTCCCCGAGCCGAACATGCCGAACGAGTCCGGCGAGACCGTCATGCTCGCCACCGTCGCCGGCGGCACGCTCGGCTTCTTCGCGCTGATCGTGCTCGGGCCGGCGATCCTCCGCCCGGTGCTGTGGCTGGTCGGCCAGCCACTGCGCGCGCTCGGCCCGACCGGCCGGCTCGCGATCGGCGGCGTCGGCGGCGCACCCAAGCGGGCCGCCGCGGTCAGCGTGGTCGTGGCGCTCGCGGTCACGATGATCGCCGGTGCGCTGGTCGCGCTCTCCACCGCCCGCGCCGCCATGGACCAGGAACTGGCCCTGATGGCCCCGGCCGACCTGCAGATCTCCGCGGAGGCCGGCCAGGCGATGCCGCCCGGCGCGGTGGAGGCGGCGCGCGCCCACCCGGAACTGCGCAACGTCGTCCCGTACCGGCTCACCGAGGCCGACATCCCGGTCGAGGGCGAGGACCGGGACGACCCGACCGCGCGCCACCCGGTGCTCGACCTGTCCCTGACCGCGCTGCGCACCAGCGAGGACATCCGGGTCACCGAGGGTACGCTGGACGCGATCGGCCCCGGCAAGATCATCGCGCTGGACTACCTCGGGGACTTCACCGCGCTCGGCATCGGCGAGACCGCCACGATCACCCGCGAGGGCAAGAGTGTCACCGGCACCGTCGTCGCCACCGTGGCCGGACTCCCGATGGACGCGTGGGCGGTGCTCGACCCGGCCGACATGACCACGCTCGGCCTCGCACCGGCACCGACCGGCCTGCTGGCCGACGCGGCCGACGACCGGACCGCGGCATACCAGGCCGCCCAGACGCTCGTCCCCGGCGGCGGCGTGGGCGTGCTCGCCGACCAGCGCGACGACTACGAGGAACAGCTGCTGGTGATCACCGCCGCGGCACTCGGCCTGGTCGGCATGACCGTCTCGGTCGCGGTCGTCGGCGTCGGCACCACCACCGCGCTGTCCGTGGTGGAACGGCTCCGCGAGGCCGGCCTGCTCCGCGCCGTGGGCATGTCCCGCGGCCGGCTGCGCGCCACCCTGCTGATCGAGGCATCGCTGTACGGCGTGGTCGGCTCGCTGCTCGGCCTGGCGCTGGCCGTACCGTTCGCGTCGCTGATGCTCGGCGGCATCGGACTGGACGGACCGGTCGCGCTGCCCTGGGGCCAGCTGGCGCTGGTCGTCCTGGTCCTGGGCGTGCTGACCGCGGCCTCCGGCGTCCTCCCGGCCCGCCGCGCCTCCCGCGTCGCACCGACCGCGGCGCTGGCGATGGACTGAGATCCCCTCCGCGGGGACCGTCGGATCGGTTCTCTACCGCTCCCGCGGATCGGTTCGCTACCGCTCCCGCGGATCGGTTCTCTACCGCGTAGCGGTCTCCCGCGGATCGGGTTCTCTGCGAGGCCCGGCGGTTCGGTTCTGCTCTCCTGCGAAGGGCCCGGCGGTTCGCCGGGCCCTTCGCAGGGTCAGCGTGGCGGCCGCATCCGCGTCATCGGGACGCCGGCCGCCCGGCAGGCGTTCTCCGCACCCGTCAGCAGGACCGCGCCGCGCATCCCGTCGATCGGCCGCGCCGGATCCTCCTTCCGGTAGCCGAGCTGGAACACCTCGCCGATCCGGGCGAGGCTCTCGTGGCCGGAGGCGGCCAGCTGGTCCGCCAGTTCCCGCGCCTCGGCCTCGGAGACCTCGGGCCGGCCGCCGGCCACGAACTCCGTGATGAACTCGTCGATCCGGTGACAGGCCAGCACGCCGGGATCCTCGCGGGTGGCGACGTACCCGGCGGTGCCGGCGGCGGCCAGGACCGCCACGGTCACGGCCACCACCGCCGCGACGACGACGGGCCGCCGTCGCCGGGACGCGGCCGGTTCGGCGACGGTCGGGACAGGTTCGCTGGGTGTGGTGATGACCGCGCTCCTCAGTTCGATGTCGTCATGTCGACGCCCGCCACCAGGCACGCCGGACGGCGGGCGGTGCGGGCTCGGGGGTGGGCGGGTCAACCGGGGGCATGCGTCTCTCCTCGGTCGACGCATTATTCAGTGATCTTGGAGCGGTCGTACAGCGTGTTTTGATCTCCATCACCGCGGGCCGCTCGCCGGTCCTCCCGTCCCTCTACCGAGGAGGGTCGAACGAAACCCAGACCCAGGTGTCGCCGCAGGCCCGGTACGTCGCCTCGATGAGCGCCCGAGCCGCGGCCGGCCCCTGGACCTGAGCCGCGGCGTCGGCGTCGACCGGCCCCGTCACGATGCTGAGCGGGTCCGTCCCGCCGTAGGCGACCTCGACCGCGACCAGATAGTCCCGCCCGACGGCGGCGAGGACGGCGTTGTTCGCGGCGGCCAGATCCTCCGCGATGATCACCGTACGGAGCGGGGTGAGATTCGGCCGCCCGGACTCGGCGATCTCCTTGACCTCCACACAGCCGTCCGCGGCCTTCTCGTCCGCGAAGAGCACGAACACGCCCGCCGCGACATTGATCACGAGACCCACCGCCACGGCGACGACCACCCACGGATTCCGCCACGGACTGGGCCTCGGCTGACCGGGATTGGTCGGCACGAAATAGCCCCGCGGCACCTCCGGCGGCGCCATCGGCCCACCCGGCGCCCCGAACGCGGGCGCTCCCGGCGGCGGCACATACGGCGCAACCCCGGACGACGGCGCATGCGGGGCCACGCCAGACGGCGGCGTGTGCGGCACCACGCCGGACGACGGCGCATGCGCGGCCGCACCAGACGGCGGCATGTCCGACACCACACCGGACGACGTATCCGACGCGGCACCGGCCGACGGCGCATGGGAGGCCACGCCAGGCGGCGCCGGGTGCGGGGCAACGCCAGGCGGCGCCGTGTCCGGCGCGACACCGGACCGCAGCGCCTCCCCGGACGACGGCGTATGCGGCACCGGACCGGCCAAGGCGGCATCCGACGCCGCGCCGGGCTGCGATCCGGGCGACGCGGGACTCGACGGCACACCGCCGGAGGGCGCAACGGCAGCGTCGCCGGTCGCCGGGGGCGGCGGCGTGACGGGTCGAGCCCAGACGGACCGCGGCGTCTCCACCACGGCCGGCGGGATATCGCTTTCGCCCCCGACCACATCGGCCGGAGCCGTCGCGGCGATACCAGGCGGGGCCGTCGGAGCGGGAGCGGCTGCAGAAGCTTCGGCAGCGACCGACGAGGCCGGTGCATCCGCCGACATCGGCGGCACGGTCGCGGGACCTGCCGGCACCATCACCGGGCCGCTGCGAGGGGCATCCCGTGCCACAACCGGCGGCGTGGTGGCGCCGGCCGGGACAGGCGCCTCGGTATTGCGGTCCCCGGGTGCGGAGACGGCCTCCGCTGACGGTTCGAACGGTGCGGGTGAGGGCCCAGGCGCGGTCATGGCGGCATTATTCAGTGATCTTGGATGTCGAGTACAGCGGCTTTCACCAAGACCACATCGGACCACACTCGCTCGCACACAACGCGCGGCCGGGTGGGGATGCCGACCATCGAGATGGGCCGCCACCTCGCCGCAATGCGTTGCGGTCCGTGGAGCTGACAGTGTCCTGTCCGGCGCCCACGGTGCGACCGACGCCGGCGGCTCTCGCTCAGCTGATCTCGGCGGACGGCCGAAGGCCGGCGCGGCAGCCCGAGTCCATCGGTCATCGAGATCTGCCCAAACCACCGCGAAAAAGCAGTCGGGCCGGTACGCCCCGAGCAGGAACTCGCCGAGCCGGAAAACGATCTGCGCGGGACAACGACCGGGACGGAACACCGGCCAGGGCGCAACAAGCCAAGAGGCGACAACCGACCAGCGCGCGCAACGATCGGCCAAGAGACAACAATCGGCCGGGCGCAGCAACCACTCGGGAGCGCAACAACCGGCCGAGGCGGCCAGCAACCGCCCGGGAGCGCAACAACCGGCCGCGGCCTAGCAACCGCCCGGGAGCGCAACAACCGGCCGGGGCCCAGCAACCGCCCGGGAACACAACAACCGGCCGAGGCGGCCAGTCCTCAGAAACTGGTGGCAACGAGGTAGCGGCACGCCCACCCGCGCCCGCGCCACACCGACCGACTTGCGGATCAAGCGCCTATGGGCTGCCCGTGTCGCGGTGGTGCTGCTGACTTTGCCGCAGGGGGAGACGCTGCAAATCGAACCGGGAACCCGCGGTACCGGCCCGCGGCGAGCTGTCGATGCCGGCCCGGTGGCGCAGTAGCGGCGGCAGGTGGACCGCATCCACCCGCGGGAGGGATCTGGGCGAGGTCCGTATCCGCCACCTACGAGAGCGAGCTGGGCGGGCGTCCGCATCCCCGCTTACGGGAGCGAGCTGGGCGGGCGTCCGCATCCCCGCTTACGGGAGCGAGCTGGGCGGGCGTCCGCATCCCCCGCCTGCGGGAGCGAGGGTGGTGGGGTTTGGGTGGCCGAGGCAACAAACGTGGGGTGGTTTGCGGCGGATCCGGGCGGGGAAAGGGGGCGTGATTCCGGGCTCGGACTCCCGGATCGTGGGGCGCGCAGAGGATGTTGATCACGTTATGAGCTCGACTTGATCACTTTGCGTGAGTTCACCTGCGCGGTTTCGTACCGTTATATCTTGATTTTTGGGGTTTTAGCGGGTGGAGCGAAGGGCTATAGCACACGCCGACTACCGAATTGTTACAAGCGGCGATCGTGCGGGATCTTGCGAAACGTGTTCGCCGTGAAATAAGTTCCTCCCCGCAACAAATGCACATCAGCTGATGAAGACCTCCCGGAGGCAACCATGACGGTCGTGAGGCCATGAGCAGTGCCCCGGTCCTGCTTGAGATGCGCGGCATCACCAAGGAGTTCCCTGGTGTGAAAGCGCTCTCCGACGTCTCGCTGCGCGTGCGGGCGGGCGAGATCCATGCCATCTGCGGTGAGAACGGCGCCGGCAAGTCGACGCTGATGAAGGTGCTCAGCGGCGTCTACCCGTACGGTACGTACGACGGGCAGATCATCTACCAGGGCTCCGAGGTCCGGTTCGGTGACATCCGGGCCAGCGAGAACGCCGGCATCGTGATCATCCACCAGGAGCTGGCGCTGATCCCGCTCATGTCGATCACGGAGAACCTGTTCCTCGGCAACGAGCCGCGCAAGAACGGCGCCATCGACTGGACCGCGGCGCAGCTCAAGGCCAAGGAGCTGCTGGCCCGGGTCGGGCTGAACGAGGACCCGGACACGCTGGTCAAGGACATCGGCGTGGGCAAGCAGCAGCTCATCGAGATCGCCAAGGCGTTCGCCAAGAACGTGAAGCTGCTGATCCTGGACGAACCGACCGCGGCGCTGAACGAGAACGACTCGCAGCACCTGCTGGACCTGCTGCGCGGCTTCCGGGAGCGCGGCATCACCTCGATCATCATCTCGCACAAGCTGAACGAGATCGAGGCGATCGCGGACTCCATCACGATCATCCGGGACGGTCAGACCGTCGAGACGCTGGACGTGAAGGCGGACGGCGTCGACGAGGACCGGATCGTGCGCGGCATGGTCGGCCGCGAGCTGACCAACCGCTACCCGGACCACACGCCGAAGATCGGCGAGGTCTTCTTCGAGGTCCGCGACTGGACCGTGCGGCACCCGATCTCCTCGGACCGGCTGGTCGCCAAGGGCTCCAGCTTCACGGTGCGGCGCGGCGAGATCGTCGGGTTCGCCGGGCTGATGGGCGCCGGGCGCACCGAGCTGGCGATGAGCATCTTCGGCCGGTCGTACGGGGTGTACGAGGGCGGCGAGATCTGGAAGGACGGGAAGCGGATCGAGATCAAGACGGTCTCGGACGCGATCCACCACGGTCTGGCCTACGTCAGCGAGGACCGCAAGGCCGTCGGGCTCAACCTGCTCGACGACATCAAGACCTCGACGGTCGCGGCGAAGCTGTCCAAGATTCGCAAGTTCCTGAAGCTGGACGAGGTCGCGGAGTACAAGGCGGCCGAGGGCTACCGGAAGAGCCTGCGGATCAAGACACCGACCGTGGACGAGGGCGTCAACAAGCTCTCCGGCGGCAACCAGCAGAAGGTCGTCCTGGCGAAGTGGATGTTCACCGACCCGGACCTGCTGATCCTGGACGAGCCCACGCGCGGCATCGACGTGGGCGCGAAGTACGAGATCTACGGCATCATCCAGCAGCTCGCGGACCAGGGTAAGGGCGTCATCGTCATCTCCTCGGAACTGCCCGAGCTGCTCGGTCTCTGCGACCGCATCTACACCGTCTTCGAGGGCGCGATCACCGGCGTCATCGACAAGGCCGACGCGACCCAGGAAAACCTCATGAAGCAAATGACCTCCAACAAGAAGATGCAGACGCGATGAGCCGAATCAAGGACCTTCAAAAGAACCTCTTCGGGGGTACGACCAGCAACTCGCGCCAGTTCGGCATGATCTTCGCCCTGGTCGCGATCGTGCTGTTCTTCCAGATCTGGACGAACGGCCTGACGCTCAGCTCCGGCAACATGATCGCGCTCGTCAGCCAGTACTCGTACATCCTGATCCTGGCCATCGGCATGCTGATGGTGATCGTGGCCGGCCACATCGACCTCTCGGTCGGCTCGGTCGCCGCGTTCGTCGGCATCGTGGTCGCGAAGCTGATGGCGGACCAGGAGATCCACTGGTTCCTGGCCCTGCTGATCGGTCTCGGCGTCGGTGCGCTGATCGGTGCCTGGCAGGGCTTCTGGGTCGCCTACGTCGGCGTGCCCGCGTTCATCGTCACGCTGGCCGGCATGCTGATCTTCCGCGGCGCCAACCAGTACGTCGGAGAGTCGCAGACCGTCTCGGTGCCGGAGGGCTTCCAGACCATCGGCGGCGGCTACCTGCCCGAGGTCGGGCCGGCCACCAACTACAACAACCTGACGCTGCTGCTCGGCGCCGCGCTCTGCGCCGCCGTGATCTACCGCGAGTGGCAGCTGCGCCGCACCCGCCACGAGATGCAGGCCGACGTCGGCCCGATCTGGGTCTCCTTCGTGCGCGTCGCGGTGCTGGTGGCCGTCATCATCTTCGCCACGCTGCGGTTCGCGGGCGGCCGGGTCGGCACCAGCTTCCCGGTCTCCGGCATCATCCTCGGCGTGCTGATCCTGGTGTACTCGTTCTACACCCGGAACACCGCGGCCGGCCGGCACATCTACGCGGTCGGCGGCAACTCCCGCGCCGCGGAGCTGTCCGGCGTGAAGCTCCAGCGCGTCAACTTCTTCGTCATGATGAACATGGGCGTGCTGGCCGCGCTGGCCGGCATGATCTTCGTGGCCCGTTCCCGCGCCTCCGGCCCGCAGGACGGCCTCAGCTGGGAGCTCGACGCGATCGCCGCCGTGTTCATCGGTGGTGCCGCGGTCTCCGGTGGTCTCGGCACGGTCTCCGGCTCGATCGTCGGTGGTCTGGTGATGGCCGTCCTCAACAACGGCCTGATCCTCAAGGGCATCGGCGCGGACAGCGTTCAGATGATCAAGGGTCTGGTGCTGCTGCTCGCGGTCGCGCTGGACGTCTACAACAAGCGACAGGGCCGGTTCTCCATCATCGGCTCGATCACCAAGGGGTTCCGCGGAGGCGGTTCCTCGACGCCGTCGGACACCACGCCGGCGCAGAAGGTCAAGACCTCGGTGGCCGGCTGACGCCGACCGCCCGTACGCGGGGCGGGCAGCTCCGTCCGCCCCGTACCAACCATTGCAGAAGGGCACCTTCCACCATGCGTAAGTACCTCGCCAGAAGCGTCGCGATCAGCGCGGCCGCTGTGCTGGCCCTGTCCGCCTGTGCCTCCGAGCGTGAGGGCGGCGAGACGCCGGCCGGCGGCGCCAGCGGCGGCACCGGCGGCTTCGCGGCCAACTCGCTGATCGGCGTGGCGCTGCCGGCGAAGACCTCGGAGAACTGGGTTCTCGCCGGCGACCTGTTCACCAACGGCCTGAAGGAGGCCGGCTTCGAGGCGAACGTGCAGTACGCCGGCGCGTCCACCACCGTGGCCGACCAGCAGAACCAGATCTCGTCCATGATCACCACGGGCGCGAAGGTCATCATCATCGGCGCCACCGACGCCGCGCAGCTGTCCGCGCAGGTCGACCAGGCGCACGACGCGGGCATCAAGGTCATCGCGTACGACCGCCTGATCAAGGGCACCGCGAACGTCGACTACTACGTCGCGTTCGACAACTTCAAGGTCGGTGAGCTCCAGGGCCAGGCGCTGCTGGAGGGCATGAAGAAGAAGAAGCCGAACGGCCCGTACACCATCGAGCTGTTCTCCGGCTCCCCGGACGACAACAACGCCGGCGTGTTCTTCGACGGCGCGATGAGCGTGCTCCAGCCGGAGATCGACAAGGGCACCGTGGTCGTCGGCTCCGGCCAGACCCAGGTCACCCAGACCGCGACCGAGGGCTGGAAGGCCGAGAACGCGCAGCGCCGCATGGACGCGCTGCTCACCTCGACCTACGGCAGCAAGACGCTGGACGGCGTGCTCTCCCCGAACGACACCCTCGCGCGGGCGATCATCACGTCCGTCAAGGGCGCGGGCAAGCCGATCCCGGTCGTGACCGGCCAGGACTCCGAGGTCGAGTCGGTCAAGTCCATCATGGCGGGCGAGCAGTACTCCACCATCAACAAGGACACCCGTAACCTGGTCAAGGCCTCGATCGACATGGTCAAGGCGCTCCAGTCCGGTGCGGCCCCGCAGGTCAACGACACCACCTCGTACAACAACGGTGCCAAGGTCGTCCCGGCCTACCTGCTCCCGCCGATCATCGTCACCAAGGACAACGCGGCCGAGGCGTACGCCAACGACCCGACGCTGTCCGCGCTGACCAAGTAAGTCCGCTCTCCCCCGACGGGCCCCTGGGATCCTCGATCCCAGGGGCTCTTCGCTGCCCGCGGGTCAGCGAGCGGCCTTCGCGGCCAGCTCGTAGCAGCGGGCGCGCTTCTCCGCGTCGTAGACCAGGACGCCCAGCATCAGCTCGTCCGCGCCGGTCTGCGCGACGAGCTCGGCGAATCGCTCCCGCACGGACTCGACCGTGCCGCGGGCCTGTGCCGCGCCGCTGGCCCGCACCGCGTCCCGGACCTCCGCCGGGACCGCCCGGGTGGCCGCGACCTCCGGCGGCAGCAGCGCGGTCTCGCCGAGCCCCTGGAACATCCGGGCGCGCATCAGGTCGATCGGGTGCGCGAGGAACGCGGCCTCCTCCTCGGTCTCGGCCACGATCGTCTCGACCGCCACCATCACGTACGGCCGGTCGGCCCAGCGGGACGGCGTGAACAGCTCCCGGTAGCGCCGCGCGGCCGCCACCGTGTTCTCCGGGCGGATCTGGTGCGCGAGCGCGATCGGGACGCCCAGCCGCGCGGCCAGCTCCGCACCGGCGGTGCTGGACGACAGCAGGAACGGCGCGACACCGTTCTCGTCCGGCGACCAGCCACCGATCAGCCGCACGCCGCCGTCACCGGCCAGGTAGCGCAGCAGCGCGGTCACGTCCTCCTGGTACTCCGCGTCCGTGGTCGGCTCCGCGCCGCGCCGCAGGGCCCGCACGATCGTCCGGTCGAACGTCCCCGGTCCGCGGCCCACGCCCATGTCGATCCGGCCCGGGTACAGCGTGGCCAGCGTCGCGAACTGTTCCGCCAGCGCCAGCGGCGCGTGGTTCGGTGCCAGGACACCGCCGGAGCCGAGCCGGATCCGGCTGGTCCGTGCCGCGAAGTGGGCGATCAGGACGGCCGGGACCACGCTGGCCGCGAACGGCGAACCGTGGTGCTCGGCGAACCAGACGCGCCGGTAACCGAGTTCCTCGACGCGCTGCACCGCGTACGCCGCGGTCTCCAGCGCGTGGGCGCCGGACC
Organism: Catenuloplanes niger; assembly: GCF_031458255.1. Classification (NCBI taxonomy): domain Bacteria; kingdom Bacillati; phylum Actinomycetota; class Actinomycetes; order Micromonosporales; family Micromonosporaceae; genus Catenuloplanes; species Catenuloplanes niger. The sequence continues at coordinate 467,075 of NZ_JAVDYC010000001.1, forward strand.
GCCCCTCTTCGGCGGTCGCGAGTTCCAGAGCGGACAGTGCTATAGCCATGGATGGAGCGTAGGCCGCACCGGATTTCGTCTCGAACCCGGCATTTTCCGGCTACTTCAGTGCCTTTCGGACCAGCTCCGCGGCCTGCCGGCGGACCTCCGGGATCTGCCGGTAGAGCGCGTTGCCCGGGCACTCGGTCAGCACGCCGTCGCGGTGGGCCGAGACCCGGTGGAAGATGACCTGGTTGCCGACCCGGTAGCGGTTGTCGGCGCGGGACTCCAGCAGCACCTGCGCGCCGGTGTCGGCCGCCTCCGCGCCGAGCTTCCAGGCCGCCAGGTGGGCCAGTGAGCGCAGCGCGGCGGCGGACGCGGCCCTCGTGGAGTACGTGCCGAGGACCACCACGCCGAACGAGTCGGTGTTGAAGCCGTACGTGTGCGCGCCCAGCACGCTCAGCTCGGCACCGCCGCGCCGTCCCTCGAAGACGGTGCCGCACTTGTCGACCACGAAGTTGTAGCCGATGTCGCCCCACTTGCGGCTCTTCACGTGATAGGCGTGGATGGCCCGGACCAGCGCGGGCGACTGCGCGCACGTGTAGTCGTTCGTCCCGGCCGTGTGGTGCACGAACATCACCTGCGGCGGCCCGGTGTAGAGGATCGCGCCCCGGTTGATCCTCTCGTCGGCCTTCCAGGCGGCCCGGTCGACCATCGCGGGCGCCCCGACCAGTGGCACCGGCACCGTGGCGACCGCCGCCGCGGCCCGCGGTGCACCCGCCGGACGCTGCGGTGCGGCTGCGGGCGGCGTGGGTCCGGGCGGCGTGGGTCCGGGCGGCGTGGCCATCCTCGGACCGGCACCGTCGCTCGCCGGCCCGGATCCGGTGGCCGGGCCGGGGTTCACCAGCTCCAGGCGCAGGCCCGCCGGGAGCGGTGCGCGGCCCAGCGCGCGGATGCGCAGCTCGACGCCGTCCGCCTCGCCGACCCACAGCGGGTCGGTGCCGCCGCGTACCCCCTCGGCCTCGGGTTGGTCCGCGTCCGCGCCGAAGTGCTGGTCCACGTCGAGCGCCCGCCAGCCGCTCCACGTGCTCCGGGTGCGGGTGCGCACCTCGGCGGTGCCGGCGATCGACTGCGCCGGGTCCGGCCAGGTCACCCCGACCAGGCTGAACGGCCGCACGGTACGCGGCGGCAGCGTCACCGTCCCGCCGTCGCGCGCGACGGCCAGCTCCAGTTGCTGCACCGCCGGATCGGTCGGCCCGGCCGCCACCCCGACGCCGCCGGCGCCGAGCGCCACCGCGGTCAGGGCGGGCAGCATCCATCCACGAACCGGCACCTTCGACACCCCCGTGATCGACCGTTCCTCCCCGCGAGGCTAACCCCCACAAGGTCCGCAGATCGGCCGAAAATGGTTAACGGCAGCTGACATCCGGTCGCGGTGGTACGCGGCGGCGATCCCGCTACGCGCTGCCGCGGATCACGAGTTCCACCGGGAGTACGGCGCGGCCGGCGGGCTCGCCGGCGAGGAGCCGGGCGGCCTCGGCGACGGCGATGGCGCCCATCCGGCGCTTGTCCAGCGCGACGCTGCTCAGCGGGGGGTCGATCAGTTCGCCGAGCGGGAGGCCGTCGAAGCCGATCACGGCGCAGTCGTCCGGGATCCGGACGTCGAGGCGGCGGGCGGCGCGGTAGACGCCGAGCGCCAGCATGTCGTTGAAGGTGAACACCGCGGTGACGTCCGGGCGGGTCGTACGCAGGTGGGTGAACGCGGCCGCGCCGCCCTCGACGGTGAGCTCGGCCTCGGCGATCAGGTCGTCGGTGACGGTCAGGTCGTGGGCGGCCATCGCGGCGACGAACGCCGGGCGGCGGTCCGGCTGGCCGTCGTCGCCACAGTCGATCATGCCGATCGCGCGGTGGCCGCGGGCGACCAGGTACGCGACGGCGGCGCGCACGCCGGCGTCCGTGTCGACCTCCACCGCGCCGAACGCGGGCTCCCCCACCGCACGGCCCATCACCACCAGCGGCAGGCCGCCGGCCGCGGCGGCGAGCGTGTCGTCGGGTGCGCTGAGGTAGCCGATCACCACGTCGGCCTGGGCGGCCAGCGTGCGGATCACGTCGGGCTCGCGGCCGGAGTGGTTCTGCGTGCTGCTGATCAGCACCTGCCAGCCGCGTTCCTCCGCGGCCTCGATCACGCCGGCGATCAACTCCGGGAAGAACGGGTTCTCCACGTCCGAGACGACCAGGCCGAGCGTGGTGGCGCCCGGGCTGACCAGGCCGCGGGCGAACCGGGACGGCCGGTAGTTGAGCTGGCGGGCCGCCTCCAGCACACGGCGCCGGGTCTCCGGGTCGATCTCGCCCTTGTCGTTGATCGCTCGGGACACGGTCTGGTGGGAGACGCCGGCCCGTTTGGCCACGTCCTTCAGGGTGACGCGCCGGGGCGGCCGCTGTTGTTCGCTCACGATCGTCGCATCGTATCCGCCCGGTCGCGCCCGCTCACTGGACCATCGCGCCGCGTCCCGTTAACGTTAACGTGATCGCTCACGGGAACGTTAACGGAGGAGTTCGTGATGGATCTTGCTGCCCTGATACTGAGCGTGGAAGCGACAAAGCGGGCCTCGCGGTCGGCGCTGCCGACCGCACCACGACGCCCGGACGACCACAGGCGCCGCTGGTGGTGGCCGTTCCGGAAGGGCTAGGCGGCCGGGCACGCCGGCAGGTCCCACCGGCCCGCGCGGCCCATCTGCCAGATCTCGCAGCCGGCCTGCGGTGCGGCACGCCGGCAGATTTCGCAGCCGGCCCATGGTGCGGCACGCCGGCAGATCGCGCCGGCTCGCGGCGAGGCGCGGGACTGCTTCCTGCGGGGATGCCGGAGGCGCTAGAGCGAACCCCACTGTGCCGCGTGCTCGAGGAGGTGGGCGTGCACGCGTTCGGCCGACGGGGTGGTGGAGCCGAGTTTCGTGACCAGGTAGATCGTGTTCAGCGGCTCGATCATGGATCGGTGCAGCTGGATCACCGAGCCGGACGCCATCGCCGGCTCGGCCAGGTAGCGGGGCAGGACGGACGCGCCCACCCCCGCGACCACGGCCGCGAGCACGGCGCGCAGATCCGGCACGGTGAGCGCGACCGGGTTCGGCGGCCGGCGGCCGAACTCGGAGCGCCAGTAGCGCCGGATGATCGGCAGTTCCTCCGCGTACGCCACCAGCGGCAGGTGCGCGAACGCGGTCACCGGGTCGATGGTGATCAGCGCCGCCTCCACGGTCCGGGCCAGCGCGGGCGTCGCGACCAGCACGAACTGCTCGTCGATCAGCGGCGTGGCGCGCAGCGAGCGGGCGGTCGGGCGGACCGCGGAGACCACCAGGTCGTACGCGTCCCGCACCAGCGCGGTGAGCAGGTCCTCGGCCAGGCCGAACGAGGCCCGCACCGTGAGCCCGGCCGCGATCAGCGGGCCGAGCGCGGGCAGCACCCGCAGGCTCAGCAGTTCGGCCGGGCCGGCCAGGCGCACCGTGCCGAGTGGTTCCGGTGCCGCCGGGCCGCCGGCCTGCACCGCGCCGCGCAACGCGTCCAGGTGTGGTGCGACGCGGCGGGCCAGGTCGTCCGCGCGGGCGGTCGGGGTCACGCCGCGCGGCGTACGGTCGAAGAGCGGCTCGCCGACCCGCGCCTCCAGCCGGGCCAGCCGCCCGGACACGGCGGGCTGGCTCACGCCGCCGGCGGTCGCGGCGGCGGAGAGCGATCCGGTGCGGTACACGTCCAGGAACGTGCCGAGCAGGTCAAGGTCCACGGTATAAGGAATCTTATAAGTGCCGTCGCGACGAGCGATAGGTTTGCTTTGAACGTCCCCGTTGAATGGAGATCAGTCATGCCCTCGGTGCTCATGGTCGTCACGGCCGCCGACACGCTCACGCTCGCGGACGGCAGCGCCCACCGGACCGGCTTCTGGGCCGAGGAGGTCGCCGCGTCCCACCGCATCCTCCGCGAGGGCGGCGTCGACATGCGCATCGCCACCCCCGGCGGCCGTCCCGCCCCGGTCGACCCGGTCAGCCTCGACTCCCGCGGCGGCGTCGGCGAGGCCGAGGCCGCGGAGTTCCGCGCCTACCTGGACACGATCGCGGACGAGCTGAGCGCGCCGCTGCCGCTGGCCGACGCGTCGGCCGGCGACTACGACGCGATCTTCCTGCCCGGCGGCCACGGCCCGATGACCGACCTCGCCACCGACCCGGACCTGGCCCGCCTGCTGGCCGAGGCGGACGCGCGCAGCCTGACGATCGCCGCGCTCTGCCACGGCCCGGCCGGGCTGGTCTCCGCCACCGCGCCGGACGGCACCTTCCTCTTCGCCGGCCGCCGTCTCACCGTCTTCACCGACGAGGAGGAGCGCCAGGGCGGCACCGGCGACGGCACCCCGTGGTGGGTCGAGTCCCGCCTGCGTGACCTCGGCGCGGTCATCGCCGCCGGGCCGGCGTGGTCCAGCACCGTCGTCACGGACGGCAACCTGATCACCGGCCAGAACCCGCAGTCCAGCGCGGACACCGCCCGCGCGGTCCTGGCCACCCTCACCAAGGGCGAATAACACCGACGCGAGCCCAAGGACGGAAAACGCCGGCACGGGACCGAGGCGCTCAACGCCGGCGCGAGACCGAGAACGCTCAACGCCGGCGCGGAACCAAAGGCGCTCAACGCCCGCTCGGGATTAAAGGCGCTCAACGCCGGCGCGAGAACCAAGCGCAGATACGCCGGCGCGGGACCGCTCCCGGCGTGGCGGGCTCCCCCGCCGTGGCACCGGCCGGGTGCCGGCGGGCGATCACCACGGGCCGTGCCGGCGTGGCGGCCGGGAGCGCGGGGTTCTTTTCGGGACCGCCCGCGGATCGTGCAGGGAGGAGCGCCAGCGACGACCGGTGCCCGCGGGAGCATGCGGAAGGCGACCACGCCGGAAGCGGGAAGAGGGATCTCCGGATCTTGATCTTCCCGCTCCGGCGACGGGCCGTCAGGCCTTGGAGAGCGCCTCGAAGTCCTCGTCGGAGAGGGTGATCTGGGCGGCGGCCACGTTCTGCTCGAGGTGGCCGACGGAGGACGTGCCCGGGATCGGCAGCATCACCGGGGAGCGGCGCAGCAGCCAGGCCAGCGCGAGCTGGGACGGGGTGACGCCGAGGCGCCGGGACGGCTCGTCGAGCGGGCCGCCGGGCTGGGCGAGGCGGCCGGTGGCCAGCGGGTGCCACGGGATGAACGCGATGTCGTTGGCCTCGGCGTACTCGAGGACGTCCTCGGACGCGCGGTCGGCCACGTTGTAGCGGTTCTGCACGGCGACGATCGACGTGATCGCGCGGGCCGCCTCGAGCTGGGCGACGGACACCTCGGACAGACCGATGTGCTGGACCTTGCCCTCCTTGCGGAGCGCGTCCAGCTCGCCGATCTGGTCCTCGAGCGGCACCGCCGGGTCGACGCGGTGCAGCTGCAGCAGCGGGATGCGCTCCAGGCCGAGGTGGCGCAGGTTCAGTTCGGTCTGCTGGCGCAGGTACTCCGGGCGGCCGAGCGGCGTCCAGATGTTCGGCCCCTGGCGGGTGTGGCCGACCTTGGTCGCGATGACCAGGTCCTTCCGGTACGGGTGCAGCGCCTTCTTGAGCAGCAGGTCCGCGGTGTACGGCCCGTAGGCGTCGGCGGTGTCGATGAGCGTGATGCCCAGGTCGGCGGTGCGGCGCAGCACGCGCAGCGCCTCCTCCGGGTCGGCCGGGTCACCCCAGACGCCGGGGCCGGTCAGCTGCATCGTTCCGTAGCCGAGCCGGACGACCGGCAGGTCGCCGCCGATCGCGTAGGTGCCGGACGGCTTCGCGGAGAGCAGGGTCTCGGACATGCGACCTCTTTCGTTAGTCGGTGTTCAGGTCAACCATCGGTTCCCCGGCACGCCTTCCCCCTGGCGGGTGTGCGAAAACTCATCCCATGTTTCCGGCGTGTGTGGGTAGCGTGTCCGGGTGCTCGGACCCTATAGAGACCTCCTGCGCGACCCGCGCGTCCTGACCCCGTTCGTCCTCGCCACGGTGGCGCGGCTCCCGTTCGCGATGGTGCCGCTCGGGATCGTGGTGCTGATCGAGGAGATCCGCGGGCAGTACGCCAGCGCCGGCCTGGTCACCGGCGCGTTCGCGCTGGCCACCGCCGCGGGCACGCCGGTGTGGGCGATGCTGCTGGACCGCGCCGGCCAGCCGCGCGTGGTCGCCCCGACCGCGCTGGCCTCGTCCGCGTTCCTGGTGCTGCTCACGCTGCTGGCCGTCAACGGCGCGCCGGACGCGGTGCTGGTCGTGATGGCCGCGCTGGTCGGCCTCACGTTCCCGCCGATGAACCCGGCGATGCGGGTGGCCTGGTCGGCCGTGGTCCCGGACCGGGCGCGGCGCGAGTCGGCCTGGGCGATGGACGCCGCGGCGGTCGAGACGATCTTCGTGGCCGGCCCGCTCGCGCTGACCGCGTTGCTGACCGGGCCGCCCGCGCTTCCGCTGCTGGTCACGGCCGGCCTGATGTCGCTCGGCGCGATCGGCTACGCGCGCACCTACGCGGCGCGGACGTGGCGGGCCGCGCCGGTGGGCACGGCCACGCGCGGCCGGTCGCCGCTGCGCTCCCCCGGCGTGGTGCTGGCCGTGGTGACCGGCGCCGGGGTGTCGATCGGGTTCGGGCACTTCGACGTGGGCCTGACCGCGACCGCGGAACGGATCTTCGAGTCGACCGGCATGCTCGGCGTGCTGTTCGCGTTCGTCGCCGGTGGCAGCGCGGCCGGCGGCCTGGTCTACGGCGCGCGGACCTGGGCCGGTGAGGCGCGCCGCCGGCTGCCGCTGACCATCGCGGCGTACGGTGCCGGCACCGGCCTGATCGCGCTGCTGATCGCGGCGACCGGGCAGCCGCCGCTGCTGGTGCTGCTGCCGCTGCTCACGCTGACCGGCCTGACCATCGCGCCGAGCCTGATCATCCAGCAGGCGCTGGTCGACTCGAACACGCCGGAGGACCGCCGCAGCGAGGCGCAGGGCTGGCTGTCCACCGGCATCACGGCCGGCAACGCTGTCGGCATGGCGATCGCCGGGCCGCTGATCGACGGCAGCGGCCCGGCGGCCGCGTTCGCCGGCGGGTCGGTGGCGCTGCTGCTGGCCGCGCTGATCGCGGTGGCCGGGCAGCGCTGGTGGCGACGGGCGCCCGCGATGGTGCCGCACGCGGGCTGAGGGGCCGTCCCGCGCCGGGCTCGGCGCGGGACGGCCCGCGGGGTCAGCTGACCTCTTCGACCTTGACGGTGGGACCGTCCGGCTGGATCGTCACGGTGTCGTAGCCCGCGTCGGTCCGCTCCCGGTAGACGACCTCGACCTCGGTGACCACCTGGATGACCGGCCCGGACGGCGGCGTGACCGTCAGGTCGAGCAGCAGGTCACGCGGGTTGATGCCCTGCGGGTCGGTTTTGGTGAGCGCGACCTTGTAGCCGGGCGTCGGCATCTGCAGCCGCCCGGTGACGGTCAGCGTGAACGGCCCGGGCGGCTGACGGTTGACGTACGCCGTCCACTCACCCTCGGCCGGACCGGTGCCTGCGACCACGTCGATCCGCTCCCGTTTCGTGGCGCCGACCACCTCGACGCCCTTCGTCCCGAGCGTACCGGTCACGTTGAGCGACACCTCGTACGGCGCCTCGACCGGCAGGCCGGTCCCGGAGAGCGTGCCGACGACCTCGACACCCCAGTACTCCGGCCGGCGCACGTAGACCAGCGGTACCAGGTCGACCCTCATGTTCGACCACGGCTTGACGCCGTTGACCCGCAGGACGAACTGCGGCGGGTCGGTCTTGAGCATGATGACGGACGCGCCGTCGAAGTCGATCAGCCGGCTGGTGCTCGGCGCCGGCGCGTCGTGGAACTCACGCAGCTGGGCCTCGTCCGGCCCCTCGTAGGTCTCGGTGGTCATGAATGCTCCTTCCTTTCCTGGAGGAGCCGCGCGATCACGCCGCCGATACTGTCGGGTTCCGTCGGGCGCGGTCCCGGGCCGGGGTACCGCACGCCGTCGTCCCGCGTGACAGCATGGGCCGCATGACGGCGTGGCGGGACGTGGAGCGGGCGGAACCGGAGTTCGCGGCGCGGGTGCGGGCGCTGTTCGACGCGCACAAGCACAAGACGATCGCCACGCTCCGGGCCGACGGGGCACCGCGGATCTCCGGCATCGAGGCCGTGTTCGCGGACGGGGAGCTCACGTTCGGGTCGATGGCGGGCGCCCGCAAGGGAGCGGATCTGCACCGCGACCCGCGTTTCGCGCTGCACAGCGCCACGGTCGATCCGGTCGAGGGCGCGGAGGCGACGTGGCCGGGCGAAGCCAAGATCTCCGGCCGGGCCGTGGCCGTGGGGCCACCCACCGAGGGGCCGGGGGGTGAGGCGTTCCGCGCGGAGATCGAGTCCGTCACGCACACGCATCTCGACGAGAAGGCGACGATGCTGGTCGTCGAGTGGTGGACCGAGGCCGGGGGCCTTCGGCGCGCCGAACGCGAATAGAATTCCATTCCGCTGCAATTCCCATAACCGGGATAATTGCGCGAGGAATGAACGTGAATCACCCCGGACGGCGGATATCTGTCACGTTCGAGTAGCGATGAACATAGATATCATCAGTCGGCGGGGTTGGCCACCCCGCGACCCGTGGCCCACGGCGCCGTGCGGTCACCCCCACGCCGTACGCGGAAATATCCGCTCTTGACGGGTTTTGGTGATTGTCATGAATCGCGCAACCACCGGCCGCCCGCTCCGGCGGCTCACCGCCCCGCCGACCACGAAGATCACCTGGTCGGGACCGGCCGGCTCGCCCGCGCGGGTGATCTTCGCGGTGTCTGCGCCGAATGTCCGTAGGCGCACGCCGGCAGCCTATAGCGTGCTGGCGATGACATTGATCCGCGCCATCCGGCACGGCGTATCGCCCGGCCGCTTCCATATAGGACAGTGACGACATGGGTCGATCGCCGCTCACCGCCCTGATACCGCTGCTCGTCCTGACCACCTCCGCCTGCGGGGTGCTGGACCGGGACCCGGCCACCGCGCTGCCCGCCGGCACCGTGCGGGTGCTCCACTCCGCCTCGCTCGCCCACCTCCCCGCCGGCCGGGAAGCCGGCGCGGCCGGCCTGGTCGGCGGCCACGCGCTGCTGCACGTCCAGGAGACCGGCGTCGTGACGCACCTGGACGAGCCCACCGCACGCCGCTGGGGCCTGCCCGAACCGGTCCGCGCGGACGACGGCGACGAACTGGTCTGGGCGTCGCTCTCGCTCGGCGGCCGCTCCTGGCGCAACAGCGACCGGGACGTGGAGTGGGCCCGGGTCGCGGTGCTCGCCGGCGGCGTGCGCACCACGATCACCGTGCCGCTGACCGCCTCCGCCGACCCCGCCGCCTACGCGGACGCGGTCCTGGTCAGCGTGCCGGCCGGCGCACCGGTGCTGCTCCAGCTGACCGACGACGGCGTCACCCAGAGCATCGACGTCCGCTCCGGCCGCCGGGTCGACGACGCCCGCGGGCTCTACCCCCGCCCGGTGCAGGAGGACGGCTTCCGCTACGCCGGCAACGGCACGATCGACGGCACCCCGGTCCGCTTCCAGGCCTTCGCGGACGGCTTCGCGCTGGAACCGTGGGCGCCCGGCCTCGGCTGGGCCCGCGACGGCCACGCCTGGCTCGCCGTCACCCGCTTCCGGATGTCCGGCGGCACCCCCGCCGCGGAGCTCACGCTCGACCCCGCGCTGGCCGTCTCGATCCTCACCCCGGACGGCACCACGCTCCCGGCCGACACCGACCGCATCCCGGTCTCGCCCGGCAGCGGCATCACCCCGCACGGCCTCTACGTCGAGGTCCCGGCCACCTTCCGGTACGGCGTGCTGCGGCTCGCGCCCGCGGCCCTCAAACACGGCCTGACGCCGGTCACCTGGCAGCGGCCACCCGCACCGGCGGACTTCCCGATCGGCCTGACCTGACCCGGACCGCACCGCTACGGCTAAAGCGGGCGATACGGCCGCCGATGGGTGATGTGTGGGGGCTGCCCGGGTCGAGGGGCGGGGCGCACGTGACTGGGGGTCGGTGGTCACGAACGCCTCGATCGTGCTGCTGGGGGCCTACCTGGTCTGGTATGCGGCCGGCTGGGGGGACGCGTGGACCCGGACCGTGGTCACCGACGTCGTCTACGTGCCGCTGTCGCTGAGCTTCACGGCGCTGGCGGTCCGGGCCGCGTGCTACCGGCGGCTGGACGCCGCGGTACGGCGCGCCTGGTGGGTCATCTCCGCCGGGTTCGGCTGCCAGCTGGTCGCGCACACGCTGTGGCTGATCGACGAGGTGGTGCTGCACCGGCACGTCTACCCGTCCTGGGCCGACTACTGGTTCCTCGCGTTCGTGCCCGTGATGTTCGCCGGGTTGCTGCTGCTGCCGGGCGCGAACCGGCGGTACCGCGACCGGATCCGGCTGGCGCTGGACGTGCTCACGGTCGGCGCGAGCGCGTTCATGGTCTTCTGGTACCTGGTGCTCGGCCCGATCTTCGCGACCCAGCGGTCGGACCTGATCACCAAGCTGCTCACGGTGGCGTTGCCGGTCGGCGACCTGGTGCTGGTGCTGGCGGTGAGCACGGTGGTGCTGCGCCGCACCACTCGCGCGGTGCAGGGACCGGCCTCGGTGCTGGCGGCCGCGATCTGCGCGTTCGTCGTCGCGGACGTCAGCTACATCTACATCCAGCTGCGCGGCGGTTTCACCGGCGGCGCGTGGCCGGACCTGTTCTGGCTGGCCGGGTGCCTGCTGCTGGTGCTGGCCGCGGACCGGCAGTACCGCTGGGCGGAGCACCGGGAGGTCCGCGTCGAACGCCGGGTGGCCGGTGCGGCCTGGCTGCCGTACGGCGCGATCGTCATCGCCTACGGGCTGCTCGGCGTGGTCGCGGGCGCGGAGGGCGCGTACCCGTTCGGCGGCATGGTGGTCGGCTCGATCGCGCTGACCGCGCTGGTGCTGCTGCGGCAGGTCTACGCGCTCAAGGCGAACGAGGAACTGGCCGTCACCGATCCGCTCACCGGGCTGGCCAACCGCGCGCTGGTCAACGAGCGGCTCGCCACGGTCACGTCGCAGCCGATCCGCGCGCACAAGCGCACCGCCGTGCTGCTCATCGACCTCGACCGCTTCAAGCCGGTCAACGACGCGTACGGGCACGAGGCCGGCGACGCGATCCTGGTCGCGGTCGGCAGCGCGCTGCTGTCCAGCGTGCGCCGCAAGGACACGGTCGGCCGGCTCGGCGGCGACGAGTTCGCGGTCATCCTCGAGGACCTGCCCGACCAGGAGGCGGCCGAGGCCACCGCGCAACGCATCCTGGACGCGCTCCGGCTGCCGGTCGTCTTCGGCGACCACCTGCTCAGCGTGGAGGCCAGCGTCGGCCTCGCGTTCCGGAACACCACGAAGGTGGACGGCGACGGACTGCTGCACCAGGCGGACGTGGCCATGTACAGCGCGAAGCGCGCCGGGCGCGGCCGGTACGCGGTCTACGCGCCGGAACTGGACGGCAGCGCGCGCGACGCCGGCCTGCGCCGCGCGATCGAGACCGGCCGGATGGTGCTGCACTACCAGCCGGAGTTCACGCTCACGGACGGGCGGATGACCGCGATCGAGGCGCTGGTCCGCTGGGACCACCCCACGCACGGGCTGCTGATGCCGGAGGACTTCATCGACCTCGCGGACGAGACCGGCGCGATCGCCCAGCTCGGCGAGTGGGTGCTGCGGACCGCGTGCCAGGAGGCGCTGCACTTCCCGTGCCGGGTCGCGGTCAACGTCTCCGCCCGCCAGCTCGCCCAGCCCGACCTGGTCGCGTCCGTCGCCCGGGTGCTCAACCAGACCGGCCTGCCCGGCTCCCGCCTCACGCTCGAACTCGCCGAGGCCGCGCTGCTCCCCGCCGACCAGCACCTGCGCACCCGGCTGGACGGCCTGCGGGCACTCGGCATCACGCTCGCGGTCGACGACTTCGGCGTCGGGCACGCCGCGCTCAACGTGCTGCGCCACATGCCGGTCAGCACGGTCAAGCTGCACGGCTCGCTCACCGCCGGCGTACACACCGATCCGGCCGCGCACGACCTGACCGCCGCGCTCGTCGCCGCCGGCCACGCGATCGGCCTGACCGTGGTCGCGGAGGCCGCCGAGCACGAGGAGCAGGTGGCCACGCTGCGCGCGATGGGCTGCGACCGGGCGCAGGGCTTCGCGCTGTGCCCACCGCTCGCGCACGACGAGCTCAAGGAAAGACTGGCGGCGACCGCGAAGACCTGAAAGCTTTCCTTGACCCCATGACCCATGACCCATGACCCGGTCAGCGTCACATCACCGTCCGCCGCTCCCGCCGGAGACCGGTCGGCCGCGGGCGGCCTCCCTGCCAGTCCCGGCGGGCCAGGGCGAAGAACCACCGGGCTGACGCGAGCGCGGGCTGACGCGAGCGTGGGTTCGGCCGGTTCACGTGACCGGCAGGGCAGGCGGGCGGCGCGTCCGGCGGCTACGCTGCCCGATATGCCGCTGCCCGCCGATCTGCAGGCCCGCCTGAGCGATCCGGTTTTCTGGCGTGCCTACTTCTTCGACGCCGACGCCCTTGAGGATGACGACGATCCAGGGGACGACGATCCAGGGGACGACGGCGAGGCCGTGCTGACGGCCGAGGACGGCGACGACGTGATGGGCGTCGAGTTCCCGGTCGGCGGTGGCTTCGCGCTGGTGCTGGACATCGACGTCGAGCTGCGCATGGTCACCCTGGAGATGCGGTCGCCGGCGCAGGCCGACACGCTGCAGCTCGGTTGGGACGACGACGCACACTGGCATCCGCACGCGCTCCGCTGGGACGAGCTGGACCTGATCGCCCGCGCCGCCGCCGTGCACGACCACACGGTGCGGCACCCCGGCCCGGTCGTCGCGCTCGCGTCCCGCTTCGTGGTGCTCGACCACCGCGACGACCTCGGCCGGATCACGCCGCTGGTCGACGCCGCCTTCGGCCCTCCCCCGCCCGGCGCGCAGCGGTGGCCGGGCGCCCGCGACTGGCTGCACCGCGTGGACGGCCGCCGGGACGGCGTCACCTGGCAGCGGGACGACGCCGGTGACTGGATGGTCACCCAGGACGGCGACGGCACCGACTTCACGCTCTACAGCGCGCGGCAGCCCGGTGGCGCCTTCCCGTCCGCCGAGTGGCGCGCGCTGCTCACCGCCGCCGAGTCCACGCTGCGCGACGGCACCCCGCCCGCACCGCGGACGCCCGTCGAGGAGGCCTGGACCGAGGAGACCCGCACCGGCGCGCCGCGCGGCTCACTGATCGCCGCCCGCTTCGGCCCCAGCCCGCTCCACGGCTCGCGCCGGTTCCTGCTCGGCGTGCGGCTGCCCGTCGAGGGCCGCCGTCGCTCCTGGTCCGTCGCGCTCCGCGAGGACCTCGACCGCACGCTCCGCGACGCCGGCCGCGGCTGGGCCGAACCCGCCGGCTCCACCACGACCCCCGGCCGCGGCACGACCGAGGAAACGCTCGAGATCGGCGTCCTCGACGACCTGGACGCCGGCGTCGCCCTGATCCGCGAGGTCCTGCACCGCCACGACGCCGACCCGACCACCCGGATCACCCGGGCCTACAAGCCACTGGACTGACCGATCACCACGCGCCGGTCACCCGCGCCACCGGCACGCTGTCCCGCCACGCAACCCGTCCCGACAGGACACGACACGGACCTGCACGACACGGCCCCGGCACGACCGCGGCGCGGCACGACCGCGGCGCGGCACGAACCAGCGCGGCAAGCAGCAACCGGCGCGGCCGAACGCCACAACAACACGAGGGACTGTGCCGGCAAGACTGAGACCGGCGCGGCCGAACGCCACACGACGCACTGAGCCGGCAAGACTGAGAGCGGCGCGGCCGAACGCCACACGACGCGCTGAGCCGGCAGGACTGAGTGCGGCGCGGCGGCGCGGCGATGATCAGTGCGGAGCGGGGCGACGCCCGCGATCGGCGCGGCGCGTGGCAAGGGCGGCATCGTGTGCGCTGGGTGGCCGGTGTGGGGCGGACGACCCCGGCTCGACCTTTCTGAAAATCGTTGTCATTATGGTGGGATGAAGACGATGGACGTGGCGGTCGAGCCGGGTGCGGCCGGGGCGTCGGAGCTGGTGGTGTCGGTGCGGGTGCGGCTGGGCGACGCGGGGCTGACGCCGGAGGCGGAGCGGGTGATCCGGCTGTTGCAGAGTATTGCGGCGCATGACGTACCCGCCGGTGGTGACGGGGTTCTGGTTCTTGATCCGATGGCACGGCTGGCGATGCGGGACGGGCGGGAGCTGCCGTTGACCCGGCTGGAATTCGAGTTGCTGCACTTCCTCGCCCGCCATCCGAAGCGGGCGTTCAGCCGGCGTGAGTTGCTGGAGAACCTCTGGCCGGGCGAGCAGATCGGCGGCCGGACCGTGGACGTGCACGTGCGCCGGCTCCGGCTGAAGGCCGGCAACGCGCCGCTGGTCTCGACGCTGCGCGGCTTCGGGTACCGCCTGCATCCGGCCGCGAAGGTCGCGCTCGCGTAAGGCCACCGACCGGCGCGCTCATCCGAGACCACCGACGGACGCTCGCCGAAGGTCACCAGCGGCCGGCGATCGTGCGGGCGCACGGGCGCGGCACCACGCCGGCGCCGGAACCGTTCCCGCACGCCGCGATCCGCACCGCGGCGGTCACCCGCGCCACGAACCGGCCCCACGGCCGGGCGGGCGGGCGGTGAGGGCTACTTGAGGCCGGTGGTGGCGATGCCCTTGACCAGATACTTCTGGCCGGCGATGAAGAAGCCGATCACCGGGGCCAGGGAGACGAACGACATCGCGAACATCTGGCCCCAGGCGCTCTGGCCCTCGGAGTCGACGAACTGGCGCAGCGCGAGCGGCACGGTGTAGAGCTCGGAGTCGGTCAGGTAGAGCAGCGGGCCGAAGAACTCGTTCCAGACCGAGATGAACGTGAAGATCGCGGTGGTGGCGAACGCGGGCAGGCTGAGCGGCATGATGATCTTCCAGAACGTGCGGAACGGGCCGCAGCCGTCGATGCGCGCGGCGTCGTCGAGTTCGGTGGGGAGCGCGCGCATGAACTGGACCATCAGGAAGATGTAGAACGCGTTGGTGGCCAGGAAGTTCGGGACCAGCAGCGGATAGTACGTGTTGAGCCAGCCCAGCTTCGCGAACACCACGTACTGCGGGACGAGCAGCACGTGGCCGGGGAGCATCATGGTGCCCAGCATCAGCGTGAAGAACAGCCGACGCCCGGTGAACCGCAGCCGCGCGAAGCCGTACGCGGCCAGCGAGCAGGAGATCAGGTTGCCGACGATGCTGAGCACCACGATCACCAGCGAGTTCGCCAGGTACAGCGAGAACGGGTGTTCCAGGGCGACCCAGCCGGCGGGATAGTTCGTGAGGTCCCAGGACTCCGGCCACAGTCCCGGCTGGGTGAAGACGGTCGCGCCGGGCTTGACCGAGCTGGACAGCAGCCACAGCAGCGGGTACATCATGAGCGCCCCGACCAGGCAGAGCACGACGTGCCGGGCCCACGGCCTAGTCGTCATAGAACACCCACCAGCGCGCCGCGAGGAAGTTGACCGCGGTCAGCAGCGCGATCAGGACGAACAGCACCCACGCCATCGCGGACGCGTAGCCCATGTCGAACTGCGTGAAGCCGCGCAGGTAGAGGTACAGGTTGTAGAACAGCGTCGAGTCGGCCGGCCCGCCGGTGCCGCCGCTCATCACGAATCCCTGGGTGAACGTCTGCAGCGACGCGATCAGCGACTGTACGAGGTTGAAGAAGATGATCGGGCTGAGCAGCGGCAGCGTGACCGAGCGGAACCGCCGCCACGGTCCGGCCCCGTCCACGGCCGCGGCCTCGTAGTACGCGGCCGGGATCTGCCGCAGCCCGGCCAGGAAGATCACCATGGGTGAACCGAACGTCCAGACGTGCAGGATGATCAGCGTGGTGAGCGCGTGCGACGGGTCCGTGGTCCAGGCCGGTCCGGTGATCCCGAACCACGCCAGCCCTTTGTTGATCACACCGTCCACGCCGAACAGGTACCGCCAGAGGATCACCACGGCCACGCTGGAGCCGAGCAGCGACGGCAGGTAGAAGATCGCCCGGTAGACCGGGAGCCCGCGGATGCCCTGCTGGAGCACCATGGCGACGCCGAGCGCGGCGGCCAGCGAGAGCGGCACCGAGACCACCGTGTAGATCACCGTCACCCGCAGCGACCGCATCAGCCGCTCGTCGGCCAGCATCTCCCGGAAGTTCGCCAGGCCGATCCACTCCGGCGGGTTGAGCAGGTTGTAGTCCGTGAAGGCCAGGTACAGCGACGCGAAGAACGGAATGATCGTGAACAGCATGCCGGCGAACCACGGCAGCAGGAAGAGGTATCCGGAGCGGTCCTGCCGCCGGTAGCGTTTCCGCGGCGCGGGGGCCGGCACGGCAACAGGGGTCTGCTGCAGCACGCTCACGTCCGCAGCGCCTTCGTCGCCTCCGCGATGAACGCGGCCGCGCCGTCCGCCGGGGTCTGACGCTTGAACTCGACCTCGGTCGCGATCGTCTCCAGGCTCGCCGCGATGCTGCTGCCGCCCGGCGGGTACGTGAACGAGCGCGGCAGCGTCTCGCCCTGCAGGCCGATCAGGTAGTCCGTGGCGACCTGGTCGTCCTTCGCCAGGCCCGGCCTGATCGCGGCCGCGACCCGCTGGTTCGGCGGTACGCCGCGGGTGGTGCCGGTCGCCTGCGACGCCTCCGGGTCGTTGATCAGGAAGTCGAGCAGCGCCAGCGCCTCGCGCGGGTGCTTCGACCGGGCCGCGATCGACCACAGCGCGGGCGTGTCGATGGACTGCCCGCGGCGTACCCCCTGGGTCTCGCCCGGCATGCGCAGCAGCGCCAGGTTGCCGCCGGCGGCCTCGTTGTAGGACAGGAAGTTGTTGGTCGGGATGATCTGCGAGGCGAGCTTGCCGGACGCGATGTAGGACTGGGCCGCGGACGACCCGGCCTCGTCCATGAACCCGGCCGGTGGCAGCGCGCGCTCGTCCCGCATCCGCTGCGCCATCTCGAACCAGGCCTGCACGGTCCCGGCCGTGATGCCGAGCGTGCCCCGCTCGGTGAAGAAGTCCTCGCCGCGCTGCCGGGTGAAGACGAACAGGTTCGCGAGCGTGAACAGGTCGAACCCGGTGCCGTAGACCGTGCCGTCGCCGGCCTCGGTCACCGCGCGGGCGAACGTGCCGAGGTCGTCCCAGCCCCACGTGTCACCGTCCGGGATCCGCACCCCGAACCGGTCGGTGAGCGTGCGGTTGACGACGAACCCGATGCTGTTCAGCCCGGACGGTACGCCGTACGTCCGGTCGCCCACGGCCGCGAGCGTGCGGGCGCTCTCGCCGAGCCCGGACAGGTCCAGCCCGGCCAGTTCCAGCAGCGCGCCGCGGTCCGCGTACTCCCGGAGGCTGTCCATCCGCATCGCCATCAGGTCCGGCGGGTCGCCGGCCGCGAACCGGGTGGCGAGCTTGTCCTTGTAGGGCGCGCTGTCCTGGTATTCGGTGCGGACCGTGATGCCGGGGTTCTTGCGCTGGAAGACGTCCAGCGCGGCCTGTGTCTTCCGGGCCCGCGTGTTGTCGCCCCACCAGACCATGGTGAGCACCACGGCACCGTCCGGCGTGTCGTCCCCGCCGCCGCCGAACCCGCGGCCGCAGGCGGACAGCGCACCCAGGCCGGCCGCCGTCAGGGCCGCGGCCCGCAGCGCAGCACGACGATCCATCATCCCGCCCACCTCCGTGTGAACGTCGGCATTGATCGATGGGACCCTAGGTTTCGTGCGGAAACTTTGTCAATACTCCAGCCTAAGTGGTTAGTTGCATGGGTTGACTTAATGATAAATGTCGATTTAGCGTGGCAGGCGTGAGCGCATCCGTCTACCGCAACCCAATCCTCGACGCCGACTGGTCCGATCCCGACGTGATCCGGGTCGGCGACGACTTCTGGATGACCGCGTCCAGCTTCCACCGCGTGCCCGGGCTGCCGGTCCTGCACTCCCGCGACCTGGTCGGCTGGACCGTCGCCGGCCACGCGCTGGACCGGATGCCGCACCCCGTCCCGCTCGGCGGCGGCGTCTGGGCACCGGCGATCCGGCACCACGACGGCCTCTTCCGGATCGTCTACCCCGACCCGGACCACGGCATCTTCGTGGTCACCGCGGAGGACCCGCGCGGGCCGTGGAGCGAGCCGTTCTGCCTCAAGCCCGGCCGCGGCCTGATCGACCCGTGTCCACTGTGGGCGGCCGACGGCAGCGCGTACCTGGTGCACGCGTGGGCGAAGAGCCGGTCCGGCGTCAACAACCGGCTCACCGGGCACCGCATGCGGCCGGACGCGCGCGAGCTGCTCGACGACGGCACGGTCGTCGTCGACGGCGACACGGTGGACGGCTGCTACGGCCTGGAGGGGCCGAAGATCTACCAGCGGGACGGCGAGTTCTGGATCCTGGCGCCGGCCGGTGGCGTGCCGGCCGGCTGGCAGATGGCGTTCCGCGCCAAGGACTTCTTCGGGCCGTACGAGTCGCGCACCGTGCTGGCACAGGGTCGCACGGACGTGAACGGGCCGCACCAGGGAGCGTGGGTCACGGCACCGGACGCGAGCGACTGGTTCGTGCACTTCCAGGACCGCGGCGCGCGCGGGCGGGTGGTGCACCTGCAGCCGATGCGGTGGGGCGACGACGGCTGGCCGGTGCTGGGCGCGGACGGCGAACCGGTGCGCACGCACGCCGTACCGGTGCCGGGCCTCCCGCACCGGGCACCCGCGACCAGCGACGCGTTCGACGGCGACCGCTTCGGGCCGCAGTGGACCTGGCAGGGCAACCCGGAGCCGAGCTGGCACGAGATGCTGCGTCCGGGACTGCGGCTGTTCCTGCACGAGGACCCGGGCGATCTCCGGCGACTGCCCGCGATCCTCGGGCAGCGGCTGATCGCCCCGTCCGTCGTCACCACCGAGCTGCGGCTCAGCGAGGACGGGTCGGCCCGGGCCGGCATCACGATCCTGGGCCGGGGGTACGCGTGGCTGGGGCTGGAACGGACGGCGGAGGGCTCCTGGCTGGTCTGCCGCGGCACCGAGGCGGACGCGGCCGGTGGCGTCGGCGGCTTCGACGCGTCCGCGCCACCGGTGCCCGAACGCGACCTGGCCCCGCCGGTCCGGTGGCATTCCGACCGGGTCACGCTGACCGTCCGGATCGGACCGGACACGGTCTGCCGGTTCGGCGACGCGGAGATCCCGTACCCGCCGGTGCCCGGGTTCTGGACCGGTGCGACCGTCGGGCTGTTCGCCGCCGGTGCGGGCGGGCACGCGGACTTCGGACCGGTGCGGGTGGAGTCGCCGTGACCGCTTCGGTGCGGCTGGCCAGCGGGGACACCGACGTGGCCGAGTACGTGTGGGATCCGGCGGAGCTGCCCCGCACCGTGTCGCCACGCCCGTTCCTGCACCCGGTCCGCACGCTGTCCGGCGTGCGGGTGACCGACGTGATGCCGGGCGATCACCTGCACCACCTCGGGGTCAGCATCGCGGTGCCGGACCTGGCCGGCCACAACTTCTGGGGCGGGCGCACGTTCGTCCGCACGGCCGGGCCGCGACCGCTGGACAACCACGGCGTGCAGCGGCACGACCGGTGGGACGCACGAACGGCGGACGCGGTCGAGGCGCGGCTCGTCTGGCACGGCGCGGACGGCGGGTCGCTGGTGCGGGAACGGCGGCGGATCGCGGTGCTGCCACTGCCCGCCTGGGGCTGCTGGGCGCTGGACGTCGCGTTCACGCTGGAGAACGTGACCGCGGAGCCGCTGTCGTTCGCCAGCCCGGCCGTCAACGGGCGGCCGGGTGCCGGCTACGGCGGGTTCTTCTGGCGGGCGCCGTCCATCAACACCGGCACCGGCACCGGCACCGGCACCGGCACCACGGTGGCCAGCGCGTTCGGGCCGGACCGGCGGGGTGTGCGGTGGCTGCACGGCCGGACCGCGGACTGGCTCGCGCTCTGCGGGCACGGCGCCGGGCGTACCCGCTGGTCACTGCTGTTCGTGCCGGCCGACGAACGCACCCGGGCGGACCCGTGGTTCGTGCGCACCGGCGACTACGCGGGCGTCGGCTCCTGCCTGGCCTGGGAACGGCCGCTGGTCGTACCCGCCGGAGAGACGCTGTCCCGTCGTATCATCACGGTCGTCGCCGACGGCACGCTCGGCGTGGCCGAGGCGGCGGAGCTCTCGACGGCCGCGCTGCAGATCTCGGCGAGGTGAAGAGGTGGTCGTGGTGCAGGCGATTCCGTCCGTCGACGCGTCACTCACGATCGAGCGCGGCGCCCCGCCGGTCGCGGAGTACCACGTGGGCACGTCGCTGCCGGCCGGCGTGGCGCCCCGGCCCTACCTGCACCCGGTCCGCACGCGCGGCGGCACCGTGGTCACCGAGCTGATGCCGCCCTCGCACCGGCACCACCTCGGCGCCGGGATCGCGGTGCCGGAGGTGGACGGCGCGAACTTCTGGGGTGGCCGCACGTTCGTCCCCGGTCACGGCCCGGTGTGGCTGGACAACCACGGCACCCAGCTGCACACGGACTGGCTCGCGGTGGAGCCGGACGCGTTCGCCCACTCGCTCAGCTGGGTCGGTACGGACGGAACCGCGCTGCTGACCGAGCGGCGGCGGATCGCCGCGCGCCCGCTGACCGCCTCGGCGTGGGCGCTGGACGTGGCGTTCGCACTGACCAACGCGGCCGGCCGGACCGTGACGCTGCGCAGCCCGGCGGTGCTCGGGCGCGACGGCGCCGGTTACGGTGGGCTGTTCTGGCGCGCGCCGGCCCCGGCCCGGGCGTTCGGGCCGGCCGGTGACCGGATCACGGAACTGCACGGCACCCCGGCGCCGTGGCTGGCGCTCGCCGGTCCGGCGTGGACACTCGTGTTCGCCGGCGCGGACGCGGTCACCCGGGCCGACCCGTGGTTCGTGCGGGTGCGGGACTACGCGGGCGTCGGGTCCGCGCTGGCCTGGCGGGCACCGCTGACGCTCGCCCCGGCTGCGACGGCGGCCCGGCGGTTCACGGTGGTGGTCGCGGACGGTGAACTGTCACCCGGCGAGGCGGCCACGCTGTCCGGAGCCGCATGACACGGCCGGCCCGAAACGATTGCCCGCCGGAGCACCCCGACGGGCCGGGACCCGATCGCGGGGACGGTGGCACCGGGTCACCCACCCACGATCCGGCGGGACAGCCCGGTGGGCCGGCACAGACCGAATCGACGGTACGGTCCGAGCCCGCACCGCAGCCCGGGTCCGCGACGGAGACCGAGCCGGTAACGCAGGCCGGAACCACAGCGGAAACCGAGCCGGTAGCGCACGCCGGACCCACCGCGCCCGGACCCGCGGCAGCCGGTGATCTGACGGCGCAGGCCGCGTTGCGCGTCGAGGCCGGTGCGGGATGGAACACGTTCCGCGGGCCCGTGCCGTCCGATGACCTCGGCACGGCCGGGATGCCGGACGACGCCCGCGGAGGCCGGCTCGCGGCGGCCATGCCGTCCGCCGACGCGCCGGCGCGACAGCGCAGTCTGCGGGCGCACAACCTGGCGCTGGCGTTCCGGCACATCATGTCCGCGGAGCGGCCGATCTCCCGCGTCGAACTGGCCGACCGGACCGGGCTGACCCGGCCGACGATCACCCGGATCGTGGAGGAACTGCTGGCCGGACAGTTGATCACCGAGTCGGGGCCGGCCCGGTCGCAGAGCGCGGGACGGCCCCGGGTCGGGCTGACGCTCTCCGCCCGCGGGCCCGCGGGCCTCGGGCTGGACATCCGCGCGGACCGCCTCGCCGCCTGCCTGGTCGACCTGACCGGAACCGTGCGGCACCTGGTGTTCCGGCCGGTGCCGCGGGTGGACGGGCCCGCCCCGGAGCTGCTCCGCGCGCTCGGCGGCCTGGCGGCCGAGGTCATGACGCAGGCCGGTACGTCCGGGCTGGAGGTCGTCCGGGCGACGCTGGCGGTGCCGGGCGCGGTCTCGGCGGGCACACTGGTGCGCTTCGCGCCCCCGCTGGGCTGGCGGGACGTCGACGCGGGCACGCTGCTGCGGGCACAACTCGCGGCAGCCACCGCCCGGCCGACGACCGCGGACCCGGCCGCTGATCCGGTCGGCGGGTACCGGGGAGCGGCGGCCGGGGTGCCGGCCGGGGTGGAGAACGAGGCGAACCTCGCGGCGCTGGCGGAGCTGTACTCGGGGGAGAGCGCGGACTTCGTCTACGTCTCCGGCGCGCTCGACCTCGGCGCCGGCATCGTGCTCGGCGGGCGCCTGCTGCGTGGTGCCCGCGGGTGGAGCGGCGAGCTCGGCCACGTCACCGTCGATCCGGACGGCCGGGAGTGCGCCTGCGGTGCGCGCGGCTGCCTGCAGACCTGTGCCGGGCTCGAGGTGCTGCGCGCCGCGGCCGGGCACCGCGACCTGCTGACCGCCGCGGACGCCGGCACACCGGAGATGACCGCGGCGCTGGAGACCGCCGGCACCGCGCTCGGCATCGCGCTGGCCGGCCTGGTCAACCTGGTCGACGTGGGCACGGTCCTGCTCGGCGGCTCCTACGCGGTGCTCGCGTCCTGGCTGACCGCGCCGATCGAGACGGAGCTGCGCCGGCGCGCGCTGAGCAGCCGGTGGGCGCCGATCGAGGTCCGCCCGGCCCAGCTCGGCCCGGACGCCGCCGTGATCGGTGCCGCGCTCACCTCGGTGGAGGACGTGCGGCGTGACCCCGCGTCCTGGCTGAACCGGACCTGACCGGGCATCCAAGCGCCGGCGCGCATCGGTCGGCCCGGCACCGTGGTGCCGGGCCGGGGCGGTGAGTGCCCGCGGTCTTTCCCGGCCGACCGCGGAACGTGCAGGGAGGAGCCCTGGCGACGACCGTTGCCCGCGGGAGCACCGGGAAGGTGACCGCGCCGGAAGCGGGCAGAGAAAGCCTGTGCGCTCTGCCGCCCGGTCCTCAGTGGACGGACTGGGTGACGCGGTGGTCGTCGGCCGCGGTGGTGGCGGGTTCGGGTTCGGCGGGGGCGGCCAGGCCGACGGTCCACGCGGTCTGGGCGCCGAGGAGGACCAGGACGGCGAGCATGACGCCCTCGATCTGCAGCGGGGTGAGCGGCAGGCCCTCGAACGGCAGCAGCGCGACGACCGCGATCAGCAGATACACCGGGAGGCTGAGGAAGCGCAGCAGGCGGGCGCCGCGGCGGGTCATCTCGTTCTCGCGGGCGACGGCCGGGGAGAGCATCAGCACGGAGACGGCGCCGAGGAGGCCGGCCAGCGCGAACGCGGTGCGCCAGAAGGCCGGCACGTTCGGTGCGACCTGGGCGAGCAGCGACAGCGCGCCGGGGATGAGGAACTGCAGCGAGACCGTGTAGGCCATCCGGCGCACGCGCGGGCCGCCCTCGCGGAGCTGGCGGCGTTCGGTGACCGCCACCCACCAGAGGCCGAGGAGCGTGAAGTTGATGCCGGCGACCGCGGCGTAGAACTGACCGACGTCCATGGGGCCGGAGGATAACGTGGGCGGTCCCCGGGACTGTTCTCCGGGGACCGCCGGACGATCTCATGTGGCGACGGGAACCGGTCAATGCACCATGATCGGTGCGGCCGTGGGCTGGTCGTCGCCGAGGTGCGAGACCTCGCGTCGGCGCGGCAGGAACAGTGCCGGCACCAGCGTGAACACGACCAGCGCGAACGCGACCCAGAACGTGCTGGCGAACGCGTCCGCCGCGAAGTCCAGTCCACGCTGGATCAGCGCGGGGTCGGTGCCCTGCGCGGACGCGGGGTTCAGCTGCGCGCCAATCGCGATCTGCGCCTCGGTGACCGTGCCGCCGTCCGGCAGCGGCACCGGTGTGGAGTCGTTGAGGTGACTGGTCAGCAGCACCGACATGATCGCGGTGCCGACCGAGCCGCCGATCTGCTGCAGGATGTTGACCAGCGTGGAGCCGCGTGCGACCTCGTGGCTGGTCAGCGTCTTCAGCGCGGACGTCATGATCGGCATCATGGTGCCGCCCATGCCTAGGCCCATCACGAACAGCGAGCCGCAGAGCAGCCAGTACGACGTGTCCGCGTCCAGCTGGGTGAACGTGAACAGCCCGAGTGCGATGAACAGCAGCGCGAACGGGACGGTACGGCCGACCGGCACCCGGTCCGCGAGCGTGCCGGCGATCGGCATGGTCACCATCGCGCCGAGGCCCTGCGGCGCCATCAGCAGACCCGCGTGCAGCGTCGACTCACCACGGATCTGGAGGAAGTAGCTCGGGAAGAGCAGGCCGGCGCCCATGAACGCGACGATGAAGACGGTGATCGTGATGGAGGCGACCGCCAGGTTGCGGTTGCGGAACAGGCGCAGGTCGAGCAGCGGGTGCGCCGGCCGGAACGAGTAGAGCACGAACCCGATCACCAGCAGCCCGCCGGCGACCATCGGCGCCCACACCCGGGTCGCGGTGATGCTGCCCTCCTCGGGCAGCGACGACAGGCCGAACAGCAGCGCGGCCAGGCCCGGCGACAGCATCAGCATGCCGACGAAGTCGAACGACTCGGACGGCTCCGGCGCGTCCCTGGGCAGCACGAGGTAGGCGTAGACCAGCGCGATGATGCCGATCGGCAGGTTGATCAGGAAGATCCAGTGCCAGGTGGCCACGTCGATCAGCCAGCCGCCGAGGATCGGGCCCATGATCGGGCCGAGCAGCATCGGGATGCCGAGCACGGCCATCAGCCGGCCGATCCGCTCCGGGCCGGCCGCCCGCGTCATGATCGTCATACCGAGCGGCATCAGCATGCCGCCGCCCAGGCCCTGCAGCACCCGGAACGCGATCAGCATGGTGATCGAGTCGGCCATCGCGCAGAGCACGGACCCGATCGTGAAGAGCGCGACCGCGGCCATGTAGAGCCGTTTGGTGCCGAACCGGTCCGCGGCCCAGCCGGTCAGCGGGATGACGGTGGCGAGCGCCAGCGTGTATCCCGTCATGGTCCAGGCGACGCGCGCGTAGGTGGCGCCGAACTCCTCCTGGAACGTCGGCAGCGCCACGCTGACCACGGTCACGTCCAGGATCGACATGATGGCGCCGAGCACGACGACGCCGGCGACCTTCAGGACCGCACCGTCGAGTTTCTGCGATGTCACTGGCGCTGATTGACTGTTCATCGACTCCCCCGGGTAACCGAAAATTCGGGCCCAAGCCTAATCATCGCGCACCGCCGCCGGGGGCGGACGAAAACCATTCAAACCATTCGTTGGTACGGTCGTGAGCTGCGCGGAGCTTTGTTTCGAGCCGGTTTTGGCCGCTGGTCACGGCGGTTTTGCAGTGACGCCTGGGGCCGGTGTTCCCGCTGTTTTCACCACATCGGACGACGCCGGGAGGAGAGCATTGTCACTCGCGGAATAGATTCGGCGGAAAGCGAAGGTTACCGGCACGTTGCATTCATGGCCGGCGGACCACCGGCCGGGCCGAGCCGTGCCGACGGTCGGCGCGCCACGGCGTCCCCCATGGCGTCCCCACCGCGGCTCGCCGGCCGGCCGCAGGCAAGCCGCGGACACCACGATCGTCGGCGTCGTACGGTCAGGACGAGCCCGAGGGGGTACTTGCCGCCGTGTCCACCCACTGGGCGAGTGCCGTCCGCGCGCGGCGCGCCGGGATCGCGCGGGTCGCGGGGCCACGTGAGCCTCGACGTCGCGCCCGGTTTCGCCGTCCGGCGCACCGGCGGCCCGGTCCCGCGGAGGCCGGGTCACCGGCCACATTGGAGGAATCATGCTGTCCGAGGCGAACCTGCCCGTCATCCGGGCCACGCTGCCCGTGGTCGGTGCGCACCTGGAGGCGATCACCGGCACGTTCTACGCCACCATGCTGGCCGAGCATCCGGAGCTGCGGAACACGTTCAACCGCAGCGCGCAGGCGACCGGCGAGCAGCGGTCCGCGCTGGCGGCCGCGGTCGCGGCGTACGGCGCGCACCTGGCCGGGCTCGGCGATCCGCCGGACGGGGGCGGTGGACGCGGTCGTGGAGCGGATCGCGGTGCGGCACGCCGCGCTCGGCATCCGGCCGGAGCAGTACACGCTGATCGGCAGGTACCTGCTCGGCGCCGTCGGCACGGTGCTCGGCGACGCGGTCACGCCCGCGGTCGCGGCCGCCTGGGACGAGGTCTACTGGCTCTTCGCGGTCCGGCTGATCGGCCGGGAGGCCCGCCTCTACCAGGGCGCCGGTGTCACCGACCGGGAGCCGTTCCGGCCGGTGACCGTGCTGGCCCGGGAGCGGGCCGCGACGGACACGGTGTCGTTCACGCTCGCCGGCGACGTCCCGTTCCGGGCCGGGCAGTACATCAGCGTGGTCGCGGACCTGCCGGACGGCACCCGCCAGATCCGGCAGTACTCGCTGTCCGGCGCGCCCGGCGAGCCGCTGTGCATCACGGTCCGGCGGGTGCCGGGCGGCGCGGTCTCCGGCTGGCTGCACGCGACCGTGCGGGCGGGCGACACGCTGACCGTCAGCCCGCCGTACGGCAGTTTCACGCTGCGGCCGGGCGACCACCCGCTGCTGCTGGCCAGCGCGGGCGTCGGGATCACGCCGATGGCCTCGATCGTGGCGCAGGTGGCGGCCGGGCAGCCGGACCGCCCGGTCACGCTCGCGCACGCGGAGCGCACGCCGGACCGGCACGCGCTGCGCGACCGGGTGGACGCGCACGGCGCGCGGCTCACGAACTTCGATCACCTGGTCTGGTACGCCACCGAGCACGGCGCGCTGGACCCGGCGCGGTTGCCGGTCGCGCCGGACACCGAGGCGTACCTGTGCGGGCCGGTCCTGTTCATGCGCGTGGTCCGCGCCGCGCTGCTGGCCCGCGGGGTGCCGGCCGAGCGCATCCGCTGCGAGGTGTTCGGCTCCGACCGGTTCGCGGGGGTCGCCGCTGCCGCCCCGGCCCTGCCGTGACCGGGCCGCCGGAGCACCGCGGCGGGCACCCGGTCAGGCGGCCGCCTTCATCACCGGGGACGAGTAGACCGAGGAGACGCGGAAACCACCGAGCCAGTCGGTCAGGCGCGCGGCCTCCGCACGCAACAACTCGTCCTCCACGGTGGACACCGGCTCGACCGGGCACACCCGCACCACACCGGCCCGGTCCTGCACCCAGGCGCCGACGACCCGCCCGTTCACCCACGCGGTCGTGCCGGCGTTGCCGCGCGTGTCGAAGATCAGCTCCTTGTGCGGGCCGAGGTAGAAGTCGCGGCCCTGCCAGCCCATCACGGTCGGGTCGAGCACCGGCAGCAGCGCGGCCCACGGACCCGGATCGGCCACCTCGCCGAGATCGTCCGGCAGCAGCCAACCGGTGCGGCCGCCGTCCATCGACACCTGGACCGCGCCGACCGCGGCGAGCGCGGCCCGGACCGCCGACTTCGTCGCGCCGAGCCACCAGACCAGATCGTCCTCCGTGCCCGGGCCGAACGACCACAGCCAGCGGCGCACGATCTCGCGGTAACCCTCGGCCGCGCCCGGCCACTCCGGTGTCTCGCCGAGCCAGTCCCGCATCAGCGTCCACCGGGGGCGGGACACGTGCCAGCCGCCGGTGTTCGTCCCGCGGACGATGTCGCCGGTCAGGCCGAGGTGGTTGAGCACCCGGGACGAGGCGGCGAGCCCGCCGGCCCGGACGTCGATCGTCGGCACGGCGAGCCGGATCTCCTGCGCGGTGCGCCCCTCCGGCGCGGTGGCGAGCACGGCCAGCACCTCGGCCCGCGCCCGGTCCAGCCACTCGCCGCCGTCGGCCGTGAGCCCGTCGGCGGCCAGATCCTTCACCAGCCGGCCGCGCTCGGCCGTGGCGACCCGCGCGGACGCGGACGCCCACGCCGCGGGCAGCAGGTCACGCGGGAAGACGAAGAGCGTGCGCCGCATCGCCAGCTGTTTGACCAAGCTGCGCTCGGTGTGCAGGGCCGCGGCGAGATCGGCGGGCCGGAACCCGTCGACCCGCGCCCAGCAGGACAGGTAGACCGTGGGCGGCTCGGTCGCGTGCAGCACGGTCACCGCACGGGTCGCGTCGGCCACGGTCGCGGCCCGGGAGCCGGGGGCCAGCGCATGCCGCACGGCCAGGCGGGCACGGCGTTCACCGTCGGTCACGTGGCGCATCGCGTCATCGTGGCACAGGGGTCCGACAATCTCAGCCGTTGATCAGCTTGGACAGGTTCGTGTAGCTGGTGACCAGCGCGGTCGTGTACTCCAGGATGCGGCCGGCCCACTTCGCCACCGCGGCCACGATCTGCACCGCGATCACCGGGATGGTGACCACGAAGATCGCCTCGACGGCCCAGACGATCACGCGCGCGACCAGGTCCGCGATCAGGTCCCGGACGACCTCGCGGACGAACCGCACCAGGTTGCCCGCGGCCGTGGTGGCGGACGCCATCGCGACCGACACGCCGCCGAGCCCGGCGATCGCGGCCACGTTGTGCCCCATCAGCGACTGGTACGCCTCCGCCGCGTGCCCGGCCCAGTCCGGCACGTCACCGGCCAGGTGCGACTGCAGGTCGACCGACATCTGGGTGAGCGCGGCGGCCATGTTGTCCCAGGTCGCCGCGTGTGCGGTGATCACGTCGGGCATGCCGGTGAGCGCGTCCAGCATCTCGCGCAGCGGCTCGAAGTACTCCATCGCCCAGCTGACGCCGCTGGCCAGCAGCGCGCTGAACGGGTCAAGCACGGTGGAGACCGCGTCCAGCCCGAACGCGGCGCCGGCCAGCAGGTCGTCGACCCAGCCCTCGCTGCGGATCGCGGCGTCCAGGTCGGCGAAGCCCTCGGCCAGGGAGATCCCGGTGTAGCCGGTGCGGCTGGACTCGACCGGGGCGACCAGGGAGTCGTCGCTCATCGGGTGAGCCTGCCCTCGAGCCCCCGCATCGAGGACTCGGCGTCGGCCTCCGCGGCCTCGTACGCGTCCGCGGTGCGGCGCAGCAGGTCGGCCGCGATCCGCAGGTTCTCCTCGACGTACGCGACGATCTCGTCCTGCCGGACGTGCCGCGCCTCGAGGATGCCGGAGATCCAGCCGCAGAGCAGCCCGTACGCCGCGTCGTTCTGTGCGATGTTCGCGCTGGCGCCGTTGACCGGGCCGAAGCCCTCGCGAACCTTGTCGATGCTGCCGGCGTGCGCGCGGATCTGGTCCGCGTCCGCCACCCAGCCCTGACCGGATGCCATCCGTTACCCCCGCCAGCCGTGACCGTCGTATCCGGCGCCCGGCCCCCACTCGTCCGGGTCCGGCTCCGGGCGCAGCTTGCGGTCGACGCGTTCGGCGATCGCGCGCGCGGCCGCGGACTCGGTGCCGACCGTCTCCGCGATGATCTCCTGGGAGCGGTCCGCGACCTGGCCCTTCGCGGTCCGGATCGTCTCCATGATCGTGCGGGCGACCACGTCCGGCGCGACCCGCTGGATGCCGCGGTGCAGCGTCAGGTCCAGCAGCGCACCGGTGTTGTCCACCGTGACCTCGCACAGGTTGTGCTCGTCGGCGACCGTCACCCGGAGCGCGTCGAGCCGCTCGCTCATCACCCTGGTGTCCGCCGCGAGCTTGTCGATCCGGCCCTTCCAGGCACGCATCCGATCCATGGCGCCCTCGGGATCCAGAATCCCGCCCCCGCCCAGAGCTCCGGTCTCCATGCGCCTCCCCTCACCGGTCCGCGTTTCGCCGCGGACATCGTAAGTGCCCGCCGCCACCGCCCCGGCGGCCGTCCCGCCGCGGCCGGCATCCGCGCGGCCGGCGCACCGTGCCGGTTGTCGGAATGCGGGTTCCGCTCCGCAAGAATTCGACGAGATGACGACAATTTTGCGCAGGCGCCTTGCGACGGCATCGGTGAGCTTCGTAGCGTCACCGCGTCCATCGACACGGAGGACTCTCGTCGCGTCCCTGCTGTGCCGCGCCGGACGGGCGATCGTGACCGCCTCGCGCGGCTCCTCGACGACCCGGAGCCCGCCGTGCGCCGGGCCGCCGCGGCCGGCCCGGCCCCGCCGGTGGACCGGATCATCGCGCCGCTCGACGACCCGGATGCCGGTGTGGCCGCGTCCGCCGCCGCGAATCCCGCCCTGCCCGTACCGGTGATGTGGTCGCTCCTGGGTGTCCGGGCCCCACCGGCACGGACACCCGGGAGCCCTGACCGGCCGGGCGGTCAGGGCTCCGGGATGAACGCGGCCGCGAGCTCGGTGGCGACGGTCCAGCCGAGGCTGCGGTAGAGGGCGTGGCCGTCCGCGGTGGCGGCGAGCACGCCGGTCCGGATGCCGCGGCGGGCCGCGTGGTCGCTCAGCGCGCGGATGACGACGGTGCCGAGGCCACGGCGGCGGTACTCGGGGACGGTCTCGACCTGGTCGATGACGCCCCAGCCGCCGCCGGGGGCGAGCCGGCCGGAGGCGGCCAGGTCGCCGGTCCGGTCGTGGCGGACCTCGGCGGTGAGCACGCCCGCGTGATCGGCCTGGACCGTGACCTCGAACGGCCGTGGCGCCCGGACCGCGCCGGTGGTCAGCGACGCGGTCATCAGCGGGTTCGACTCGAACATCTCCCAGTGCGCCGGCAGCGCCGCGCGCAGGTCGTGCGCGCTGCCGTCCAGCTTGATCCAGGCACCGGGCGTGGTGACCTCCTCGCCGAGTTCGCGAAGGTAGGCGGGGTCCCAGGTGTGCAGCAGGTAGCGCAGGCGGTGGCCGGGCCGGCCGACGTCGAAGAGCAGGCCGCCCGGGATGGTGACCACGGCCGGGATCCGCCGCGACCGCGCCCAGCCCCGGCCCCACCCGACCACCAGGTCCTCCCGGCTCACCGCGGGCCCCGGCCGGCAGCCGCCGCGACAGCACGGGAGGCCGGCGCCACGCGGGAGGCCGGCGCCACGCGGGAGGCCGGCGCCGCGCGGGAGGCCGGCGCCACGCGGGAGGCCGGCGCCACGCGGGAGGCCGGCGCCACGCGGGAGGCCGGCGCCACGCGGGAGTGGGAGGTGCGGGTCAGCGGCGGCGCGGGGCGTGTGGTCCGGGTGCGGGCGGCGAGCACTGTGGACACCGGTTGATCATCCAGCACGCCTCAGTGAATCATGCGCCGGCCGGGTCTCCGGCGCGGCGGGGTCCGGGTGCGCCAGCGCTTCGGGCGCACGGAAGACGATCGCGGCGCCCAGCGCGGCCGCGGCCGGCACGACGATCTCGCCGGGCCGGGGCGCCGTGTGCGGGACGTTCGCGGAGGCGAGGTGCCGTTCGGTCTGCCGGAGGTCGGCGACGGCGACCGTGAAGGCCGAGAAGACCAGCGAATGGCCGGTCAGCAGCGTGATGACGGCATCACCGGCGCGGAGCCACGCGACGCCGTCGGCGCGCTCGGCCCGCCGCCCGACGAGGCGCTCGTAGCGCGACACCACGCCGGGGAACGCCGCACGTGGCACGCGGAGCATGCAGCCGGTCAACGCCGTCGCGCCGTTCGGGTGGCCGACCGGGTGCTCACCGGCCGCGATGCTCTCCGCGATGCCGATCCGGCCTTCACCGCCGCCGTGATCGCCGGTGCGACCGGCACCGCCGGCGCGTTCCCTACCCTCTGCGCCGTGATCGTCGCGGTCGCAGCGGTCGCCGCAGCCGTCGCGGCCATCGTGGTCACCGCGGCCATCGTGGTCACCGCGGTCACCGCGGCCATCGCGGCCATCGCGGCCATCGCGGCCATCGCGGCCATCGCGGCCATCGCGGCCATCGCGGCCATCGCGGCCATCGCGGCCATCGCGGCCATCGCGGTCAACGCGGCCATCGCGGCCATCGCGGCCATCGCGGTCAACGCGGTCAACGCGGCCAACGCGGCCAACGCGGCCATCGTGCTCTCCGCCGGAACCGCGGCGATCAGCGGCGCCGGGATCGGCGGCGCTGCGGTCGTCGTCGAGTTCGAGGAAGTGGCCGGCGGCCATGCCGCCGGGGACGCGGCGCTGGATCGGGTGGACGCCGCCGTGCCCGAGACCGGCCTCGTCCAGGCGGGTCGCCGCGGCGTGCACGTCCGGTGCGCCGAGCATCAGGATGCGCAGCCCCGGGCCGTGGTCGAGCCATGCGGTCAGCCGCGCCGCGGCCGCGCGGGCGGCGGCGAGCAGGGCGGGGAGGCGGTCGTCCGGTACCGCGATCGGCCGCGGTTCCGCGTCGTCCGGGATCGGCTGGTGATCGTCGACGGCGGTCACCAGCTCCACGAACGATCGGTCCAGGTAGACGTGGCTGTTGGCGGCGCCGATCGGGCGGGCCGCCGCGCCGGGCGCGTCCGGCAGCATCGGGTAGGCCGGCGGCGCCACCGTGAAGCCGAGCCGCCGGTACGTCTCGATCGCCGCGGCCAAATTCGGCACGACCAGGCCGACGTGGTGCAGTCCGTCGACGTCTCCACGCATCGCGTTCCACCTCCGGCGACCAGGATAGGACCATTGACTTTCCAAGACGGAATGTGATTGACTTTCCGTCATGGAAAACGACCCGGCGGCCCAGCTCGCCGCGATCTCCGAGGCCCGCTCGACGCTGGCCGACCGGCTGGTGACCCCGTGGTGGTACCACCCGGTCTTCGGTCTCGCCGTCGCCGGCTTCGTCGTCGGCTACGGCTTCGGCAACACGGTTGTCCGGTTCGCCTCCGCCGCGGCGTTCATCCTGGTCTGCATCGGGCTGGCGCAGGTCTACAAGCGCCTGACCGGCGTCTGGGTCTCCGGCCTGGACGCGGGCCGGGCCAGCCGCTGGGCGAAGGCGACGGGCGCGCTGATCGGCATCGCCGCGATCTCGTCCTGGTCGATCGGCAGCTACACCGACCTGGACTGGCTGATCTGGTGCATCGCCGCGCTCGCGTTCGCCGTGATCGTCGTGGTCGGCCGCCGGTTCGACGCCGCGCTGCGCGCCCAGTTGCGGGCGGGCGCGTGACCGAGCCGTTCGACGAGACGATCCACGCGCCGCACCGGCTGCGGATCTGCGCGTTCCTCGACGCGACCAGCAGCGCGGAGTTCGGCGCGCTGCGGGAGATGCTCGGCGTGGCCGACTCCGTGGTCAGCAAGCATCTGAAGGTGTTGCAGGAGGCGGGTTACGTCACCATCGCGAAGCCGACCGGGCGGGGCCGCGTCAAGACCTGGGTCAGCCTGACGGCCGACGGCAAGGCCGCCTACGCCCGCCACGTCGCGGCCCTCCGCGCCCTGATCGACGGCTGACCCTGATCGACGGCTGACCAGGGACAACCGGCCGCACCCCGCCCCGCACACAACCGGCCCGCACACGACCGCCCCGCACCCAACCGGCCCGCACACGACCGGCCCGCACGCTCGGACGCCGGGTTCCGCGGTGTCACCGCGGGTCAGCGGCCGGTGGCCGCGGTGTTTCGGAGCCGGGTGGCCACCCGGACGAGCGCGGCCACGGTCAGCGACCGGCTGTGCGCCGGCCAGGCGATGCGGGTGGTGACCGGTGGCGCGCCGTCGAGCGGAACCGCCACGACGCCGCCGGGCAGGGACGGCCGGGACGACTCGGGCAGGACGGAGAACGCCCGGCCGAGCGCGATCAGCTGGAGCAACTGCGTGCCGTCGCGGACGTCCAGCTCGGCGCCGGGCCAGCACGGCTGCGGCAGGTCCGGCAGTTCGTCAGCGGTCATCGCGCCACGGGCGGCGAGCGGGTGCCCGGCCGGCAGCACCACCACCTGCCCCTCGGTGGCGATGTCCTCGTGATCGAGGCCGCCGAAGCCGTGCCCGTCCGCGAAGAGGAGGGCCACGTCGGCCCGGCCGTCGCGCAGCATCCGCTCCGGCTCACCCGGCGTCAGGTCCGCGAGGACCACCTCGACCGCGGCCGCGTCCGGCTCCGCGGCGTAGGCGTCGAGCAGCGTGGCCAGCAGTTCCACGGACACGCCGGCCTTCGCCACCAGCACGATGCCGGGACGCCCGCCCGGTGCGGCGCGGCGGGTGCGCCGGTCGGCCGCCTCGACCGCCTCCAGCGCGTTGCGCCCCTCGTCCAGCAGGACCGTGCCGGCCGCGGTGAGACTGACCGTGCGGCCGGCGCGGACGAACAGCGGCGTACCGAGGCGGCGCTCCATCTTCTGGACCGCGCGGGACAGCGCCGGCTGCGCGATGCCGAGCCGCTCCGCCGCGCGCCCGAAGTGCGACTCCTCGGCGACGGCGACGAAGTAACGCAGCTCCCGGGTCTCCATGAACGAAACGATAACCGCGCGGCATCGGTCGCCGCCCGATCGGTATTGGAGGTCACGCCCGGTACGGCCGCAGGATCGATCCCGGAGAGAAGACCCGATGGGAGCAACACATGGATCTGCAACTGGCCGGCAAGCGCGTCCTGGTCACCGGCGCCAGCAAGGGGCTCGGGCTCGGGCTCGTGCGGGCCTTCACCGACGAGGGCGCCAAGGTGGTCGCGGTCGCCCGGCGCAGCACCCCGGAGCTGGACGCGACCGGCGCCACGTTCGTGGCGGCGGACCTGACCCGGCCGGACGGCCCGCGGCGCGCGGTGGAGACCGCGCTCGAGGCCGACCCCCGGCCTCGACGTGGTCGTCAACAACGCCGGCGGCGGCAACCTGCCCGGCGCGGCCTTCGGTGACCTGCTCGAGGGCGACGACGACGTCTGGACGGAGATCCTCGCGCTGAACCTGTTCGCGGCGCTGCGCGTGATCCGGGCCGCGTTGCCCGCGCTGACCGAGGCGCGCGGTGCCGTGGTCAACATCAGCTCGAACACCGCCCGGCTGGCCGGTGGGGGCCCGCTGCCGTACGCCGCCGCGAAGGCCGCGCTCAACCTGTCGTCCCGGGTGCTCGCGGAACGGCTGGCCGGCTCGGGCGTACGGATCAACACGGTGTCGCCGGCCGGCGTGCGCTCCTACACCCAGGAGGGCCCGGACGGTTACGTGGCCACGCTCGCGGCGCATCTGGGCATGGATCACGCCACGCTGCTCGCCGGCCTGCCGGCGCAGGGCGGCATGCTGACCGGGCGGCTGGCCGAGCCGG
This sequence comes from Catenuloplanes niger, assembly GCF_031458255.1. Lineage (NCBI taxonomy): Bacteria > Bacillati > Actinomycetota > Actinomycetes > Micromonosporales > Micromonosporaceae > Catenuloplanes > Catenuloplanes niger. Next base: position 501,951 of record NZ_JAVDYC010000001.1, read on the forward strand.
ACGAGATCGCCCGCGCGGTGCTGTTGCTCGCCTCCCCGGCCATGCCGAGCGCGATCGGCCAGAACTGGAACGTGGACGCCGGCGCGGTCAAGGTGGTCTGAGCCGGACGATCCAGCGGGGGTACGCGTACCCCCGCTGGATTCTGCTCTTCTAGAGCGCCGCGGCCGCGACGCCGTCCGGGTTGCCGAACCGGTGGGCGGTGATGCTGATCGCCTGCTCGCGCAGGAACGGCAGCAGTTCGATCCGGCCGGACTCGGTGACCGGGCCGCCGTAGACGGCCAGGTCGGGCCGGCCGCCGGTGGCGGTGACCACGTCGGCGGCGGAACCGCCGACCAGGCGGGCCCGGCCGGGACCGAGACGCGCGGTCCACGCGTCGGCCGGTTCCACCGTGTGCGCGATGCCGAGCGCCTCCGGCAGCGGCGTCGCGGACGACACGGTCAGGTCGGCGCCGGACAGCGTGCCGGCCGCGACCAGCCGGACCAGCTCGGCGACCGAGCCACCGGCCTCCAGGCGGAGGTCTACCGGAACCGGCAGGTAGCGCAGCACGTTGCGCTCCGCGGCCAGCGCGGAGACGTCGGACGGCGCGAAGTGCGTGGCCCAGGCGTTGGCGTCGCTGCGGGCGGCGCGCTCCAGGTAGGCGGCCTCGTCGCCGGTGAGCACGCCCTTGGCCCGGCCGATCAGGTGGCGCACGCGGGTGGACGGCTCGTCGACCGCGGTGGCCGGGCGGGAGTCCCAGGAGCCGAGCCCGACCAGGTAGTTCGGGCCACCGGCCTTGGTGCCGGGGCCGACCGACGAGCGCTTCCAGCCGCCGAACGGCTGCCGCTGGACGATCGCGCCGGTGGTGCCGCGGTTGACGTACAGGTTGCCTGCCTGGATGCGGTTCAGCCAGGTGCGCAGCTCGGCGACGTCGAGCGAGTGGATGCCGGAGGTCAGGCCGTACTCGACCTCGTTGACGATGTCGATGGCCTCGCTCAGCGTGTCCGCGGTCATGATGCCGAGGATCGGGCCGAAGTACTCCGTGTGGTGGTACGCCGAGCCGCGCCGCACGCCGTCCCGCACGCCCGGGCTCCACAGCTTCCTCGAGGAGTCCAGCGCACGCGGTTCGATCAGCCAGGACTCGCCCTCGCCGAGCGTGGTGAGGCCGTCGAGCAGCTTGCCGGACGGCGGCTCGATGACCGGGCCGACCTGCGACGACGGGTCCCACGGGTAGCCGACGGTGAGCGAGGAGACCGCGTCCATCAGCTGGGTGCGGAACCGCTTCGACCTGGCGACCGAGCCGACCAGCACGACCAGCGACGCGGCCGAACACTTCTGGCCGGCGTGCCCGAACGCGGAGTGGACCACGTCCTTCACCGCGAGGTCCAGGTCCGCGCTGGGCGTCACGATGATCGCGTTCTTGCCGCTGGTCTCGGCGAGCAGCGGCAGGTCGGGGCGGAACGAACGGAACAGCTCCGCGGTCTCGTACGCGCCGGTCAGGATGGTCCGGTCGATGCGTGGGTGCGCGATCAGCTGCGCGCCGAGCGTGCCCTCGTCGACCTGGACCAGCGTGAGCACGTCGCGGGCGACGCCGGCGTCGTCCAGCGCCTCCCAAATCGCCTGCGCGAGCACGGCGCCGCAGCGTTCGGCCGGGCCGGCCGGCTTGAGCACGGCGGTGGACCCGGCGGCCAGCGCGGCGAGCACGCCACCGGCCGGGATCGCGACCGGGAAGTTCCACGGCGGCGTGACCAGCGTGATGCCGGCCGGGGTGAACGCGGCGCCGTCCACCGAGTCGAGCTCGCGGGCCAGCTCCGCGTAGTAGTGGGCGAAGTCGACGGCCTCGGAGACCTCCGGGTCGGCCTGGTCCGCGGTCTTGCCGGCCTCCGCGGCCATCACCTCGATCAGCGCGGCGCGGTGTGCCTCGATCCGGTCGCCGATCCGGTGCAGGACCTTGGCCCGGTCCTCGCCGGAGACGGTGCCCCAGGTGGTGGCGCCGGCCTTCTCCAGCAGGTCGTTGAGCGCGGCCGGGCTGTCGATCCGGGCCGCGTCGATCCCCGCCGTACCGATGTCGGATTTTTCGGCTTTGATCACGGCGGCCCGCATCCAGTCGCGGTTGGTGCGCACCGACGGGTCCGTGTCCGGCGTGTTGTGGAAGTGGCCGATCGTGGAGACCGGGACCACGGCGTGCCGGTCCGCGACCCGGTGCGGCGGCGGCACGTCGGTGTCCAGCGCGGCCAGCGAGGCCTCGAACCGCTTCTGCTCCCGGTCGAACAGCTCCTCCGAGGAGTTCAGCTCGAACACCGCGGACATGAAGTTCTCGCTGCTCGCACCCTCCTCCAGGCGGCGGATCAGGTATGCGATCGCGACATCGAACTGGGCCGGCTCGACCACCGGGGTGTAGAGCAGCAGGCCGCCCACCTCGCGCCGGACCGCCTCCGCCTGCCCCTGCGCCATGCCGAGCAGCATCTCGAACTCGATGCCGTCCCGGACGCCGCGCTCGCCGGCGAGCAGCCACGCGTACGCCACGTCGAACAGGTTGTGACCGGCCACGCCGAGCCGGACGTTGCCGATCCGGTCCGGGTGCAGCGCGTAGTCCAGCACCCGCTTGTAGTGCGTGTCCGACTCCTGCTTGCTGCCCCAGGTGGCCAGCGGCCAGCCGTGCAGCGACGCCTCGACCTGCTCCATCGGCAGGTTCGCGCCCTTGACCAGGCGCACCTTGATGCCGGCGCCGCCCCGGGCGCGCCGGGCCGCGGACCACTCCTGCAGCCGGATCATGGCGCTGAGCGCGTCCGGCAGGTACGCCTGGAGCACGATGCCGGCCTCGAGCGACAGGAACTCCGGCCGGTCGAGCAGGCGGGTGAAGACCTCGAGGGTCAGGTCGAGGTCCTTGTACTCCTCCATGTCGAGGTTGATGAACTTGTGCTCGTCCCGGGCGCGGGTGAACAGCGGTGTCAGCTGCGTCTCGATGTGCGCGACCGCCTCGTCGAACGCCCACGGGTTGTGCGGCGCGACCGTGGCCGAGACCTTGATCGAGACGTAGTCGACGTCCGGGCGGGCGAGCAGCCGCTCGGTCTCGGTCAGCCGGTGCGACGCCTCGCCCCGGCCCAGCACGGCCTCGCCGAGGAGGTTGACGTTGAGCCGTACCCCCTGGCCCTTGATCTTCTGGATGGCCTTGCCGAGGCGGGCGTCGGTGGCGTCGACGATCAGGTGGCCGACCATCTCGCGCAGCACGCGGCGGGCGATCGGCACCACCACGCCGGGCATCGTGGGGGCGAGCGCGCCACCGGCCTTCACGGCCGCGCGCAGCGGCGCGGGCAGGAACGACGGCACGTCGCGGGCGAGGCGGCTGAGCGCGCGGGCACTGACCTGGAGATCCTCCGGCCGGACGACGCCGTCGACGAAGCCGACCGCGAACGACAGGCCCTTGGGGTCGCGCAGCACGCCGGCCAGCTGCGCGGCGGAGCCGGAGACGGGGTACGTCTCGGCCTCGCGCAACCAGCGCCGGACCAGGGTGACGGCCTCGGCGCTCAGCTGGGGGTCGGTGGCGTTCATCTGACTGGTTTCCTTCCATGACTGAGCTTTTTTCAACCCGGCGGCCCCGGGCCGTCGAGCCGTGCCGGGCGAGGACGTCTCAGGCGGGTTGAAAAGCGCTCATCTGAGATGCCCAGTTTCGGTCCGCCCTTGCATTAGGAAAAGCGATCGTTTGTGACGGGTACTCTTCGGTTTTGGTTAACCGTCTCTCAGGGAGTGGGCGTTGTGCTGGAGATTCGCCGTCTCGTGCTGCTGCGGGAGCTCGCCATCCGGGGCACGATCGCGGCCGTCGCGGAGGCGCTCAACTTCTCCCCGTCCGCCGTCTCCCAGCAGCTCAGCCAGCTGGAGAAGGAGACCGGCATGGTGCTGCTGCGCAAGGCCGGGCGTCGGCTGCGGCTCACCCCGCAGGCCGAGGTGCTGGTCGCGTCCGCCGGCGAGGTGCTGGACACGCTGGAACGCGCCGAGGCGGCGCTCCAGGCCTCGCTGACCCGGGTGAGCGGCCGGGTGCGCGTCGCGGTCTTCCAGTCCGCCGCGCTCGCGCTGATGCCGGTCGCGCTCAAGACCATGGCGCGGCAGCATCCGGACGTACGGGTGGAGATGGTGCAACGCGAGCCGGAGGAGGCGCTGCGGGAGACGTGGGCACGCGACTTCGACATGGTGGTCGCGGAGCAGTACCCCGCGCACGCGGCGCCGCACCACCCCGGCCTGGACCGGCGCGACCTGACCACGGACGCGATCCGGCTCGCGCTGCCACCGGTCGCCGAGTCCCTGAGGCCGGTGACGAACCTGCGGGAGGCCGCGGAGATGCCCTGGGTGATGGAACCGCACGGCACCGCGTCCCGGCACTTCGCGCTGCAGACGTGCCGGGTCGCCGGCTTCGAGCCGGACGTCCGCTACGAGACCGCGGACCTGCAGTCACAGATCCGGCTGGTCGAGTCCGGCAACGCGGTCGCGCTCATCCCGGACCTGGTCTGGGCCGGACGGTCCACGTCGTGCCGGCTGATCGAGCTGCCCTCGGCACCGCGCCGCACGATCTTCACGGCGCAGCGGATCGCGGGCGCGGCCTCACCGGCCGCCCGCGCGTTCCGTCAGACGCTGGAGCGCGCGGCCGCCACGACCGGGTGATCCGCCACCGGTCACAGCCACTGCACCGTGGTGACCTCGCCCCGCGGGTTGAACGTGAGCGTGAAACCGCGCCCGCGGTCCTCGCGCGCGCCCAGATCGGAGAACAGCTCGTCGACGTCGCTCGGCGTCCGGTCGGCACGCCACACCTCGGCGTCCGGGTCGACGCGCACGTTCACCCACCGCCCGGTGCCGTCGATCGTCCGGCGGTCCTCGCCCAGCGTGGCCTCGCGCACCCGCAGCAGCAGCCGGCCGCTGGCCTGGTCCCGGCTGGCGCTGTCGATCTGCATGAAGAACTCGCCGTTCCAGCCGCTCTCCGTGATCACCGCGTCGCCGTTCGGCACGCGCTCCTCGTCGCCGGACGGCCACGCCGCGGCCGCCGCCCCGCCGGCCGCCGCGATCACCAGCGCGGCCGCGACCAGGAACACGGTCCGCCGACGCCGGCGCCGGACCCGCTTGGCCGGCTTGCCGACCGGGATCTGCGCCGCACCGTAGATCTTGGTGCGTTCCAGCGGCCGGGCCGCCTTCACGGTCAGCTCCGCGTCCGGGCCGCTCGCGTCCTCGGCCGTCACCGCGCCGGACGCGACCGCCAGCTCCGGCGACTCGACCGCGGTCGGCGCCACGCCCAGCGCGCGGTGCAGCAGCGTCGCCAGCAGCGGCACCCGGCTGCCGCCGCCGACCAGGAACACGCCGAACAGCGCGGACGGGTCCACCCGCGCCTCCCGCAGCACCGCGCGCGTCGCGTCCACGGTCCGGTCCAGCACCGGGCGGGCCAGCGTCTCGAACTGCTCGCGGCCGAGCGGCACCTCCTGCTCGATGATCGGCAGGTGGATGTGCGTGCCCGGCGACCGGGACAGCGTCTCCTTGCCGACCCGCACGCCGGTCCAGAACGCGCGGGACGCGGCCTGGTCGCCGGGCGCGGACGGCGCGATCAGCCGCGACCAGGCGCCGCCGTGCCGGGACGCGTAGACCGTGCCGAGGTGCGCGACGATCGCGGCGTCCAGATCGAGTCCACCGCCGTCCGTCAGGCCGGCCGTGGTCAGCACCTCGAACCCGGTCGGCCTGCGCCGGACCACGGACACGTCGACCGTTCCGGCGCCCACGTCGCAGATCAGCGCGGCACCGCCGACCGGCAGCGCGTCGCCCGCGGTCGCGGCGAAGTGGGCCGCGGCCGCGACCGGCTCGCTGACCAGGCGCACCGAGTTCAGCCCGGCGCGCGCGGCCGCCTCCCACAGCACCTCGCGGCGCTGCGCACCCCAGGCCGCCGGGTGGGTGAGCGTCACCCGCTGCGGCGGCGCCGGCAGCTGCCCGACCACCCGGCGCAGCACGGCCGCGATCAGGTCCGCGACCGCGACCTCCACGCCGCCGAGCAGCACGGACTTCTCGTCGATGCGCTGTTTCGGGTACGGCTCGTACCGCTCCGGCGCGGTCGCGGCCGCGAACAGCACGTCCGGGCCGGCCACCGGTCGTCCGGCCGGGTCCGCGCAGACGCCGGACGGCAGCGACGGCCGGCCGTCGAACAGCACGGGGCGAACCCCCTGGCGGCCGGCCAGCACCGCCACCGTGCTGGACGTGCCGAAGTCGATGCAGAGGTGCGTCACCGGACCAAAATAGTGCGTCCGCTATACCTGTCCGCGTGGGGTCTTCTCTGCTCGACGTCGTGACGCGGTCGCCCGCACCGGCCACCGCGGTCGCCGTGTTCGGCCCGGACCGGGTGGACGTCCGGGTGGTGCACGGCACCGCGGACCTGTCCACCGGCCGCCCGGTCACCGCAGACCACTGGTGGGACCTGGCCAGCCTCACGAAAGTGCTGGTCACACTGCCGGAGGTGCTCGCCGCGGTCCCGTCCCTGGACCTGCCGCTGGCCGAGCTGTGGGCACCGAGCCGGGGGTACGGCGTGGGCCGCGCGACGATCCGCGCGCTGCTCACGCACACGGCCGGCCTGCCCGCGTCGGTCCCGTTCTTCCGCACCGTCACCGGGCGCGACGCGATCCTGGCAGCCGTGCTCGCCACGCCGCTCGGACCGCCCGCGGAGGTCTACAGTGACCTCGGTTTCCTGCTGCTCGGGCGGATGGTCGAGGACCTGACCGGGCGTTCCCTGTCCGAGCTGGCACGCGACCGCACCGGCCTGCGCTTCGGCGCGCCACCGCACGAGTCCGTCGCGACCGAGCTGGACCCGTGGCGCGGCCGGCTGATCGTCGGCGAGGTGCACGACGAGAACGCGGCCGCGATGGGCGGCGTGGCCGGGCAGGCCGGCGCGTTCGGCACGCTGTCGCTGGTCACGGCCGCGGCCCAGACCTGGCTCCGGGATCCGGACGACGCGGTCCGCACGCCGTCGGCCCCGGGCGCCCGGTTCGGCCTGGGCTGGATGGTCACGCCGCGCCCCGGCCTGGGTTCGGCCCGGCTCCCCGGCTTCGGGCACACCGGATATGTCGGCAACCGGCTCTGGCTCTCCCCGGCCCGCGGCCTCGGCGTCCTCGTCCTCGCCAACCGCGTCCACCCCACCCGGGAGGGCACCGCCGAGCCGTACACCCGCTGGTGCTCCGCGCTCTTCGAGGCCGTCGCGGAGGACCGTCCGGCCTGAGCACGCCCGGCCGCGCCCGGCCGCCGGCCCGCCGGTGCGCGAAGGGGGGATCGGCGAGCCCTGGATGGGGTCCGCACCGGGACGGTACACAGGAGGCCATGCTGATCGATCGGGCCGGACTGGCCGAGTTCCTGCGGCGTCGCCGGGCGGCGCTGCAACCCGAGGACGTCGGCCTGCCACGCGGGTCCGGCCGCCGGACCGCCGGGCTCCGGCGCGAGGAGGTGGCCGCGCTGTGCCACATGTCGATCGACTACTACGAGCGGCTGGAACGTGAGCGCGGGCCGCGGCCGTCCCCCCAGATGGTCGCGTCGATGGCGCAGGGCCTGCACCTCACGCCGGCCGAGCGCGACCACCTGTTCCGGCTCGCCGGGCACCAGCCACCGGTCCGCGGCGTGACCGGCGAGCACGTCGGCCCCGGTCTGCACCGGGTACTGGACCGGCTCGACGACACGCCCGCGGAGATCGTCACCGAGCTCGGGCAGACGCTGCGGCAGACCGCGCTCGGCGTCGCGGTCTTCGGCGACGCGACCGCGTACACCGGGCCGATGCGCAGCCGCGGGTACCGGTGGTTCGCCGACCCGGACAGCCGGCTGATCTACCTGCCGCAGGATCACGCGACGCTGTCCTGGACGTACGTGGCCGGGCTGCGCCGCCTGGTCACGCTGCGCGGACCGGACTCCGAGGCGGCGTACTTCGCCGACCTCCTGCTCGCCGAGAGCGCGGAGTTCCGCGAGCTGTGGGCCGAGCACCAGATCGGGGCGCGGCCGGACGAGGTGAAGAACCTGCTCCATCCCCGGGTCGGCCCGCTGGTGCTGCACTGCCAGACGCTGGTCGACGAGGCCCAGTCCCACCGCCTGCTGGTCTACACGGCCGAACCCGGCACGGAGAGCTACGAGAAGCTGCACCGGCTGTCGCTACGCGACGCACCCGCGGCTCAACGCTCGTAGGTGCCGGTGAGCCGGCCGCGGGCCAGCACGTGCCCGTCGACCGTCCGCCGGACCGCACCGATCGAACGCACCCCGGCGGGCACCGGCCGCTCCAGCGCGTACAGCGTGAACTCGTAGTGGTGCGGTCCGTGGCCGGGCGGCGGCATCGGCCCGGCGTAGCCGGTCGCGCCCAGGCTCGCCCGCAGCGACCGCACCGACGGGTTCCCCGGCCGCAGACCGCCGCGGGCGAGCGTACGCGTCTCCGCGGGCAGTAACGCGACCGTGTGGATCAGCGGGCGCGGGAACGGCACGTCCGCGTCCTCCAGGATCAGCAGCAGTTGCGCGGTGCCGTACGGCGGCGCGGTCCAGGTCAGCTCCGGCGACACGTTCTCGCCGCCGGCCCGCCGGCTCACGTGCGCGTCCGGGATCGGACCGCCGTCGGCGAAGTCGGAGCTGCTCACGCCGATCGTCTCCGGCGCCTGGAACGCGGGCGCGTTCCAGACGCTGTGTGCCGTCCCGGCGCGCAGCCATCGGATCAGGTGACCCGTCCTCATGTGTGCCTCCTCGTCTGCCGAACACCACCGTCGCCGGCGGCCCGGCCATTCACGTCGGTACGGGGCTTAGACGCGCTCGAGACGCTCGACGGCCGGGGCCGGTCCCACCCGGCTGCCCGGCGGGATGAGCGACAGGCCGAACGCGATCAGGACCAGGACGGTCTGGCTGACGAACGCCGTGGTGAAGTCCAGCTCGCCGTCGGCACCGGCCGCGCCGATCGCGATCCCGCCCAGGATCGCCACCCCGGCCGCCGCGCCCACCTGCTGTGCCGCGCTCACCAGGCCGCTGAGCAGGCCCGACTCGCCCTCGGTGGCATCCCGGACCGCGATCGCGATCGCGTTCACCAGGCCGATGCCGGCCCCCGCGCCGAGCAGCACGAACGCGCCGACGGTGTGCGCGGAATAACCGTCGTCCGCCGGGTTCAGGATCAGCCAGGTGAACCCGGCGAGCAGCAGGACCAGCCCGGCCGTGCAGGCGCGGGCCGGCCCGAACGGCCGGGCCACCACGGGGGCCAGCGCGCTGCCGACGATGATCATGAGGGGCAGCGGCGCCTGGCCGAGCCCGGCCGACTGCGCGTCCAGGCCCTGCACCTGCTGCAGGTACTGCGGGAGCAGGAAGAACATGCTGCCGAACACGCCGCCGAGCGCCATCACAACCGCGCTCGCCCGGATGACCGGGCCGCGGCCGAACAACTCCAGCGGCACCAGCGGATTCGCGGCGCGGCGCTCGACGGCGACGAACGCGGCCAGGAACACCAGGCCGGCCGCGATCGCGACGAACGAGCCCGGCTCGCTCCACCGCGACTCCGAGGCGGACACCACGCCGTACGCGATCGCGGAGATGCCGCCGGTGATGGTGATCGCGCCGGGCACGTCGATCCGGCCCGGGCGCCCACGCACCGGGGGCACCGAGCGCAGCACCAGCACCATGCTGAGCAGGCCGACCGGCACCGGTGCCCAGAACACCGCCGACCAGCCGAACGCCTGGGTGAGCACGCCGCCGAGCAGGAAGCCGAGCAGGCCACCGGCGCCGGAGACGGCACCCCAGATCCCGACGGTACGGGTGCGTTCCGCCGGCGTCACCGAGATGGCGAGCGCGAGCGCCAGCGCGGACGGGATCACGATCGCGCCGCCGATGCCCTGCCCGACCCGGCCGGCGATCAGCATCGGGCCGTTCACGGCGAACGCGCAGAACGCGGTCGCGACCAGGTAGACGACCATGCCGACGACGTAGATCCGCCGGCCGCCGACCACGTCCGCGAGCCGGCCGCCGAGCAGCAGCAGACCGGCGAGCGGCACCAGATAGCTGCTCGCCACCAGCGTCAGCTCGGCCGCCGTCAGCCCCAGACCCGCGCGGATGTCCGGTCCGGCCAGGTTCGTCATCGCGGCGTCCAGGACGACCAGGAACATCGAACTCGCCAGACCCAGCAGCGCGGCCCCCCGGGGCACCGGTGTCCTGCTCATCGTCGTCCTCTCGTCGGTAGCGTCATCGAGGTCCGTGACGACGAGCGGCGAGCGGCGCTCCGGCACCGCTCCCGCCGTACTCACCGGTCGGGACGTCTCGTTTCTACCGGCGGCGCGGATCGCGAACCACGGCCCACCGATCCCCCTCTGCGCACGCCCGGACGCGACACCACGCCCGTGACGCGACACCACGCCCGGACACGACACCGCGCCCGGGACACCGGCGGGCGGCGTCACGGGCGCGCGGTGCGGGCGGCGACGGAGGCCGCGGGAACGAACCTAGGCGGCCGCGGGCTCCAGGGCCTTGAGCGTCCGTGGCGGCACCACGTCCGTGACGATCAGCTGCTCCACCGGGGCCGGTGCGGGCGCCGGCACCGGAGCCGGGTGCGGCACTTCCGGTGCCTCCGCGGCCCGATGGCGGGCGACCAGGCGGACGGCCAGGACCGCAACCCCCGGCAGGCTCGCCACCAGGGCGAACAGCCCGTAGACGACCGCCACCGTGAGGCCCTGCGCGGCGCCGAGGCCGGTCGTGGCGAACGCCCACGCCAGGAAACCCTCACGCGGGCCGAAGCCGCCGATGCTGACGGGCAGCACCATCACCAGCAGCGCGGTGACCAGCAGCGGGAGCAGCGTGCCCAGCGGAGCGACGGACCCGGCCGCGCGCGCCGCCAGCAGGAACGTGGCCAGGTGACCGCCGAGCACGACCGCGGACGCCAGCAGGATGCCCGGCCAGGTGCGGCGGGCGAGCAGGCCCCGCCGGACGTCGCCGGTCGCGGTGCGCCAGGCCCGCCGCACACGGCCGGGGTTGCGGCGCAGCCTGACCGCCACGACGCCGGCGGCCGGCACGGCACCGACGGCGAGCACGGCGAGCAGGGCCGGGGAGACCGACACCATGTCCGCGACCGCGACCGCGAGACCCGGATGCGCGATCAGCACCGCGGCGCCGACCGCGAACAGCATGATCTGCCCGGCGGTACGTTCCAGCACCACCGCGCGCACGCCGCGGCCCACGTCGCCGGTGTCGCGGCCGTTGCGGACCGCCCGGTCGACGTCGCCGAGCAGGCCGCCGGGAAGCGTGGCGTTGAGGAACAGCGCCTGGTAGTAGTCCGCGATCGCACCGCGCAACGGCAGCCGGATGCCGAGGCCCCGCGCGGTCAGGCACCAGCGCCAGGCGCTGAAGACCGTGGTCAGCAGCCCGATCCCGGCGGCCGCGAGCAACGTCGGCCAGGTCAGCACGCGCAGGCTGTCCAGGAACGCGACCGATCCGAGCCGCCAGAACAGCAGCGCGATGATCGCGGCGCCGGCGACCGGCTTCGCCCAGGAAAGGATCTTCTGCAGCATCAGGAGGCCTCTCCGGGCAGCGCCAGCAGGTCGGTGTGATGCACGACGACGGTCAGCTCACCGGCCGCGGCCTGCGCGAGCCGGCGCCGCAGGTACTCGTCGATCTCGTGCTCGACGCTCGCCGCACGGCCGAGCCGGGTGGACGCGGCCGTGACCCAGCCGCGCAGCCACTCCGCGATCAGCTCCCGGCGGTCCGGACCGAGGTGCCACCGGCTGGGCCGCGCGTGCACCGTCGCCCCACGCTCCTCGAACGCCGCGCTGATCACCTCGACGGCCTCCGCACCGAGCAGCGTGCGGCCGGCCACGTGCTGCCGCAGATGCTCGTTGAACGCGCTGTTCAGCGGCCCGTCCAGCGGCTCGGCCGGGCTCAGCTCCGCGAGCCCGCTGACCGAGAGCGTGAGCAGCGCGGGCGTGCCCGACTCGGCACAGGCCCCCGCGAGCCGGGCGGCGTCGTCCGCGTCCAGCAGGTCCAGCAGCGCGGACGCGGTGACCAGCGACACGCCCTCCAGGTCGGCCGCGGACAACTCGGTGATGTCACCCTGCCGGGTCTCCACCGTGATCGCGCCGCCGCTGCCGATCATGCTGGCCGCGGCCACGCCGAGCAGGTCCGGGTCGCGATCCTGCAGGATCCAGTGCTGGCGGCCGTCGAGCCGCGGCGCGAGCCACCGGGCCATCGAACCGGTGCCGCAGCCGAGGTCGAGGATCACCGGGTCCGGCACGTCCGCCAGCCGGCCGCGAAGCTCGTCGGCCAGCTCCGTCGCCCGGGCCGCGGCGTCCGCCGGCTCACGCAGGTCCAGCCACGTCGAGGCGTACCTCGGCGCTTCCGCGACACTCATCCCGGCCTCCACTGACGGTAACGATCCCGGTCCCGCGCACCGGCCGGTCAAGATCTCCGGCGGTTCGCGTCACCTGGAGGTACGGACGTTTCGCGGATCCGGTTCGAAGATCCGGTGAACCGTCCGCCGGAAGTTTCCGTGTTGACAGAACGCGACCGGCGGTGACCCGCCGCGGTCCCGGCATGGAGGCAGCACAGTGACAGCAGGCGTATGGACCGGCACCGTCAGTCCCCTTCGCGGCCCCGCGGCCGGGCTGCTCGCCCAGTTCGCGGTGCTCGGTGGCCTCACCGCCGCGGTCGGTCTCGGCGCCACCGGCTGGATCGCCGGCACGGTCTACGCGCTCGCGCTCGGCACCCTGCTGACCGGCGCCATGCACCGCGCCGGGATGCGGGTCTTCGGCCCGGCGAACGCGGTCACGCTGGCTCGCGCCACGCTGATCGGCGGCGTCACGGCACTGGTCGCGGACGTCCAGCGCACGCCGGTCGCGGTCCTGGTGGTGCTCGCGTCGGTGGCGCTGGTCCTGGACGGCGTGGACGGGATCGTGGCCCGCCGCACCGGCAGCAGCTCACCGTTCGGGGCCCGCTTCGACGGCGAGGTGGACGCGTTCCTGATCCTGGTGCTGAGCGTCTTCGTGGCGTTCCACCTGGGCTGGTGGGTGCTGGCGATCGGCGCGTTCCGGTACGCGTTCGTGGCCGCCGGCTGGCACCTCACCTGGCTGCGGAACGACCTGCCGGTGCGCTACTCCCGCAAGACGGTCGCCGCGATCCAGGGCGTCGTGCTGGTCGCGGCCGCGTCGGGCGTGCTGCCGGGCGTGGCCGCCGGGCTCCTGGTGGCGGGGGCCCTGGCGGCGCTGGTGTGGTCCTTCGGGCGGGACATCGCCTACCTGCACCGCACCTACGGTGCATCGGCCGACGTGGCCTGACCGTCGCGGTACCGCTCCGAGGCGGAGATGGCCTCGGCGAAGAGCTGCCCCGCGCGTTCCGCACAGCGTGTCCGGGCGGGTGACCAGTCGTACGGCATCTTGGTGACCGCCGCGCCGGCGCTCATCCGGGTGTCCGCCGGTTCGGTGTCGTCGACGGTCTCGAGGAGCTTCTCCTCCGCCACGTGCAGCCCGGCCTTCACGGCGGCCCGGTCCAGGGCCATGAGCTGGGCGCATCGACGCACGGCGAGTTCCTCCACGCGCGGGTCGTCGGGCCGCACGCCGTCGTCCAGCGCCGCCTCGGCCGCGTCCAGGCGGTCCTGCTCCGCCCGCAGGCCGGGGTCGGTGGCCAGCACGATGAACACGCTGGCCTGGATCGCGGCGCCGAGCGAGCCGAAGATGCGTTCCGTGACCAGCAGCGCGTCCACGTCGTCGGGGCGCAGCGCGCCCGGCGGCAGGTGGTCGAGCCGGCCGGTGACCGCCTCCGAGAGCAGTCCGAGCGGGCTGCCCACGGCCCGCAGGCGCCGGACGGCCGCGCGCCGGCGGGCGATGCCGGCCTCCTGCTCGGCCAGGGTCCGCTCCAGCCGGGCCAGCACGTCGTCGATGTCCCGGGTCCCGTCGAACGCGGCCCGCATGTCGTCGAGGCTGATACCGGCGTCCGCCATCTTGCGGATCCACAGCAGGCGGATCATGTCGTCGTAGCCGTAGCGGCGCCGGCCGTCCACGCCCCGCTCCGGCTCCGGCAGCAGGCCGATCTCGTGGTAGTGGCGGATGGCGCGCGGCGTCGTCCCGGCGAAGGCGGCGGCGTCACCGATCTTGACCTGGCGCGGCGGCATGACGGCGGAGAACATGACAGCGGGAACCTCTTTCGTGCTGGGGTCCCTCAACGAGACCACATGCCGCTACGGCAGGTGCCAGCTCGCGAGCGCGGGCCTGTAATGATCGCCGGATGCGGAAGACGGTCGTGGTCGTACCGGCGGTGGTGTTGGCGGTTCTGATCGGTTTTCCCGGGTTGGTGCCGAACGTGGGGCCGCGCCTCGGGAGCCTGCTCGAGACGTTCCTGCCGTGGCTGGGGCTCGGCGTCCCGGTGCTGTTCGGAGTCGCGCTGGTCCGGAGGTCACGGCTCGCGGCGGCCGCCGCGGTCCTGCCGATGGTCGCCTGGCTGGTGGTCTGCGGCGGGAAGCTGGCGCAGACCTCGGGGACCCCGGCCGACATCACGGTGGTGCAGCACAACCTCAGCGACGAGAACCCGGATCCGGCCGGGACCGCGCGCACGCTGCTCACCGCGGACGCGGAGCTGATCGGCGTGCAGGAGCTGCTGCCGGAGAACGTGGCCGCCTACGACGCGGTGCTGGCCACGGCGTACCCGCATCACGCGGTGCACGGCACGGTCGGGCTGTGGTCGCGCTACCCGATCGTGGAGTCCCGGTTGGTGGACATCCGGCCGGCGAGCCTGGACGACGGCAACTGGAACCGGGGGCTGCGCGCGGTCGTCGCCACGCTCCAGGGCGACGTGGCGGTCTACGTCGTGCACCTGCCCTCGCTGCGACTCGGGCCCGGTGGGTTCGGCAGTGACCGGCGCGACGAGTCCGCGGTGCGGCTCGGCGACGCGCTGGCCGCCGAGCCGCTGGAGCGGGTCGTGCTGATCGGGGATCTGAACGGCACCGTCGAGGACCGCGGGCTGCGTCCGATCACCGACCGGGTGAGCACCGCGGGCGACCGGTTCGCGTTCTCCTGGCCGGCGCGCACACCGGTGGCCCGGATCGACCAGATCATGGCGCGGTCGATCGCGGTACGGACGGTGTGGGCGATGGACCGCACCGGCAGTGATCACCTGCCGATCATGGCCCGGCTCATGTTCCTGTCCTGACCCGCCGCCTCACCGCGCCGCGAGCCAGTCGAGCGCGCGCACCGCGGTCTCCGGCAGCACCGAGATGTGGCCGGCACCGGGGACGATCCACGACTCCGCGCCGGGGACCAGGCCGCGGGCGTGCGCGGCCGGCACCACCCGGTCGTCCGCGCCGTGCACCAGCAGCACCGGGACCTCGATCGTGGCCGGGTCGAAACCCCACGGCTGCACGTACGCGAGGTCGTCGTCGATCAGCGGGCCGGGACCGGCCGCGACCGCGGGCTCGACCACCTCGCCGAACCAGCCCCACTCCCCCTCCAGCGCGGCCCAGTCCGCGGGCGTGAAGTCGGGCATGGAGTCGCCGGCCGCGTGGGCCTCCTTGGCCGCGCGGCCGGCGATCGCGGCGCGCAGTCCGGCGACACCGGCCGGGCCCATGCCGTCGAACCACGTCTCGTCGCGGCGCGGCGCCAGCCCGGCGACGGTCGCGGCCGCGGTCACCCGGCCGGGCAGCAGCGCGGCGCAGGCGAGCGCGTGCGGCCCGCCGCCGGAGTGCCCGAGCACGGCGAACTCCGCCACGCCCAGCGCGTCCGCGACCGCGGCCGCGTCCCGCGCGGCGGACGCGACGTCGCGGCCCGGCAGCGCCGTGGACCCGCCGTAACCGGGCCGGTCGTAGCCGATCAGGCGGACACCGAGCCGATCCGCGGCCTCGAACAGCGGCCGGGGTGGCGTGCCGATGTTCGGCGTCCCGTGATGCCACATGACGACCCGCGTGCCCGTGCCCCGGTCGTAGGCGTGCAGCGTGCGTCCGTCGCCGGTGGTGATATCCATGCGCGCCATTGTGATCGACGGGTACGACAGAACTGACCGTCGCGAGGTGGACCCCGAAGATCCGGCTCGTGACGGATGTGCGGCGTGAACAGCGTTAATACGCTTGGGGGCATGACGATCTCGCTGGCTGAGGAACTGGTTCTGCTCGCCTACGACGACGAGGGTGCCGCGTCCGGCACCAGCACCTGGCTGGACTACGGCATCGCCGGCGCGCACCTGGTGGAGCTCGCGCTGGCGGAACGGATCGCGCTGACCGACGGCCGGGTCGACGTGGTCGACGCGACGCCGACCGGCTCGCCGCGGGCGGACGCGGCGCTGGCCACGATCGCGGCGGACGCGAAGCGGCGCAAGCCGGACGACTGGATCTACCGGCTGTCGAAGAAGGCCCGGCAGCCGGTGCTGGACGAGCTGGTGGGGGCCGGCATCCTGGAGCGGCGCGCGGACCGGGTGATGCGCATCTTCCCGGTCACCCGCTACCCGGCACCGCACGGTGTCGAGCCGGTGGCGGAGACGGAGCGCCGCGCGCTGCTGCGGGCCGCGATCGACGGTTCGGACACCGCGCCGGACACCCGGACGCTGGTGCTGTGCACGCTGATCGCCGCGCTCGACTGGGAGAAGCGGGTCTTCCCGGACCTGCCCCGGAAGGAGACCAAGAAGCGCCTGAAGGAGCTGGGCGAGTCGCACTGGGCCGGCAGCGCGGTGGGCCGCCTGATCAAGGACCTGCAGGCCGCGATCATGATGACCACGGTCACGATCGCCGTCGCCGCCACGGCGGGCTCCTGATTACGCCCGCGTGACCCCGGCCGGGACCGTACGATCCAGGCAGGCGCTCTCTCTCGGCCGCCGTGGGGCGTCGTGCACCCGGAGGGGGAGAAATGATGCCACGTCGTGCCACCGCCGTCATCGCGGGCGTGCTGTCGGTCCTGGCCGCCGCGCCCGCGCACGCCACCGCGGGCGCGTTCTGGGACAGCTTCGAGGAGCCGTGGGCGCCGACCGGGAGCTTCACCACGTACCGTGCGGGTCAGGTCTTCGGCCCGTGGGCCGTGATCGGCGGTGACGTGGACCTGATCGGCGGCGGCTACTGGGCGGCCCAGAACGAGGCGCAGTCGCTGGACCTGAACGGCGCGCGGGCCGGCGCGATCCGGGCGACGTTCGGCACCACGCTGGCCGCGGACTACCGGGTCAGCTACCGCCTGTCCGGGAACCCGGCCGGCCCGCCGGAGGTCAAGACCGGCGTGGCCGGCGTCGACGGCCGGCCGCGGCAGGACTTCGCCTTCGACGCGACCCGGACCAGCAGGACCGCCATGGGGTACGTGGAGATGTCGTTCACGTTCCGGGCCACGCGCGCGGCGACGTCGCTGGAGCTGACCAGCACCACGCCCGGCGCGTACGGCCCGGTGCTCGACAACGTCCTCGTGCAGAGCTGCACCATCACCGACTGTTCGGCCGGACGGTGACGGTGCGGACCGGTCAGGCCGTGACGTCCCAGCCGAGCAGCAGCGCGTCGCCCGCGGTGTAGGCGGTGCGGTTGGTCAGCGTGAGCCCGGTGGGCAGACGCGTGTCACCGGGCGCCTCCGTGGTCGCGGAGATGGCCACGATCAGCCGGTCGGCCAGACCCGCCGCGAGGAGCGTGGCGATCAGCCGCGTCCCGCCCTCGACCAGCAACGACTGGACGCCGCCGCGCCGCAGTTCGGCGAGGACCGCGGGCAGGTCGGCGCCGTCCGGGCCGGCCGAGACCTCGCGCAGGCCGACGCCGGCCGCCTGGATCTCGTCGGCACGGGTCGCGTCGGCCTCCTTGGTGGTGAAGACCGTGGTGGCGGCCTCGCCGCCGAAGACACGCGCGGTGAGCGGCAGGTTGAGCTCGCTGTCCAGCACGACGCGCAGCGGGTGGGCGCCGGGGACCAGCTCGACCGTGAGCGACGGGTCGGTGCGGCGGACCGTGCCGGCGCCGACCAGCACGGCGTCGGTGGCGGCGCGCAGCGCGTGCTCCTCGGCCGTGGGGATGCCGGGCTCGCGCTGGATGCGGCCGTCGAGCGTCTGGGTGACGCGCACCATCACGTACGGCCGGTCCGCGCGCGGGCGTATCTCGCCGATCAGGCCGCGGACGTCGATGCCGGCCTCGGGCACCGTGATCGGTTCCGCGCCGATCGGCGCGACGTGGCCCATCCGGTCCGCCTTGGTGGTCAGGTAGGCGGCGTTGCGCGCGTGCGCGGCGGTCTGCAGGCCGACCATGGTCTGCACGGCCAGACCGCCGGCGCGCAGGCCCGCGACCTTGTCCGGGTTGTTCGACATCAGGTTGACCGACTCGACGCCGATCGCCCGGAGCACGGCCGCGGACTCGCCGTACGTGCGGGCGTCCGCGGGCAGGCCGAGGCGCAGGTTCGCGTCCAGCGTGTCCGCGCCCTTGTCCTGCTCGACGTACGCCCGGAGCTTGTTGACCAGGCCGATGCCGCGACCCTCGTGCCCGGTGATGTAGAGCACCACGCCGCGGCCGGCCGCCGCGACCGTGCGCATCGCGGTGCGCAGCTGCACGCCGCAGTCGCAGCGCAGCGAGCCGAGCGCGTCGCCGGTCAGGCACTCGGAGTGCAGGCGGGTGAGGACCGGCTCGGCGCCGGTGACGTCGCCGCGGATGAGCGCGAGCAGCGTGTGCCCCGCGGCGGTCTCGAAGACGCGCGTCGTGAACTCCCCGTACGGCGTGGGGATCACCACGGAACAGACCTCGACCGGCGCGGGCGCCGGGTCGCCCGTTCGCTGTGGCGTAAGAATCATGGCACCTTTGCTACCACGTGGATCAGCCGCTGCCCACCGCTCGACCGATAAATGCCCCACCGGGCCTATATGGCTATATGTCCATTTAAGAGATCTTTGGGGGATGTCCGTGAAAGCGCGCGCCGTCCGGTTCCTCGCACCGCGCTCGGTCGCGGTCGAGAACGTGCACCTCGACGACCCGACCGGCGACGAGCTGCTGGTACGCACCGTCTACTCAGGAATCAGTGCGGGCACGGAGCTGCTCGCGTACCGCGGTGAGCTGGACGCGGCGACGCCGCTGGACGAGACGCTCGGCGCGTTCGAGGGTGGCTTCAATTACCCGTTCGGGTACGGATACAGCGCGGTCGGCAGAACCCTTGACGGGACCGCGGTCTTCGCGTTCCATCCGCACCAGGACGTCTTCACCGCACCCGCCGCCGACGTGCTGACGCTGCCGGACGGGCTGGACCCGCGGCTGGCGACCATGTTCCCGTTGGTGGAGACCGCGTTGCAGCTGAGCCTCGACGCGGGCCCGGTGCTCGGCGAGCCGGTGCTGGTGACCGGCCTGGGCGCGGTCGGATTGCTCACGTCGCTGCTGCTGACGCGCGCCGGCGCGGAGGTCACCGCGCTGGAGCCGGTCGCCTGGCGCCGCGAACTGGCGGCCTCGGTGGGGATCCGGGCCATCAGCCCGGCCGAGTCGGACACGCGCGCGGCCCTCCTGGTCGAGACCTCCGGCGCCCCGCGCGCGCTCGCGGACGGACTCGGCCGGCTGCACCACGAGGGCACCGCCCTGGTCGGCTCCTGGTACGGCACCAAGCCGGTCCCGCTCCCGCTCGGCGCCGACTTCCACCGCCGCCGCCTCACCATCCGCTCCAGCCAGGTGTCCACGATCCCCGCCGCGCAGCAGGACCGCTGGACCCGCGACCGCCGCCGGGCCACCGCCCTGGCCCTCATGCCCACGCTGCCGCTGGACCGGCTCGCCACCACCGAGTTCGCGTTCGAGGACGCCCCGGCCGCGTACGAGGCCCTGGACCGGGGCGTGGCCGGAGTCCTGCACGCGGCGCTGCGCTATGAATAAGAGCATGTACGAAGTCGGCACCTCCCGAGAAGTCCGTGCTTACCACACGATGCCCGGAATGCCCCCACCGGAGGGCGAGCGGCACTCCCACGACTACCGCCTGGACATCCGCGTCACCCGCCCGCGGCTGGACGAGCGGGACATGGTCGTCGACCTCGACGTGCTCAACGACGCGCTGCGCGGCGTGACCGACCGGCTGCACGAGGCCGACCTGGACGAGATCGTCGGCGCGGAGACCACCAAGGACGCGGTCACCGTCGAGGTCTTCTCCCAGTGGCTGCACGCGGTGCTCACCGACGCGGTCGGCCCGGTGCCGGGCGCCTCGCTGCACGTCCGCGTCTGGGAGGACCCGCGGATGTACGGCGGATACGAGGGCCCGCTCGGTGGCTGAACTCGCGGTCACCCTGCTCACGCTCGGCGACCCGGCGACGATGACCGGTGGGTACCTCTACCACCGGCGGGTCGCCGACCGAGCCCCTCAGCACGGCGCGCGGGTCGACTTCGTGTCGCTGCCGAAGTGGCGGTTCCCGCTGCCCGCGCTGGCCGGCGCGACCATGATCCGCAAGATCCACGCGCAGAAGCCGGACGTGCTGCTGGTGGACAGCATCGTGGCCGGCCTGGCCGGGCCGTGGCTGGGCGCGGCGCGCGGGCTGCCGCCGATCGCGGCGATCCTGCACCAGCCGCCCGGCGGCATCGACCACGCGTCCGGCCGGCAGCGCACCCAGGCCTCGCTGGACCGCGCGCTCTACAAACGCGCCCAGCGGATGATCATCGCGTCCGAGGACCTGGCGAACACGCTGCGCGAGCAGGGCTTCGACCCGGAACTGCTGGCGGTGGTCCCGCCCGGCCGGGACGCGGCCGCCGAACCCGTCGACCCGCCCGGCGACCTGCGCCAGGACCGGCAGGTCGCGATCCTGTCGGTCGGCAACTGGATGGCGCGCAAGGGCCTGCTCGACCTGCTGGACGCCTTCTCGAACCTGCCGCCGAACGCGGCCACGCTGCACCTGGTCGGCGACGAGAACGTCGAGCCGGACTACGCGTCCCGGGTCCGCGCCCGCATCGCGCGCCCGGACCTGCGCGATCGTGTCGTCACGCACGGCGTCGTCACTCCCGCGGAGGTCGCCGGCTTCTACCGCAAGGCCGACATCTTCGCGCTGGCCAGCACGCGCGAGCCGTACGGCACCGTCTACGGCGAGGCGATGGCGGCCGGCCTTCCGGTCGTCGGCTGGAACGCCGGCAACCTCCCGCACCTCGCGGCGCACGGCGTCGAGGGCCTGGCGGTGCCGCCCGGCGACCGGGTCGCGCTGACCGGCGCGCTGCTGCGCCTGGCCACCGACGACGCGTACCGCGCGAAGATGGCGGCGGCCGCGCGACGGAAGGCCGACACGTTCCCCACCTGGGACGACACGTCCCGCATGCTCTTCACCGAGCTCCGCGCGCTGGCCGCGGAGAGAGTCAGGGAGGCGCAGCCGTGACCCGGTTCGAGGCGGTCCTGTTCGACGCGGGCGACACGCTCATCCGCCTCTCCGGCAGCGGCGAGACGCTGCTGCACCGGGCCGCGGCCGACCGGGGCGCCGGGCCGCTCGACCCGGACGAGGTCGGTGCGGCCTGGCAGCGCGTGCTGGACCGCAGCAGCACGGCCGAGGAGATGGCGAAGGGCCGCGACCTCGACCCGGAGCGGCACCGGCAGGTGTGGACCGCGCTCTACGCCGAGGCCGGCTGCGACAAGCTGCTGCCCGGGCTCAGCGACGACCTCTACGCGCTGACCGTGGCCGCCGAGTCGTGGGAGGCGTTCGAGGACAGCCTGCCCACGCTGCGCGGGCTGCGCGCCCGCGGCCTGCGCATCGGCGTGGTCAGCGACACCGGCTTCGACCTGCGGCCGGCGCTCGACCGGCTGGGCCTCACGCCGTACCTCGACACGATCGTCATGTCCTTCGAGCACGGCGCCTGCAAGCCCGCGGTCACCTGCTTCACCACGGCCGCGGAACGACTGGGTGTCGCGCCGGAGCGGACGCTGATGGTCGGCGACAACCCGCTCACCGACTCGGGTGCGGTCACCGCCGGCATGTTCGCGTTCCTGCTGCCCAAGCCGTCCCCGGCCGGCCCACGCGGGCTGACGCACGTGCTCAGCCTGGTCTGAGGCCGGGCGGCGGCTCAGGTGGTCGCGGCCGGCAGCACGGCCGCGACCATCACCACCGCCTCGACGTCGGCCACGACGCCGGCCACCGGCGGCGCGTCCCGCAGCTCCGCCAGCCGCCGCTGGAGGTGGGCCGCGGGCACGTCCGGAAAGACGAGCCGGTCCCAGCCGAGCGCGCCGACCAGCGTGCACAGCACGGCCACGCGCGCGTCCACCGGCCCGGCGCCGTCGACCGCGGCCCGCATGCGCGCCCGCACGTCGGCCTCCGCCGGCGGCGTCACACCGCCCGGCGCCGGATAGCGCCTCGCCGGGAACACCAGCAGCACCCGGCCGTCCCGCCGCTCCAGCACCCCGCCGTCGACCAGCCGGTCCAGCACGACCCGGTGGCCGTCCTCGCGGGCCAGCGTCCACAGCCAGTCACGCGGCGTCAGTGACGTCCCGGCACCCGCGATCCGGGCCAGCACCGCGTCCGGCACGGCCCGGCCGGTCGGCGTCGCGTCCGACACGGCGACCGTGCCGCCGTCGATCGCGATCCGCCCCTCGAGCATCAGTTCCAGCAGCGACGCGGCGGCGACCCCGTGGTTCAGGCCGCGGACGCCGGCCTCCGTGGTGCCGTCCTCGTCGCGGTAGGCGAGCAGGACGAGCGCTTCGGCCAGCGAAATATCCACGACCCAGAGGATATGCCCCGTTCCGGCGTGCCGGCGGGCGGTCGACACGGCCGAGTCTGGGATCCGACGGTCAGCAACTGGAAGGTCTTCGACCTCTACACCTGCAACCGCTACCACTTCTCCTACTGGGACGGCCCCGGCCTCTACCTCAACCACCAGACCGGCAGCGCGGTCTCGTCCGTCTACAACCAGTCCGGCGGCGTGCTGCACACGTTCACCCCGACTACCCCACCATCCACCCGTACGACTGGACCCCCGCCTGGTCGATCCGCAACTGCTGACCCCGCCGCGGTCCGGGCCGGGACCGCGAGGGCTCAGCGTCTGGCCTCGTCGCGGAGGTAGTGCAGGACGGCGGCGACGCGGCGGTCGGTCTGGTCGTCCGGGGAGAGCTCGAGCTTCGAGAAGATGCTGCGAATGTGTTTGTGGACGGCACCGTCGGTGACGAAGAGCTTCTCGGCGATGGCGGCGTTGCCCAGGCCCTCGGCCATCAGCGCGAGCACGTCCCGTTCGCGCGGGCTGAGGCGTTCCAGCTTCGAGTCCGGGCGGGTGCGGGTGAGCAGCTGCGCCACCACCTCCGGGTCGATCGCGGTGCCGCCGCCGGCCACCCGGTGCAGCGCGGTCATGAACTCCTCGACCCGGCCGACGCGCTCCTTCAGCATGTAGCCGAGGCCGCCGCCGCCCAGCGTGAACAGGTCGGTGGCGAAGGCCTGCTCGACGTACGCGGAGAGGACCAGCACGGCGAGGCCCGGCTGCCGGCCGCGGGCCTCGACCGCGGCCTTGATGCCCTCGTCCGTGTGCGTGGGCGGCATGCGCACGTCCACGATCGCCACGTCCGGCGTGTGCTTGTCCACCGCGGCCAGGAACGTGACCGGGTTGTCCGTGGTCTCCACCACGTCCAGGCCCTCCGCGCGCAGCAGCATCGCCAGGCCCTCGCGCAGCAGCGCGTCGTCCTCCGCCATCACAATCCGCACGGCAGCTGTACCTCCACAGTGGTCGGACCGCCCACCGGGCTGGTCAGTGTCACGGTGCCGTCGTGCGCCTCGGCCCGGCGGCGGATGCCGGTCAGGCCGGTCCCACCGCCGGAGTCCGCGCCGCCGCGCCCGTCGTCCGTGACGACCAGCCGCAGCGTGTCCGCCTCCCGGGTGAGCGTGACCGTGGCCCGGGACGCGCCGCTGTGCTTCGCGACGTTGGTCAGCGCCTCGGCCGCCACGAAGTACGCGGTCGCCTCCACGGACGCCGCGCACCGGCCCGGCACGTTCGCGTCGACGGTGACCGGGACCGGGCAGGTCGCGGCCAGCGAGGCGAGCGCGTCGGAGAGACTTCGATCGGACAGCACCGGCGGCAGGATACTGCGCACCACCGCGCGCAGCTCCGCGAGGGCCAGCTCGGACGCGGTCTGCGCCCGTTCCAGGATCTCGTCCGCGGTGGCCGGGTCGCGCTGCACCGCGCGCCGGGCCGCGCCGAGCAGCACGCTCACCGCCACCAGCCGGTTCTGCGTGCCGTCGTGCAGCGCGCGTTCGATCCGGCGGAGCTCGACCGCGTGCGCGTCCAGCGCGGCCGCGCGCGTCGCGGTCAGCTCCGCGATCCGCATCGCCATGTCCTCGCCCGGGCCGGGCCGCAGCAGCCGCCGGCCGGGGAGCTCCTGCAGCCGGACCATCAGCGGCACCACGTACAGCGTCATGAACAGCCAGAAGACGCCGAACAGACCCACCAGCCACGCCCCGCCCTGGGTACGGATCAGCGGCCAGCCGATCGCCGGGACCGCCTCCTCCGGCGGGGTCAGCCGCCAGTAGAGCGGGAACAGGCCGTCGCGCAGGATGTCGACCGCGATGGTCAGCCCGAACATGCCGAGCAGGAACCCGGACGTGGCGTGCAGCGCGAGCCAGCGCAGCTCCCGCCCGGTCGCCCGGTCGGTGACGACCGCGCGCAGCGAGGTCTGCGGTGGCAGCCCGGCGGGCAGGCCGAGGCGGCGGCGTTCGATGTCCGCGACCGCGCGCATCCGGCCGAGCGCGAACGGCGCGCCGCGGCGGGCGAGCACGGCCACGGCCAGCGGCCAGAACACCAGGCCGGCCAGGAACGCGGTGCCCCAGCCGACCGCGATGCGTTCCACGGCGGTGATGCCGATCCGCAGACGCCGGCGGACGGCCTCGACGACGGACATGGTGGGTGCCTCCTTAGACAGGCTTCCCGGCGACCGTAGGGCACGGCACCGGTGCCGCGGCAAGGGGCACGGCCGGAAAGTACAGCCTGCTGTACCACGGCTGGGCAGCGCACGGGATCGTTGCGGCGGGCCGCCGGTCATAGCGTCGTAGACATCGAGAAACGCCCGTCTTCGAGGGAGTGAACGAGATGGCCACCGACCCGTACCGACTGACCGATCAGACACCCGAGCCGCCCCGCCGGGAGGACCCGCCCACCGACCGGACCCGGCTGCTGCTCTGGGTGGTGCTGGTGGTCAGCGCCGGCATCAACGCCGCGCTGTCGACCGTGAACGTGTGGGCCGGCTCCGCGGTCGGCGTGATCGTGCTCGCCACCGCGGTGGCACTGGTCGTCCACTACCGCAAGGGCCGGCGCGGATGACGGCCGTCCTGACCCGCACCGCGGTCACGCTGGAGGACGTCGTGAAGACGTACTCCGGCGGTGTCCGCGCGCTGGACGGCGTGTCGCTGACCGTGGCGGCCGGCACGTTCCTGGCCGTGATGGGGCCGTCCGGTTCCGGCAAGAGCACGCTGATGCACTGCGCGGCCGGGCTCGACACCCCGAGCAGCGGACGCACCTTCATCGAGGGTACGGAGATCAGCCGCCTCGACGAGACGAAGCGCACGGTGCTCCGCCGGTCCCGGGTCGGCTTCATCTTCCAGCAGTACAACCTGCTGCCCTCGCTCAGCGTCGCGGACAACATCACGCTGCCGCTGCGCCTGGCCGGGACCGCGCCGGACCGGGAGTGGGTGCGCACGCTGGTCGAGCGCGTCGGCCTGGCCGACCGGCTGCACCACCGGCCGGCCGAGCTGTCCGGCGGGCAGCAGCAGCGCGTCGCGGTCGCCCGGGCGCTGGTCACCCGGCCGGCCGTGGTCTTCGCGGACGAGCCGACCGGTGCGCTCGATCTCCGTACCGCGCGGGAGGTCCTCGATCTTCTCCGCGCGCTCGTCGACGAGCTGGGCCAGACCGTCGTCATGGTCACCCACGACCCGGCAGCGGCCGCCCGCGCCGACCTGGCACTGGTGATGGCGGACGGCCGGATCGCCGACACCGTCCCGTCCCCCACCGCGGCACAGCTGGCCCGCCGCCTCACCGAGCTGGAAACGGAGTAAGACACCATGTTCTACCTCGCCGCACGCATGGCCCGGCATCGCGTCGCCGGGCTGATCGCGGTCGCCTGCGCCACGCTCGGCGGTGCCGCGCTGGTCTCCGCGGTCGGCGTGATCGCGGAGTCCGGACTGCGCGGGCACCCGTCCCCCGGCCGGCTCGCGTCGGCGGACGTGGTGGTCTCCGCACCGCAGACCTACGCCGTCCCGGAGGATCTGCCGATCACGCTGCCGGACCGGGCCGGGGTGCCGTCCGCGCTCGTCGCCCGGCTGGCTTCGCTGCCCGGCGTGACCGCGGCGATCGGCGACGTGACGGTGCCGGCCGCGCTGATCGGCGCGGACGGCCGGGTGACCCCGGTCGACGGCCACAACTGGACCTCGCTCTCCCTCACCGCCCCCTCTCCCGCGCCCAGCGCCTCGCCGGGTACCTCGCCGGGCACCTCGCCCGGCACCGAGGGCGGCGGGCGGCCGACCGGGATCCCGGACGGGCTCGCCGCACCGTCGGGTGACTCCGAGATCGCACTGGACGCCGCCACCGCCGCCGCGGCCGGCGTCGGCACCGGCGGCACTGTGCGGCTCTCCGCCGACGGCCGGACCGGTGACTACCGGGTCACGGCCGTGCTCGACGCCGGCGGCCCGGGCGTGTTCTTCGACGACGCCACCGCGATCGCGCTGACCGGCCGCACCGAGGACCGGGTCGACCTGGTCGCGCTGCGCACCGAGCCCGGCCGCGCGGACGAGGTCGCGGACGCGGCCCGCGCGCTCGACGCCGGCCTGACCGTGACGACCGGGACCGCGCGTGGCGACATCGCCGACCCGGAGACCGCGGCCGGCCGGAGCATGCTGCCGATCATGGCCGGGTCGCTCTCCGGCGTGACGCTGATGATCATCGGCATCATCGTCGGCGGCGCGCTCGCGGTCTCGCTCACCGGCCAGCGCCGCGAGCTGGCCCTGCTCCGCGCGGTCGGCGCGACGCCCCGGCAGATCCGCCGGCTCGCCACCCGCCAGGCGCTGATCGTCACGGTCGCGGCCTCGGTGCCGGGCGCGGCACTCGGCTACCTGGTGGCCGCGCGCTTCCGGGAGCTGCTGGTCGCAGTCGGGCTGGCGCCGGCCGCGCTGCCGCTGCAGTGGAGCCCGCTCCCGGGCGTGGCCGGCGTGCTGCTGATGGTGCTGACCGCCTGGATCGCGGCCCTGGCCGCGGTCTCCGGAATCGCCACGATGCCCGCGACCGAGGCGGTCGCCGGATCGCGCACGGAACCCCGTACCCCCTCGGTCCGGCGTTTCTCCGCGGGCCTGGTCGTGCTGGCCGGCGCGAACGCGCTCGCGGTGACACCACTGATCTCCCGCACCGAGATCGGCGCCGCCACGACCGCGATGGCCGGCATCCTCGCCGCGATCGGCCTGGCCATGGCCGGTCCCGGCCTGCTCTCCCGCGCCGGCCGGGTGATGGCCCGGCGGCTCCCGGCGCGGGCCTCGGCCCCGACGTGGCTCGCGATCGCCAACACCCGGGGGTACGCGGTGCGCACCGCCGCCGCCGTCAGCACGCTCGCGGTCGCGGTGGTGTTCACGCTCACCTACGCGTTCAGCCACACCACCGTGCTCGCCGGCGCCACCCGCGACCAGGCCGACGGCACGGTCGCGCAGCTCGCGGTGACGGCGCCGGAACTGGGCCGGGTGCCGTCCGAGCTGACCGGCGCGGTCGCCGCCGTCCCCGGCGTGACCGGCGCGGCCATGGTGGGCGGCACGACCGTGCTGTGGACGTCCCGGATGTTCGGTGACGAGATCGTCGAGCCGTCCGAGGCCGCCGTGCTCACCCCGGAGGCCGCGGCCGTGCTGGACCTGGGCGTGCGCGACGGCGACCTGGCCGGGCTGACCGGCGCCACGGTGGCGATCGACGCGACCACCGCCTCCGCCCGCCGCGCCGGCGTGGGCAGCGAGGTCACGCTGGTCCTCGGCGACGGCACGTCGGTCACCGCCCGCGTCGCCGCGGTCTACGAACGTGGCCTCGGCTTCGGCCCGGTGGTGCTCGCCCGCGACCTGGCCGCCGGGCACAGCTCCGGCCTGGACCAGCGGCTGCTGGTCCGCACGGACGGCAGCGCGTCCGCCCGGGACCGGGTGGCGGAGCTGGTCGCGTCGCGGCCCGGCGTCGCGCTGGACTCGGCCGCGCCGGACCCGGTGGCCGTGCCGTCCGAGCTGTGGCTCAACATTGCGGTGCTCGGGGTGCTGCTCGGCTACCTGCTGCTCGGCATAGCGAACAAGCTGGTCGCGGCCACCAGCGCGCGCCGGGACGAGCTGACGCTGCTGCGGCTGACCGGTGCCACCCCCGCCCAGGTCCGGGCCATGCTGCGTCGCGAGGCCGTGCTGATCTGGGTCTTCGCCACCGCCGGCGGGGCCGGGCTCGCGGTCCTCCCGCTGATGCTTCTCTCGCTGGGCTTCCTCGGCCGCCCGTGGCCGGCCGGCCCGTGGTGGCTCGGTCCCGCGGTGGTCGCGGTGGTCGGTCTGATCGCGTTCCTCAGCATCGAGATCCCCGGCCGCCGCGTCCTGCGCTCCACCGCCGTCACGGTGTGACCTCCCCGGCGTCCGGCTCCGTCGAGCCGGGCGCCGTGCCGGCGCGGGTCCGGCGATCCAGCGCCCGGAACACCCACCACCCGATCTGGGCCGGCCGGACGAGCCACAGCACCTCCGGGCGCATCCGGCCGGGCACGACCCAGCCGAACCACGGCGCGGCGCAACCGACCGGCCACGACACCTCGGCCGCCGCGACGAACCACCGCCGGTCCACCGCCGCCACCACACGGGGATCAGCGCGCTCAGCCCGACCACCCACATGAGAGCGTCCCGCCACACCACCGTAGGTTGTGTCCACTGCGGATGACGACCGGCCACGGAAGGGGAAACGCTGTGGAAACGCGCAGGCGGTTCGTGGAGCGCGCCACCTCCGGCCCCGGCTACGCCGCGATAGTCACGGTCACCGCGCTCGGCGTCGGAGTGGCCGCCGCGCTCCTGGAGGCCTGGGCACCCTGGTGAGCGACCGGTCCCCGGCCGGCACCGGTCCCCGGCCGGCACCGGTCCCCGGCCGGCACCGGTCCCCGGCCGGCACCGGTCCCCGGCCGGCACCGGTCCCCGGCCGGCACCGGTCCCCGGCCGGCACCGGTCCCCGGCCGGCACCGGGCATCGGCCGGCACCGGGCATCGGCCGGCCCGGAAGCGGCGGACGGGCCCGGACCGGCGCCGTGGGCTCGATCAGTCGCCGGAGCCGCCGACCGCACCCTCGCGCCAGTAACCGCGGACCGCCACCCGCTCGGCGGGTAGACCACGGTCGTGCCGCAGGTGGGTGCGGAGCGTGCGCATCACGGCGGCCTCGCCGGCGCCCCACACGAACGAGCCCGGCCCGATCGGCACCGCGGCCACGGCCTCGAGCACGACGGCCTCCGGGACCGCGCCGAGCCAGCGGACGTCCGCCGCCCGGCCGCCGCCCAGCTCGCGCCGCGGGCCGTCGACCAGCACCAGCACCCGGATGATCGCCTCCGCCGGCAGCTCCTCCAGGAAGCGTTCGGCGGCCGGCAGGCCGGTCTCGTCCGCGATCAGCAGGTAGTCGTCGCAGTCGGCCGGGAAGACCTGGCCGACGCGCGGGCCGATCACGCCGAGCGCGGAGCCGGGCGCGGCGGTCGCGGCCCAGCGGCCGGCCGGGCCGTGCGCGTGCAGCACGAAGTCGATGGTCAGCTCGCGAGCCACCGGGTCGAAACGGCGCGGCGTGTAGTCGCGGATCGCGGTCGCGTCCCGGCGGCCGGGGGCGGGCAGCGTCAGCTCGCCGGTCGCCTCGTCCGGCACGACCACCCGGACGTGGTCGGCCGAGGCCAGCGGCAGCCACGGGAACTCGGCCTCCAGCTCCGGCCCGCCGAGCACGATCCGGCGCATGGTGGGGCTCAGCGTCTCCACCCGGAGCACCTCGAGCCGCCGCCGTCGTTCCTGGTGGGACACGCGTCGCACCAGACTGGCGCCCCTGCCTCCCTCGCGCGCCGCGGTGCCGCGGCCAATCGGTTGTGTCACCCGGACATTCTCCCGGCGTGCCGATCGGGCCGGTGCGCAGGGGCGTGCTTCAGGTAGCGGCGGACCGGCACCAGCAGGATCGTGTCGCCGACCTCGGCCCGGAAGTCGAACCCACCGCCGTCGCGCCAGCCCTGTCGCTCGTAGAACCGCCGGGCCCGCGCGTTGCCGGGCGCGACCGCCAGCCGGGCGGTGTCGTGGCCGGCCGCCGCGACCTGCCGTTCCGCCTCGGCCAGCAGCATGCCGGCGACGCCGGTGCCCCGGTGCGCGGCCGCCACGTAGACCTGCTCGACCTCGTCGCCGGCCACCATGATGAACCCGGCCGGCTCGTCGCCGTCGACCGCGACCGTGATGTGCGCCAGCCGGTCGGTCACGCGCGGCGGGAACGACTCCGGCGTGCGCACCGCGACGAGCGCCTCCGGCACGCTTCCCACGTGCCCGTCGTGCCATCCGCGGTGCCAGAGCCGCGCGATCGCCTCGACGTCGGCGGGCACGGCGGGACGCAGTTCGATGCCCATGCCCCGACGGTACGCATCACCGCCGCTCGGCCGCGCCCAGGCCCGGTCCCACCGGCCCGATCCGGTCCCACCGGCGCGATCCGGTCGTCTTCGGAACCGACCCGGCGCGGGACCGGCAGGGAGGCCGCCCGCGGCCGACCGGTGCCCGCGGGAGCACCGAAAGGCGCCCGCGCCGGAAGCGGGACATGACCTGCCCTGTTCCTGGTCCGGCGGGAGCCTGCTCTGTTCCGCCCGGTGGGAGCGGCTTGGCCCGGCGGGAGCGGCTTGAGCCGGCGGGAGCGGCTTGAGCCGGCGGGAGCGGCTTGGCCCGGCGGGAGCGGCTTGAGCCGGCGGTGCGTCAGAAGTCGTCCAGCGCCGGCTCCTCGCCCGCGTCGTGCGCGGCCAGCAGCGCGGCGAACCGGTCGGACGGCATGATCCGCAGGCCCAGCTCCTCCGCCTTGGCGGCCTTGGAGCCGGCGCCGTCGCCGACCACGACCAGCTGCGTCTTCTTCGAGACCGAGCCGGACGACTTGCCGCCCAGCCGCTCGACCGCCTCGTTGCCCTCGTTGCGGGTCAGGCCGGGGACCGAGCCGGTGACCACGACCGTCATCGGCGAACCGTCCGCGTTCTGCAGCGGCAGCCGCGGGCCGTCCGGGACGGCCTCGGCCTCGGCCGCGGCCCGCTCGGACGCCGGCACCACGCCCGGCTCGACCATGTTGACGCCGTGCGCCGCCAGCTTCGCGATGATCGGAGCCAGCTCGACCAGCTCGGCCGCGATCGTGGCCGCGCGCTCCGGGCCGACGCCCTCGACGTCCTGCAACTGCTCGACGGTGGCGCCGGTCAGCTCGTCCATGGTGCCGAAGTGCTTGGCCAGCCGGCGCGACATCGACCGCCCGGTCATCCGCACGCCGAGCCCGGTCAGCACCCGGGACATCGGCTGGGTCTTGGAACCCTCGATGTTCGCCAGCAGCTTCGTGGCGGACGTCGTGCCCATCCGCTCCAGCGCGGCGACCGCGTCCACGTCCAGCTCGTAGAGGTCGGCCGGGTCGGTCACCATGCCGGCCGCGACCAGCGCGCGGATCACCTTGTCGCCGAGGCCCTCGATGTCCATCGAGTCGCGCGCCGCGAAGTAGGCCAGCGACTCGGTCGCGCCGCAGGCCCGCCCCTGCGTGCACCGCCAGCGCTTCTGCGAGCGGTCGATGTCGCCGCCGCAGCGCGGGCAGAACTCCGGTGGCGTGAACGCGACCGCGTCGGCCGGGCGCTCGTCCAGCTTCGCCCCGGTGATCTCCGGGATGACCTCGCCGGCCCGGCGGACGAACACGGTGTCGCCGACCCGCACGTCCCGCCGGACGAGGTCGCCGAAGTTGTGCAGCGTGGCCGAGGTGACCACGACGCCGCCGACCTGGACCGGTGCGATCACCGCGACCGGGGTGATCACGCCGGTGCGACCGACCTGCACCTCGATCTTGGTCAGCGTGCTGGTCCGGGTGTCGGCCGGGAACTTGAACGCGGTCGCCCAGCGTGGTGCGCGGCTGGACGACCCGGCCGCGTCCCGGTCGGCCGGCGCGTCCGCCTTGATCACCGCGCCGTCGATGTCGAAGCCGAGCTTGCCGCGCAGCGCGCCGAGCGCGGTGACCGCGTCGACCAACTCGTCCGCGGTGGCGCACCGGGGCATGCCGGCCGGTGAGCCCGCGGTGGTGGTGACGCCGAGGTCCGCGATCGCGGCCATCGCGGCGCTGTGCGTGAGCCCTTCGCCACCCGGCAGGTCGTGCACCGCGTACGCCAGGAAGGACAGCGGCGCCAGGTAGGCCCGGTCCTGCGCGCGGAGCGTGCCGGCCGCGGCGTTGCGCGGGTTCGCGAACGGTGCGCCGCCGTGCGCGACCCGCAGCTCGTTGGCCTTGGCGAAGTCGTCGTCGGTCATGAAGACCTCGCCGCGCACCTCCACCGTGACCGGCCGGGTCAGCTCGCCCGGCAGCCCGGCGACCGCGCGGGCCTGCGCGGTCACGTCCTCCCCCGCGGTGCCGTCGCCGCGCGTCGCGACCTGCACCAGCGTGCCGTCGACGTAGCGCGCCGCGATCGCCATGCCGTCGATCTTCGGCTCGACCGTGAAGCCGGCGACCGGCCGGCCGATCACCTTCTCCAGGCGGGCCGCCCACTGTCGCAGCTCGTCGGCGTCGAACACGTTGGCCAGGCTGAGCATCGGCGTGCTGTGCACGACGTCACCGACCACGCCACCGCCGGCCGCGACCACCTCGGTCGGCGAGTCCGCCACCGCCCACTCCGGGTGCGCCGCCTCGCTCGCGGACACCCGGGCGAACAACGCGTCGTAGGTGGCGTCGTCCATGACGATGTCCTCGCCCGCGTAGTACGCCGAGGCGGCCTCCCGCATCCGCGTGATCGCCTCCCGGTAGTCGTCGGCGGTCTCGAACGGCGCGGCGTGCGCCGCGTCGACGACGGGTGCGATCTCGTTGTCGGCGGTCGTGGGCATAGGGCACTCGTTTCCTCAGGTCCTCGTGACGATCTTCTTTCTACTCCACGGGTACGACATGTTCCGGTCACGCCTCGCAGTGCGGACGCAGTGATGGCGGTGCTCCGTCCGGAGCACCGCCATCACGAACGTGATCGGGTCAGCTGAACGCGGCGACGTCCATGTGACCGCGCAGCTTGGTGAGGGCCTTGGTGAGCAGCCGCGAGACGTGCATCTGGGAGATGCCGAGCTGGTCCGCGATCTGCGACTGGGTCAGGTTGCCGTAGAAGCGGAGCGAGATGATCCGCTGCTCGCGCGCGTCGAGCATCGCCAGCGCCGGGCCGATGCTGGCGCGGAGGTCGACCTCGTCGTAGTCGTTGTTCTCGTCGCTGATCGTGTCGCCCAGCTCGGTGCCGCCGTCCGGCCCGATCGGGGTGGACAGGCTCGTGGCGCTGTAGGCGCGGGCGCCCTCGAGACCCTCCAGCACCTCTTCCTCGGTGACACCGAGGTAGGCGGCGATGTCCGCGACGAGCGGCGAACGGCCCAGCTTGTGGGTGAGCGTGTTGTTGGCCTCGCTGATCGCGAGCCGCATCTCCTGGAGCCGGCGAGGCACCCGGATCGACCAGGTGCGGTCGCGGAAGTGCCGCTTGACCTCACCGACGATGGTCGGGATGGCGTATCCGGCGAAGTCGACGCCGCGCGACGCGTCGAACCGGTCGACCGCCTTGATCAGGCCGACCGTGGCGGTCTGCACGAGGTCGTCGGTGAGCTCACCGCGGCCGGAGTATCGCTTGGCGAGGTGGCGGGCCAGCGGCAGCCAGGCTTCGATGGCCCGGTCGCGCAGCGCCGGACGGCCCGGGTGGTCGGCGGGCATCGCGGTGAGCGCGGCGATCAGGCCGGTGGCCGCGTCCGCGGAGCGGGCATCGGTCAGCGTGTCACGCTCGGCGACGTCCTGCGCGGTCGCGGCGGGGGCGGTGGTTATCGTCATGAGCGTTCCTTCGCTTGTTACCGCCAGCCCGGATGCCCGTTCGGCTCCATGACCTTAGCCGAACGGCGGGCAACAAAGATAGCCGAAAGTATGAGTCACTTTCGGTATTCACCCGAATGCGATTACGTCATCACCCCGCCGTCGAGGAGACCCATTGACCCGCGTGCTCTTCGCCGGGCTCGCGTCGCCCGGTCACACCTTCCCGATGGTGCCGCTCGCGGTCGCGGCGCGGGAGGCCGGTCACGAGGTGTGGTTCGCGGCCGGTGACCACGTGCACGCGGCGCTGACCGCGCACGGGTTGCGGCCGTTCCGGCCGGCCGACGCGTTCTACGAGATCTACGCGGACGACCTGCTGCCCGAGCTGGAGCGCCTCCGGCCGGATCTGGTCATCCACGGCTGGGGTCTGCCCGGCGTCGCGGAGGCCGCGCGGCGGAAGGGGATCCGGAGCCTGTGGCACGGGTTCGGGCGGCTCTTCCCGGAGGGCATCGGTCTCGCCCGGCCGTCGGTGGAGCTGCCGGTGCTGGACATCTGCCCGCCGTCGTTGCGGTCCCCCGAACCGACCGGACCGGCGATCCCGCTGCGGCCGGTCCCCTACGCCGCGCCGGGTCCACAGCCGACCGCGCGGCGCGGCCCCCGGCCGCTGGTCTTCCTCACCATGGGTACCGCGTTCAACACGCCGGAGGCCCTGCGTACCGCGCTGCGCGGGCTGGCGGGCCTGGACGCGACCGTGGTCGCCTCGACCGGCGGAACCACCGTCGACGCCGACGTCCCGGACAACGCCCTGGTGCGGCCGTGGGTGGCGCAGGCCGGGCTGTTCCCGGTCGCGGACCTCGTCGTGCACCACGGCGGCAGCGGCACCATGCTCGGCGCGCTCGCCCACGGCGTACCGCAGCTGGTTCTTCCGCAGGGTGCGGACCAGTTCGCGAACGCGGCGGCGCTGTCCGCGGCCGGCGCCGCGACGAGCCTGCCCCCGGCGGTGGTCACCGCGGACGCGATCGCCGCCGCGGCCCGGCTGCTGCTGGCCGACCGGGGCGGCGACCATCGAGCGGCCGCGCGGGCGATCGCGGCGGAGATCGCCGCGATGCCGGCACCGGACGAGGTCGTCGGGACGCTCCTCGCCCGGTGAGCGGCACCCGCCTCAGCTGATCTGGAAGCTCGGGTGCGGCGGCTGGTTGTAGGCCGTGTTCTGCCAGGCCACCGCCTCGCGGTACATCCGGTCCTGCATCAGCGACACGCGCGAGATGCCGGTCGGATCGGTGGTCTGGTAGATCCGCAGCGCCGTGTTGTTCGTGGTCGGCCAGATCACCTCCTCGCGCCAGTCACCGAGGATGTCGGCCTGCAGCGACGGCGTCGCCTTGGTGCCGTTGTTGGAGTGCACGCCGCTCGCGGTCAGCAGCGTGGTGTCCGACGACGTGCCGTACTTCTTGATGGTGGTGCCGTCCAGCAGCTCGCGCTGGCCGTCGCCGTCCCACCAGATTACGAAGTTCGCGGACGACGGCTTGCGGCCGACGTTCGCGCCGGACGTGTTGCGCAACCCGTCCACCGCGTTCGACCAGGACTCCGCGCCCGGGCTGCCGGCCCAGATGTCGGCGGAGACGCCACGGCCGTTGTCGCAGCCGCACGACGGCGCGTTCCAGATGATCGCGCCGGTACGCGCGTCCGCCATGTAGTGCGCGTACTTGCTGCCGTCCTCGTCGACCTTGAACACCTCGAGGCCGCCGCGGCTCGGGATCAGGTCGCCGACGTGCAGCGCGTCGCCGTGCCCCTGATTGGTGCGCCACAGCCCGGCGCCGTTGTCGTCGATCGCGATCGCGCCGTAGATGATCTCGTCCCGGCCGTCCGCGTCCACGTCCGCGACGGACAGGTTGTGGTTGCCCTGCCCGGCCCAGGCCGACCCGTTCGTGGAGGAGTTGCTGTCGAACGTCCACTTCCGGGTCAGCGCGCCGTTGCGGAAGTCCCAGGCCGCCACCACGGTACGGGTGTAGTAGCCGCGCGCCATGATGATGCTCGGGTACGACCCGTTGAGGTACGCGGTCCCGGCCAGGAACCGGTCCACCCGGTTGCCGTAGTTGTCACCCCAGCTGCTGACCGTCCCGCGCGGCGGCACGTAGTCCACGGTGGCCGCGGCCCGCCCGGTCTGCCCGTTGAAGACGGTGAGGTACTCCGGCCCCGTGAGGATGTATCCGGAACTGTTCCGGTGGTCCGCGCTCGCGTTGCCGATGACCGTGCCGCCGCCGTCCCGGGTGCCGTCCGCGGTCTTCATCGCGACCTCGGCCCGGCCGTCGCCGTCGTAGTCGAAGACCTGGAACTGCGTGTAGTGCGCGCCGGCCCGGATGTTGCGCCCGAGGTCGATGCGCCACAACCGGGTCCCGTTCAGCCGGTACGCGTCGACGAACACGTTCCCGGTGTAGCCGGACTGCGAGTTGTCCTTCGCGTTCGACGGGTCCCACTTCAGCACGATCTCGTACGCGCCGTCGCCGTCCAGGTCGCCCACGGACGCGTCGTTCGCCGAGTAGGTGTAGGCGACACCGTCCGGCGTGGTACCACCGGGCGGCACCTGGATCGGCACGTCCTGGCTGGCCGCGAGCGTCCGCACCGGCTCCTCCGCGGGCGTCCCGAGCGTCTCGGCGCCGCCGGTGACCGGCCGGACCGCGTAGGTCGCGCTCGCCGGCGCGCCCGCGTCCGTGAAGTTGGTGACCGGCGCGGTGCTGACCCGGACGCCGTCGCGGTACACGGCGAACGCGACGCCGGCCGGATCCGACGCGAGCAGCCGCCAGGACAGGAAGTTGCCGCGGTCGGTGCGGATGCTGACCAGCCCGCGGTCGAGGCGCTCGGTGTTGCCGGCGGCCGGCGCGGCGGCCGGCGTGGGCGTCTCCGCCGCGTGCGCCACCGCGACACCGCCGCCGGTGAGCAGCAGCGTGGTGGCGGCGAGTGCGGCGGACCGCTTCTTGATACGTTTCATGAGCGGACATTCCCCTGCCCTCGGGGTCGCGGTCCGCGAGGGGGGTCAGCCGATGCCGGTCGGTGGCCGGCACCGGCTGCGGGCGTGGCGGACCACGGCCGTGCGATGCGCTTCCCGGTGGAGGCGGAAAGCGGTTACCCAGGCCGTTAACCTAGGCGTTACATTTGTTACTGTCAATACTTGGCAGCCCGGCGCCCGCACGGACGCCGGGCACCGGGTGGCGGGTCAGTAGGCGACCGCGACGTCGATGACCCAGGTGACGCCGAAGCGGTCCTTGAGCATCCCGTAGAGCGGCGTCCAGCCGGACGGGCCGAGGTCCTGGATGACGGTGGCGCCGTCCGAGAGGCCCTTCCAGCAGGCGGTGAGCTCGTCCTGGTCGGTGCCGCGGACCGAGACGTAGACCGGCTTGTCACCGGCGTCGTACGACTGGCTCGCGGGCACGTCGAACGCCATCACGTGGAAGCCGTTCGCCGACAGCACCTGACCCCAGGCGACCAGGTCGGCCTCGGCCGGGTCCGTGGTGCCGTACCCCTGCCGGTGGGTGGCGATCGTGATCTCGCCGCCGAACACGGACCGGTAGAACTCCAGGGCCGCGCGGGCGTCGCCGCGGAAGTTGAGGTGCGTGGTGGTGGTGATGCTCATGATGACTCCCATCGAGTGTCCGTCCTGGTTGCGAGATGAACTCTGACAGCGGTAGGTGCCAGGGTGTGTCACCTTCTGCCGGCATGATGGGCGTCATGCCGAAGACCTCCGCGCGCCTGCTCGCGCTGCTGTCGCTGCTGCAGGCCCGCCGCGACTGGCCCGGGACGCTGCTCGCCGACCGGCTGGGCATCAGCCTGCGGACCGTGCGCCGCGACGTGGACCGCCTGCGCGAACTGGGCTATCCGATCGCGGCCGCGAAGGGGCCGGACGGCGGTTACCGGCTCGGCGCCGGCACCGACCTGCCACCGTTGCTGTTCGACGACGAGCAGGCGGTGGCGCTCACCGTCGCGCTGCAGGTCGCGGCGACCACACCCGGCAACGGTACGGGCGAGGCCGCGGCCCGCGCGCTGCACACGATCCGGCAGGTGCTGCCGGCCCGGCTGCGGCAGCGCATCGGCGCGCTCGACGTCACCGCGGTCGAACGGCCCACCACCCGGCCACCGGCCCCGGTCGACGGCGACGTGCTGCTGACCCTCAGCGCCGCGGTACGCGCCCGGGAGACGCTGCGCTTCGACTACGGGACGCACGACGCCACCGGCCGGCCGCCCCGCCGGGCCGAGCCGCATGCGGTGGTGACCTGGGACGGGCGCTGGTACCTGGTGGCGTGGGACCTGGACCGCAACGACTGGCGCACGTTCCGGGTGGACCGGATCACGCCGTGGACGCCGAACGGTCCCCGCTTCACCCGCCGCGAGCTGCCCGGCGGCGACGTGGCCGCGTTCGTCGCGGGTCGTTTCCAGGGCGGCACGCCCTGCCGGGGCACGGTGATCCTCGCGCTGCCGGCCGCGACCGTGGCGCTCTACACCCGGGACGGCGTGGTCGAGGAGCTCGGCCCGGACCGCTGCCGCCTCACGCTCGGCTCCTGGTCCTGGACCGCGCTCGCGGCCGCCGTCGCCCGGTACGACGCGGACATCGAGGTGGTCGGCCCGCCCGCGCTGACCGACGCGTTCGCCCACCTGGCCCGCCGCTTCGCCCGTACCGCGGGCACGTGACCGGGGCCGTCCCCCGGCGGCCTGCCGGAGAACCGCCGGTACGGGGGAATTCCCGCGCGGAGCCGGCGTCCTCGGGACATGATGGCCCGATGTTCTGGACGAGGCGGCCGGCGCCGCAGCCGCACACCGACGTCGCGCGCGGGCCCGACCAGGGCCGGGCCGCGCTCGCGGCGACGCGGCGGGCGGCGGGCGGCGACCGGGAGACGCTGGACGCGGCGGCCCGACTGCTGCTGGACGCGGACACCGCCGAGACGCTGGTGGCGCTGAGCGCGGAGACGCGACTGATCATCCGGCTCGACGACCGCGCCCGCCGGCCCGGCTGGTCGGTCCGCGCCCCGGCGAGCCCGGAGTTCGGCGCCGGACCGGACCCGTTCACGGACACGGCCGCGCGCCGGCTCACGAACGGCACCGCGGGACCGGTGTCGATCGCGCTGGCGAGCATGCACCGCGACGGGTGGGTCCGGGAGGACGCGCTGGCCCGGATGGCGTCGTCGCGCAGTCCGATGTGGACGCCGTTCCTGGTGCTGCGGTCCGGCGACTGGGTGCGGCAGGTCCGCGACCGCGCGCGTACCGCCGTGACCGAGACGCTGGCCACGGCCGACGCGCCGCACCTGGGCCTGGCGCTGGACATGGCGCTGTCGATGCGGGTGCGGCACCGCGGCGGGTTCTCGCACGCGCAGGCCGTGGCCGTCGCGGTCACCGCGCACGAGGGAGCCCGCACGGAGCTGCTGATGTCCGGCCCGCCGTACCGGCGGCGGTTCGTGTTCGCGCTCGGTCAGGGGCTCGGCTGGTGGTCGCCGGAGCGCATGCTGCGGCTCGCGCGCCGCGACCGGGACCGGCTCGTGCGCGGCGGCGCGGCCGAGGCGGTCTGCCGGGACGCGCTCTGGACCGGGCAGGACGACCGGCTGCTCGCGCTGGCCGGGTCGCGCTACGCCCAGGTGCGCGCGCTCGCGCTGACCGGCCTGGCCCGGCTCGGCCGGCACGAGACCGTGGCCGGCCACCTCGACGATCCCGGCGTGCTGGTCCGGGCGATCGCCCGGGACTCGGCGCGGCGGGCCGGCCTCGACGCCGCCGGGCACTACCGCGCGGCACTGTCCGCGGCCCGGCCGGCGACCGGCGCGATCGCCGGGCTCGCGGAGACGGGCACGGACCGGGACGCGGCGCTGCTGCACGGGTTGTTCGGGCACGCCGACGCGCGGATCCGGGCCGCCGCGGTCAGCGGGTCACGGCGCCTGGGCGTACCCCCGGTGGCGCTTCTGCTTCCGTTGCTGCGCGATCCGGCCGCGGCGGTCGTCCGGGAGGCCGCGACCGCGCTGCTGCCGTTGCCGCGCGCGGTTCCCGAGTCGCTGATCGGCGAGTTGCTGACGGACCCGCGGGTGGAGCTGCGCCGGGCCGGTCACCGGCTGTCCCGGGCGCGCGGCACGGAGGCGCTGCTGCGTGCCGGGCTCGCGCTGATCGACGACCCGGACCCGGGACTGGCCGGACGCGCCGCGGCGGACGTGACCCGGATTGCGCGGAGCCCCGGCGCCCCCGCCGACCTGGCGGATCGCGCACGGTCCGGGATCGACGGCCGTCGGCCCTCGCCGGCTCACCAGAACTTGCGGCGGTAGTGCCCCTTGTGCCGGTAGTGCCCCTTGTAGCGCGCGTGCCCGTGGTAGCGCGCGTGCCCGTGGTAGCCGCCACCGTGGTGATAGCCGGGCGGCGGCCCGTACGGGTGGTGCCCGTGACCGTATCCACCGCGCCCGTGGCCGTGCCCGTACAGCCGGCGATTGATCTCACCCAGCAGTCCGCCCGCGACCGGGTTGCCCCGGTGCGCCTTCCGCTGCAGCTTCGAGGCCACCATCGACAGCAGGAACCGCTTGACGAAACCGCTCACCGCACCCCATCTCCTCACCAGCTCTGCCACCCACGGTAACCGACACGCTCCACCGCATCCTGTGCCTCGCCTGCCGGTTCCCTGAGAGCCCACCGGCCCGGCCGGATGGCGCATGCGAAAAATCGGTTGACGACGCCGATATTCTGATCCTCCGTGTGCGCGGTCGGCCGCGACGTCGGGAGGGGCCCTGTCCCTCCACGACCTCGGAGTCGCACATGCGCCGGGCACCAGCCCTCTCGTTCCTGCTCGTCACCGTTTTCCTCGACATGCTCGGGCTCGGCCTGATCGTGCCGATCATGCCGGCCCTGATGGCGGCCGTGACCATGGACGCGGCCTCGGCCGCGCTCTGGTCGGGCGTGCTCGGGTCGGTCTACGGCCTGCTGCAGTTCGCCGTGTCGCCGCTGCTCGGTCAGCTCGCCGACCGGTACGGGCGGCGGCCGGTGCTGCTCGCCTCACTGGTCCTGCTCGGCCTCGACTGGCTGGCGCACGCGCTCGCGGACGGCCCGTGGACGCTGCTCGTGTTCCACGCGCTCGCCGGCGCCTGCGCGGGCACGAACACCGTGGTCAACGCCTACCTCGCGGACGTCACCCCACCGGCGGGCCGGGCCCGGGCGTACGGCCTGGTCGGCGCCGCGTTCGGGCTCGGCTTCACGGCCGGGCCGGTGGTCGGTGGGCTGCTCGGCACCGTCGACGTGCGCCTGCCGTTCCTGGCCGCGGCCGTGCTGTCGTTCGCGAACGTCGCGTACGGCTGGTTCGTGCTGCCCGAATCCCGCCCCGGGGACCGCGGCACCCCGCTGACGCCGCGCGGCGCGAACCCGGTCGTGGCGATCGTCGCCGTGCTGCGCCGCCCGGTGCTCGGCCGGCTCGCCCGCGCGCGGTTCTGCGCCGACGCCGCCCGGATGACGCACCAGTCGGTCTGGACGTTCTTCGTGGCGTACCAGTTCGCCTGGAGCACCGCGCACATCGGCGTCGTGATGGCCGTCAACGCGGTCACCGTCGCGGTCGTGCAGACGCGCGCGGTCGGCCCGCTCGCGCGGCGCCTCGGCGACCGGCGGGCGGCCGTGGCGGGGAGCGTGGTCGTCGCGGTGTCGTTCCTGGGTACGGGTCTCGCGACCGCGCCGTGGATGCTCTACCTGGCGCAGGGCGTGGGCGTGCTCGGCGTGCTCGCGGTCGCGGCCACGATGTCCTGGATCTCCCGGGAGATCGGCGACGGCGAGCAGGGCACCGTGCAGGGCGCGCTGTCCGGGGTCGGTGCGACCGCGGAGACCGTCGTGCCGGTGACCGCGGGCGCGGTGTTCGGCTGGTCGCTGGCGTACGGCCGGCCGGGGCTGGTCTTCGTCCTCGCGGCCGTGCTCGCCGCCACGTCCGCGGTGATCCTCGCGCGGACCCCGGAACGCCGCTGACCGCCGCGACCCGCCGACTGTCGTACCCACTGTCTACAGTGCGCGCTCATGGGAAGCGGTTATCAGACCGTGCTCGCGTGCGGGCCGCTGCGGCAGCGGTTCCACGAGACCTCATGACAGCGCGGGTGCCGCCCGGTGGGACCACTCCGCCGCCCACGCGGCGAACTCGTCGGGCGGCAGCGGGCGGCAGAACAGGTAGCCCTGGCCGATCTCGCAGCCCATCTCGCCGAGCGCGCGGTGGGTGCGTTCGTCCTCCACGCCCTCCACCACGACCTGCAGGCCGAGCGCGTGGGCCAGCTCGACCATCGCGGTCACGATCGGGCGGCCCCGGGGCGTGGAGAGGATCTCCGTGGTGAACTGGCGGTCGATCTTCAACTCGTCCAGCGGCATCACCTGGAGGTAGCTCATCGACGAGTAGCCGGTGCCGAAGTCGTCGATCGAGAGCAGCACGCCGCGGTCGCGCATGTCGCGCAGCGCGGCGGTGGCCCGGACCGGGTCGTCGACCAGCGCGCTCTCGGTGATCTCGATGGTCAGCTGTCCGGCGGCGGTGCCGTAGCGGTCCATCAGCGCGGCCACCCGCGCCGGGAAGCCGGGGTCGAGCAGGTTGGACGCACCGACGTTCACCGACACCGGTGTCAGCAGGCCCTCGTGCCGCCAGCGCTGGTGCTGGGCGAGCGCGGCCTCCAGCACCGCCTCGGTGAGCGGGCGCATCAGGTCGCTCTGCTCCGCGGTCGGGATGAACAGGTGCGGGCCGAGCAGTCCGCGCGCCGGGTGCCGCCACCGGACCAGCGCCTCGGCGCCGCACAGCGCGCGGGTGCCGACCCGCACCTTCGGCTGGTAGTGCAGTTCCAGCTCGCCGTTCTCGATCGCCCGGCGCAGCTCGCCGAGCAGGGTGAGCTGCTCGAAGCTGTTCGAGTCAGCCTCCGGGTCGTACATGCTGATGCCGTTGTGCCCGCGTTTCGCCGCGTACATGGCGACGTCCGCGTGCTGGAGCAGTTCGGCCGCGCCGGTGCTGGGCTCCGGGTAGTACGCGACGCCGATGCTGCCGCTGATGTCCAGCGTGAGGCCCTCCAGCTCGGCCGGCCCGCACAGCCCGGCGAGCATGCGCCGGCCGATCTCCATCACCTCGTCGGCGGAGTCGACCGCGGACAGCAGCACCGCGAACTCGTCACCGCCGAGCCGCGCGACCACGTCCGTGCCGCGGGACGCGCCGGTCAGCCGCCGGGCGACCTCCTGCAGCAGCAGGTCGCCGGCGTGGTGGCCGAGCGTGTCGTTGACCTCCTTGAACCGGTTCAGGTCGATCAGCAGCAGGCCGACGCCGGACCCGCCCGGTACCGTACGCGCGATGGCCTTCTCGATGCCCTCGGTGAGCAGGTCGCGGTTGGCGACGCCGGTGAGCGCGTCGTGGCTGGCCCGGTACCGGCTCTCCGCGGCCTGGCGCTCGGTGCTGCGCTGGTAGACCAGCAGCACGACGGAGCAGAAGACGACCAGCGCCAGGTCGGCCACGGAGATCACGCCCACCGCCAGCTTGATCCGGTCGCTCTCCCGCTGTGCCTCCCGGAGCCGGTCGCCGATCTCCAGGTTGTTCCGCGCGATGTTGTTCGAGGCCTGCTTGCGCAGCGCGGCGGCGCTCAGTGCGGCCTGCCGGGCCTGCTGGCGCACCAGCTCCGCGTCGTCGCCGCGGGTCGCGTCGACCAGGTTCCGCAGCGTGTAGCTGTACCCGCCGTAGGTGTTCTGCAGCGACCGGGCCTGCGCGCTGTCGTCCGGGCCGCCGTGCGCGTTGAGCCAGCGCAGGTTCTCCTCGGCCGAGCCGATCGAGCCGGTCAGCACCGAGCGTCCCTGCGCGCTCTGCTGGTCCAGGAAGTCCACCAGCAGCTCGTACTCAATGTTGATTTTGAGGTAGATCTCGTTCCACTGCTGACTGACCTGTTGCCGGGCGGCGACGGACGCGGAGGCCTGTGCGGCGCTGCGGGCGCTGACGAACGCGAGACCGGCGAGCAGCATCAGGCCGATCATGAGCGCCACGATCGCGCTGCGGGCGA
Organism: Catenuloplanes niger; assembly: GCF_031458255.1. Classification (NCBI taxonomy): domain Bacteria; kingdom Bacillati; phylum Actinomycetota; class Actinomycetes; order Micromonosporales; family Micromonosporaceae; genus Catenuloplanes; species Catenuloplanes niger. The sequence goes on from NZ_JAVDYC010000001.1 coordinate 545,792, forward strand.
CCGCGCGACGCTGCAACCAGTGGCGCATGCGGCCGCACCTCCTTCCGCCTCGCCCATCGACCGGGGCCGGGTTTCCCTGAGCTAATCCGGAACGGTGCCGATGGGACCGGCATGGACGTGTCCCGCCGGGTCCTCGCCGCGCTGCTCACGCTCACCGTCACCGCCGGCTGCTCCGGCTCCGGCGACCGGCGGACCGGGACGGTGGCGTTCCTGGTCGCGAGCCGCCAGTTCGGCTTCGTGCAGGAGATGACGCTGGGCTTCGCGCACGGCGTCGACGAGGTCGGCGGCGTGGCGCACCTCGAGTCGGGCCCGGGCGTGGCGGACAACACCGCGGAGCTCCGGGAGTTCGCCGAGGTGGAGCAGACGTCGCCGGCCGGTCTGTCGATCTTCACACTGAGCCCGGAGCTGTTCGCCGACTCGCTCGGCAGCACGGTCGCGCGCGGCACGCCGGTGATCGCGGTGCACTCGCCGCCGTCGCCGGGCTCCGGCATCCGGCTGTTCGTCGGCAACGACAACTACCAGCTCGGCGCGATGCTCGGCGAGGCGGTCGCGGCCCGGCTGCCGTCCTCGACCGGCGGCGTCATCGTGATCGGCTCGGTCTCGCCCGGCATCCCGTCGCTCGACCGCCGGGTGGCCGGCGTGCGCGAGGCGCTCCACCGGCGGCTGCCCACCGCGGTCGTGGTCGGCCCGTTCGACACCAAGCAGGAGCCCGAGGCGAACCTGCGCGCCTGGCAGACGCTGCGCAACGCGAACCCGGACGCGCTCGCGTTCATCGGCATCAGCGGCCGCGACGTCAGCTCGATCGCCTCGCTGCGCGAGTCCGGTCGCGATCCGTGGGTCGCCGCCGCGATCGGCTTCGACGACAAGGCGCTGACGCTGGCGAAGAAGGACCGCATGGTGCTGGTCTCCGCCGAGACCTACCTGCAGGGCGAGGTCGCCGGCCGCCTCCAGGCGCTGACCGCGAAGACCGGCCGGCCGTTGCCGATCGGCTGGATCCAGACGCCCGGCCTGCTCATCGACTCCGGCAACGCGGCCGCGGTCATCGGCCGGCAGTTCTCCGAGCAGCGCCGCCGCGAGTGGTTCCGCGAGACGGCCGGCACCATCGTGCACTCGCCGGAACAGTTCCTCCGCCCGCTCGCCGACGCGGTGTGAGAGGCCGAGAGCCGTCATGCGTTTCCCGCTTCCGGCGTGGCCGCTCCGGGCGTGCTCCCGCGGGCACCGATCGGCCGCGGGCGGCCTCCCTGCACGTCCCGCGGTGGGTCACCACGACCCCGGCGCGCCCGCTCCGACCGGAGCGGACGGGTCGGTTGACACGGGTCAGTTGACGCCGAGGCTGGCGGCGAGGCGGCGGCCCTCGGCGACCGCGTCCCGCCAGGCCTCGGTCTCGGTCTTGTCGCCGCGCTCGAACGCGCCGAGCTGCCGGATGTAGACCCGCTGCACGTCCGCGTCGGCCGGCGCCTCGTACACGCGGTGCGCGCGCTGGGCCGAGTCGCCGAACACCTCGACCGTGACCTGGCCGCCGAAGTACGCGTCCGGTTCGCGCAGCGCCGGCATCGTGTAGGTGGCGGGCGCGGCCGGGAACAGCGCGGCGTCCGTGAACGCGCGGGCCTGGTTCGCCGGCGACAGGAGCCAGGCCACGATCTCGTACGCCAGCGCCGGGTCCCGCCCGTTGACCGGCAGCGACAGGAACGACCCGCCGTAGTTCGCGCCGGCCGCCGGCCCGGACGCCACCCGCCAGTCCCCGGCCGCGTCCGGCGCCGCGGTCTTGATGTCGTAGCCGAGCCAGGCCGCGCCCAGCTCGGTCGCCAGCGTCCCGTTCCGCAGCCCGGCCTTCCAGGCCGCGTCGTCCTCGACCGGGATGCCCGCGCTCACACCGGTCCCGACCAGCCGCGCCGCCGTGTCCCAGGCCGCGCGCACGTGCGCGCCGTCGCCGACGAAGTGGTTCGACTCGTCGATGAACCGCTTCGTACCCTGGCAGATGACGATCGTGAACAGTTCCGGCGCGTTGCGGAGCAGTTTCACGCCGGGCAGCGCCCGCGCGATCGCGATGCCCGCCTCGAAGTAGTCGTTCCAGCTGCCGAGTTGCGCCGTCACCTCGCCCGGCTCGACCGGCAGGCCGGCCCGCTCGAACACGTCCGCGCGGTAGAACATGGCGGTCGGGCCGATGTCGATCGGGAAGCCGATCAGCCGGTTGTCCGGCGCGCTGGCCTGCTGCCACTTCCACGGCAGATACAGGCCGGCCACCTCGTCCGCGCCGACCCGGTGCAGGTCCGTGAAGAGGTCCGCGCGGGGCAGGAACGAGGCGATCTCCTCGCCCTTGATCCCGGCGATCGACGGCACCCCCTCGGCCGGCCCGGCCAGCGCCTCGGTCAGCCGCGCCCGGAAGTCGCCCTCGATCAGGGTCGGCTTGAGCGCGGTCCGCGGCGCGAAGTGGCGCACCGCGTCGGCCAGGACCGTGTCGCTCAGCCCGCCGGGCCAGTACCAGAGCACGGTTTCGCCGGTTTTGTCCGCGGCGCCGGATCCGTCCGCGCCGCAGGCGCCCATCGCCGGCGAGGCCACCAGTCCCGTCGCGACACGCAGGACTTGCCGACGGGACAGCGACACGGCACGGACCTCCTCTGCAATTCCCACCCTACTGCGATTAGCCCGTTCTAAACCCTTTTATCGGTACGTTTGTGACATGGCGGATCTTCAGGGATGGGTGAACGTGCCGGTCCGGGTCGAGCCCGGCGGTGAGGCGGTCGTGATGGCCGCCGGCGACCGGTCGCTGCACCTGCGACGGGACGCCGGCACCTGGACCGGCCTGGAGCCGTTCGACACGGTCTCGCTGGTCCGCGTCACGCCGCTCGGCCGCTGGTGGGCCGCGGTCCGCGAGATCGACGGCGCCGACCTGCACCTCGGCGTCCCCCGCCCCACCGGCGCGGACCGCCGCCGCTACGCCCGGCAGCCGGTCGCCTCCACCATCACGGTCTGGTGGCCCGGCGCGGACGAGCCCGCCACCGGCAACACCACCGACATGTCGGTCGGCGGCTTCTCCGCCCGGCTCGACCGCGAGGTCCCGGCCGGCGTCACCGTCGCCGCCCGCATCTTCCTCGGCGAGTCCCCGATGACGTGCATCGCCGCCACCGTCGACGGGCGCCTCGGCAAAGCCCGCTTCGCGTTCACCCACCTGCGCCCGACCGACCGCGACATGGTCGCCGCCATCACCTGGACCACCGGTGCCGACGGCGCCGCCGTGCCCAGCGGCCCGGCCTGGCTCTGGGGCTCCGCCGGCTCCGCCCGGGTCACGTTCGCCGCCACCGCCCTCGGCGGCGCCATCAGCGGCGACGGCCTCACGGTTCACCGCGGCGAGCGCGTCGTGCTGGCCATCGACGACAAACTGCTCCTCGCGCGCGTCGTCTCGCTGGCCGGCGGTCGTCCCCGCCTCGCCTGGGACGACTGACTCCCGCCCCGGCACCGTCCGAGGTGGCCGGCCGCGTCACCGGCCGGCGGTCGCGCCACCGGCCGGCGGCCGTGTCACCCGGTGGCGCGGCCGCCGGGACGGGCGTCGCCGCGGAGCAGGCCGGGGACCGGGCGACCGCGGAACGTGGCAGCATCACGATCGGCGGGTTCCACGGGAGCGGAGGACGGGGCGATGGCGACGGTGCGTGCCGAGGTCTCGGTGGGGGTGCCGGCGGAGCCGGCGTGGGAGGCGGTGGCGGATGTCGGGGCGGTGCATCGGCGCATGCTGCCGGGACGGGTGCGGGACGCACGGATCGACGGCGACACCAGGATTCTGACGATGCCGGACGGGCACGAGGTCCGCGAGCTGATCGTGGGGATCGACCACGAGGCGCGCCGGATGGCCTACACCGTCGTGGGTGGACAGCGGTTGCCGATCACCTACCATCACGCGTTCTTTCAGGTCGTCCCGGAGGACGCCGGCACGTGCCGGCTTCTCTGGGTGACCGACGTGCTGCCACACGGTGCGGCGGCGCACGTCCGCCCCCGCGTGGAACGGGGAATCGCCGAGATCAGGGACGCCCTGGAGGCCGCCCACCCGGCGGAGCGATGACCATCACTCGAACGGGTGCAGTACGCAGCGTGACCGCTCACCGTGTCGGCGCAACAGATGTGCGGAGAGTGACCACTGTGGTCGTGGCACGACGTGGCCGGCTCCGACGCGGGGAGCGAACGGAGCGCCGGCGGAGTTGAGCGGACCGCGAGGTTTGCCCGCGGGAGCATGCGGAACACAACCCCCCGGGGAGCGGGAAAGTCCTAAATGGCCTGTGGCCTCGACTGCGTCGTGGAGTCGGCGGCGACATAGACGCCACGGCCCTGGTGGCCCTGGAGTTCACCGAGGGTGTTGAGCATGCGGATGGCCATCTTGACCGGCTCGGCGCTGCATTTGTAGGCGACGGTGAGTTCGGCGATGGAGGGCAGTTTGTCGCCGGGCTTCAGGTCACCGTTCGAGATCTTGGTGCGGATGTCAGCCATGATCTGCTGGTAGATGGGGGTGGCGGGCATGGTGAGGGGCTCCCTTGGTCAGCGCCTGCCATGACATCACGCTCGACCTCGGATAACAAGCATCCCAAGAATCCTCAGTATCCATAGTTGACTTGGAATGAGAAGCATTCTAGGTTTTCGACCCGAGGGTCCGCCCGTTCTGCTCTTGGTCAGCAACTTTGGGTGACGATGGCGGGCCCTCGCCCCCGAACGGGCCGGCCCGCGAAACGGCCACCCGGACGCCGTGTTGCCGCCGGAGATCCCCTCGCCGCGCCCCGCGGCCGCTCCCCGGCAACTTGGAATGCATAGAATTCCACGAAGGGATGTTGCAGTGGCATCACTGCTGAACCGGCCGCTCAGCCGCCGGACGCTGCTGGCAGGCAGCGCCGCGGCCGGCGTCGGCCTCACCGGGCTGGCCGCCGGTTGCACGTCGGACCAGGGCCCGGAGACCGCGGCGCCGAGTGGCGAGCTGCGCAAGACCACGTACATGACCGCGTTCGGTCTGCCGGGTCGCGAGGCGGCCGGTGCGGTGGCGAAGGGCAAGGGCTTCTTCACCGAGGCCGGCCTGGACGTGGAGATCCTCGCGGGCGCGGCCGGCGAGAAGAACTACGCCGCGATGGAGTCCGGGCAGGTCGACTTCGGCGCGGTGGACTGGTCCGGCGCGGTCCCGCGGTACGCCAAGGGCGGCAAGGCCGTGAAGATCGTGGCCGCGATCCACTCGCAGACGCTGATCTCCATGGTGACGCTGCCCAGCACCGGCATCTCCAGCGCGCGACAGCTGATCGGCAAGAAGATCGGCGTGGGTGCCGGCGCGGCGCCGAAGTCCGTCTTCCCGGCGTACGCGTCGGCGTTCAACATCGAGCCGGCCGAGCTGAAGACCGTGCAGTGGCAGGAGGTCGCGCCGGATCAGGTCGCGGGGCTGCTCATCGCGGGCAAGGTGGACGCGATCGGCCTGTTCGTCGCGGGTACGCCGGGCGTGCGCAAGGCCGCGATCGGCAAGGGCCTGATCACCAAGGAGCAGGACCTGGTGGTGCTGCCGTACAGCGACGGCCTGACCGACCTGATGGGCAACGTGCTGACCGCGCGCACCCAGCTCATCCAGGAGCAGCCGCAGCTGGTCCGGGACTTCACGAACGCGCTGATGAAGGGCCTGGACTACGCGGTCAACAACCCGGAGGAGGCGGCGAAGATCCTGGCCGAGCAGGTGCCGGAGACCGACCCGGAGGTGGCGGCCGCGGAACTGGTCATCATGAAGAACTACGTCTACCCGCAGGACACCACGAAGCCGGTCGGCTTCATCGACGTGGCGCGGGCGGCGAAGGGCGCGGCCATCCTCGAGGGCGTGCTGCAGCTGCCGCCGATCGACGTCGGCGACATGATCGACTTCAACTTCGTTCCCGGCGGTACGCCCGTGGCGGCGTCCGCGGCGGCGAAGTGAGGCGCGCGTGACGGACATCCGGCCCTACCCGCTCAGCAATTTGCACGCGGCGTCCACCGCGCACCACGACGCGCTCAGCGACCTGCTCGACGACGACACCATGTACCGGATCACGAGCCTGATCGACCGGGAGAGCTTCCCGGCGACCGGGCTGGCGTCCGGCACCTGGGCCGGCGCGAGCATGCTCGAGGTCGGCGCCGGAGCCGGCAGCGTGGCGCAGAAGATGCGCTACCTGGTCGGTGACTCGGGCCGGGTGGTCGCGCTGGACCTGCACCCGGCGATCGCGCCGGACGGCAACCTCGAGGTGGTGCAGCTCGACCTGCTCTCCGGCGATCCACTGCCCGAGGGGCCGTTCCACCTGATCCACGCGCGGCTGACGCTCGGCCACCTGCCACCGCGCAGGGAGATCACGGCGCGCCTCGCCGAGCGGCTGACCCCCGGTGGCTGGCTGTGCCTGGAGGACTTCCGGGCGCGGCGGGTGAACATCGCGGTGGCCGGTGCGGGCGCCGAGATCGTCGAGGAGTTCCAGCGGACCGTGGGCGAGAAGGTCTTCGACGCGCACGGTACGGATCCGGGCTGGGCGCCGAGCATCCACGGCGTCCTGACGGACCTCGGGCTGACCGATGTGGAGACGAAGACGTTCAGCTCGTACTGGGGTGGCGGGAACGCGGGCGCGCGCTTCCTGACCGCGATCCACGCGCAGACGTACGACAAGATGCTCGCCGCCGGCATGGCCAAGGACCGGCTGGACCGGGTGCCGGACATCATGGCCCATCCCGCGACGCTGATCCACGGCCACGAGGTGTTCTCGGTCGTCGGCCAGCGCGCCTGAGAGACGTGCCGGGCGTGCCCGCGCACACCGGGACCGCCATCTTCCCGGTGTGCCCGCGCACGCCCGGCACCTCCGAAGTGGACCGAGCCACACCGTGTATGTGAGGAGTGTTCCGGGTGTCTCTGCGCGCGACCTTCCTGCCGACCGCCGGGGTCATCGGCGTCGTGCTGGCCTGGTGGTCGTTCACCGTGCTCGGCGGCGTGCCCGAGTTCTTCCTGCCGTCGCCGCCGCAGATCTTCGACGCGTTCCTGCAGAAGCCGGAGTACCTGCTCGGCGAGGCGGGCGTCACGCTGATCGAGACGCTGGCCGGGTTCGCGATCGCGACCGTGGCCGGGCTCGCGATCGGCGTGGGGCTGGCCGCGTCGTCCACCGCCGACCGGATCACGCTGCCGGTCTTCGTGGCGCTGAACGCCGTACCGAAGGTGGCCCTGGCACCGCTGTTGCTCTTCTGGCTCGGCTTCGGGTTCCCGCCGAAGATCACGCTGGTCGCGATCATGTGCTTCTTCCCGATCCTGCTCGCGGTCAAGCAGGGGCTGACGTCCGCGCCGACCGAGTCGCTGGAGCTGGCCGCGTCGCTGTGCGCGAGCCGGTGGCAGACATTCCTGAAGATCCGCTTCCACTACGCGCTGCCGCAGATCTTCCTCGGCCTGAAGACCGCGATCAACCTGGCCGTGATCGGCGCGGTGGTGGCCGAGCTGTCGAACCCGGAGCGCGGTCTCGGCACCGTGATCAGCCGCAGCACCTCGAACTTCGACACACCGGCCGCGTTCGCCGCGATCGCGTTGCTCGCGGTCATCTCGGTGGCGCTGTTCTACGGCGTGGCGCTGATCGAGCGGCTGCTGCTGCCCTGGGCCCGGGAGATCAGCGGCTAGACCGACGCGCGCCAGCCGCGCAGGACCGCCTCGACCGCCTGCCGGCCGAGACGCACCGCGCGGTCCGGGCCGATCGTGCCGAGTTGGCCGAGCGACGCCATCCCGTGCAGGGTGCCCCAGACGATCTCGCAGGCCTCCTCCGTCTCCAGCGGGACCGCGTGCGTGGCGGACCAGTCGGCCAGTGCCCGGTAGGCGAGCGCGATCAGCGGCCCGGCGGCCCGTCTCCGCGCCGCGGCGTCCAGCAGCGTGTTGTTCATCGCCTGGTAGAGGTGCGGATGCGCGCCCGCGTAGCGGAGGTAGGCCTCGGCACCGTGCAGCAACCGGTCCCCGGTGGCCGGCATCGCCGCGCTCATCTCCCGGTGCAGTTCGTGGTACCCGTGTTCGACCAGCGCCAGCAGCAGCCCGTCCTTGCCGTCGAAGTGCTGGTAGACGATCGGCGGCGTGTACTCCACCTCGGCCGCGACCCGGCGCACGGTCAGCGCGGCCGCGCCCTCCGACTCCAGGATCTCCAGCGCCGCCGCCACGATCCGGTCGCGGACGTTCGACCGCTCCCGCTCCCGCCGCCGCACCGCGCCGCTCGTTGACGTCTTCTCCGGCACGCCCCTTATTTAACAGCGTTCGAAAATCTAACGCCGCTGGGCGCACCGTACGCGGCGCGGCGGTGTCAGCGGGCGGGCTGGCTGGGCAGCACGTACGGGCTGTGCAGGTGCTGGCGGAGCGCGCGGACGTCGAAGGCGACCCGGTCGCGCGCGTCCGGGTCGCGGATGGCCAGCGACATCAGCGCGGCGAGGCGTGGCGCGTGGCCCTCGGTGAGGCCGGTGTGGACCGCTTCGGCGACGCCGAGGCTGAGCGCGGGCGCGCCGCCGAGGCCGGGCAGGTCGTGGCGGATCTCGGCGTCGATGCCACCGGCGGCGAGCCGTTCACCGGCGCGGGCGGCGTCGACCCCGGCCGCGCGGGTGTCGACCCAGAGCTGGTGGCCGCCGGTGTAGCCGTGCTCCGCGGCCTGCGGCGGGAGGCCGGCGGCCGCCAGCGCGTCGCCGAGCGCGCGGGCCGTGCGGACGATCGCGCGCGCGTAGGGCAGCCCGGCCCGGGACTGGAACTCGGCCAGGGCCAGGCCGAGCGCGCAGACCGCGGCCAGGTGGTGGGAGGCGATCAGGTCGCGCTCGGCCGCGAAGACCGCCTCGGCGACCGCCGCGGTGCGCATGGCGAGCAGCCCGTGCTGCGGCCCGGGGAACGCGGTGTGGGTGGACCCGCCGATGCTGTCCGCGCCGAGGTGCAGCGGGTTGGCCAGCAGGCCGCCGAAGATCAGCGGCATGGTGGCGGAGATGTCCACGTGCGTGCGGGCGGCGCCGGTCGCGGCCAGCAGCTCCGGCAGCGGCAGCGGGAACAGGCCGCCGTCCTCGAAGATGACCAGCGCCGGGCGGTGCGCCGCGGTCGCGGCCGCCAGCGCGGCGGGATCCGGCCGGTACGGGTCCGCGTGCGTGAGATGCACGTCCGCGTAGCGCATGCGGCGGACCAGCCGCGCGGTGCGGCAGACGCCCTCGTGCGCCGCGTGCACGATCAGCACGGTCGAGCCCGGCGGCGCGTCCAGCGAGGCGAGCACGAGCGTGGTCGACTGGGTGCCGGAGAGCGGCCGGGCGGAGACGTAGGAGGCACCGGTCGCGTCGTGCAGCAGCGGCAGCGTCACGTCGGTCTCGATGCGGGCGGCGTGCCGGCGGGAGGGCAGCGTCCAACCGCCGGGCTCACCATCAATGTTGAAGAACGCACGGGCGGCCGCGTCCGTGCCGTACGCGGCTCTGGCCAGCCGGGACCCGGCGTTCTCGGTCGGGACCAGCGAGATGATCCGAGCCGCGCGGCGCTGGTGGCTGGAGAGAGCGTCGAGTCCGGCGGACAGCAGATCCTCAACGTCGACCACGGCGGGCACGGTCCTCCTCGGGGCACGGGTGCTGCGGGCCGCGGCAGCCTAGGGCGTGCAGAGGGACTCTACGTGAGTAACGGGATCGCCGCAGTCCGTGCTGTCATCGTGCCGTACCAATGGGTGATATTGAAGCTCTTCCACCGGCACGTTCGACCGTCATCGATCCAGAATGGAGGATCAGTAGCTCGTGTAGGTGACCGTCTCGGTGTACGTGACGCTGACCTCCTCGGCGGCCAGCGAGGTGTAGCCGCCCGGCACCTCGTAGGTCTCCTCCGCGATGCCGTCGCCGTCCACGTCGTAGGTGGCGACGTCCGCGAGCCCGTCGTTGTCGAGGTCCGCGACGGTGAGGATGCTGCCGTCCGCGTACTCCTCCGCGATCACGTGGTCGTCCGTGCCGTTGCCGTCCGCGTCCATCATGAACTCGTAGATCTCGCTCATCGCCGTGCTCCTGTCGTGTGGTGCTTGCTGTGTGACAACGACATTAGGCGGCGGGCGGGCGCGGCGAATCCCGGAAATGTGCCAGCAGGTCGCCCTCCTCGGGCGTGGCGGTCACGAAGCGGCGGCCGTCCGCCGTGCGGCCGATCACGACGGCGTGCTGCCCGGGCTTGCGGGTGTACGTCTCGACGGTCACCGGGCCGGCCGGGTCGTCGGTCACGTCCACCGCCGGCACCGCGTCCAGCCCGGCCTGGATCGTCGCACTGTCGTTCGCGCGCCACCGGGCCGGCGCGGTGGAGTAGATCCCGGCCGAGTACTTGCTGAGGAACCCGCCGTTCGCCCCGACCAGCCCGAACGTGCCGGGTGCCCGGCGGGCCCGGCGGACCGTCTCCACGATCGCGTGCAGCGCGTAGTTGTTGCCCGGCCCACCGAAGAACGGCAGGCCGCCGGTGACGGTCAGCCCGCGCGGATCGTCGGCCGGCAGCCCGAGCCCGTCGCAGACCGCGAACACCGCGATCGGGAAGCAGCTGTACAGGTCGATCGTGGTCAGGTCGTCCAGGCCGATGCCGGCGACGTCCAGCGCGTGCCGGACCGCGGCGGTCGCGGCCGGGTAGGCGGACAGGTCCGGGCGGTCGAGCACGTCCCGTTCGCGCAGGTCGGCGTGGCCGTGCAGGAACACCCACCGGTCCCGCGGAATCCGCCGGCGTCGCGCGACGTCCACCGAGGTCAGCAGCACGGCCGCGCCCTGGTTGACCTTGTCCCGGGAGACCAGGTACCGCGGGTACGGGTCGGCGACCAGCCGGTTCGACGGCGTCACCGTGACCAGCTCCGCGGCGGTACGCACGGTGCGCACGGCCGCGTGCGGGTGCGCGGCCGCGACCCGGGTGAACGGTGCGAACAGCGCGCCCATCGCGGCCGTGTAGTCCGCGTGGGACAGGCCGAGGCGGGCGCGCCGGGCGTGTTCGAACAGCGCGTACTGGCCGGGCGGGTCGAGCAGGCCGTGCGCGGCGAGCCGGGGCGGCGCGAGACCGTCCAGCCCGTACCCCCGGTCCTCGATCCGGCCCTCGGCGTGCTCGGTGAAGTCGGGGCGGTCGTCGGCGCCGGCCCAGTGCGCGACCGTGGACATCGCCTCGGCGCCGCAGATCAGCGCGGTGTCCGCGCGCCCGGCCGCGATCTCCCCGGCCAGCTCGGTGACCAGGCGCTGCGGTGCCTGGCCGCCGGTGACCTCGAGGATCGCCCGCTTCGGGGTCCGGCCGAGCCGGGCCGCGATCGCGCGCGGCACGTTGTCGGCGCGGCCCAGCGGCGCGTGCGACCAGGGCGTGGAGATCTCGAACTGGCGGACCGCCGCGATGATGTCGACCGGGACGCCGTGCAGCGCCTGCGCTGCGGCCTCGGCCGCGAGGTCCACCGCGGAGCGCCGCCGGTAGTCCGGGTCGGTCAGCCGCTCGGACACCTCCCCCACCCCGACGATCACCGGCGTGCGGTCCGCGCTCACAGCGCCCGGCCCAGCTCGGCGATCCGGGCCGCGCACTCCTCCGCCATCGTCCGGGTGATCTCCGCGGCCGGGCGCAGGCCGGTGAACGAGCCGACCACCTGCCCGACGAAGAACGACTCGAGCCGCAGCGCGCCCTCGTGCCCGGCCGCGGCCGCGTCGTCGATGCGCTGCCAGGCCTCGCCGGTCAGCAGCGGCTGCAACGGCAACGGCAGCGGCGCCGGGCTGCCCGGGCGCTCCCACTCGTCGTGCCAGGCGCTGCGCAGCTGCCGGGCCGGCTTGCCGGTGCGGGTCGGCGAACGCACGGTGTCCGCGCTGGTCACGTCCACGAACTTCGCCTTGATCGCGGCGTTCGCCACGTCCTCGTGGCTGGACAGCCAGACCGAGCCGCACCACACGCCGGCCGCGCCGAGCGCGAGCGCGGCCGCCATCTGCCGCCCGTCCGCGATCCCGCCGGCGGCGAGCACCGGCGTGTCCCCGGCCCGGTCGACGATCTCCGGGGTGAGGACCATGGTGGCGATCGTGCCGGTGTGCCCGCCGGCCTCGGTGCCCTGCGCGATCAGCAGGTCGACGCCGGCCGCGAGCTGGCGTGCCGCGTGCTTCGGCGCGCCGACCAGCGCGGCCACGATCACGCCGGCCGCCTTGCCGCGCGCGACCAGGTCCGGCGGTGGCGTGCCGAGCGCGTTCGCGATCAGTGAGATCCGGTGCTGGAACGCGACGTCGAGCAGCGCGGTCACGCCGGCCGGGCTGACCCCGGCCGCGAACTCGGCCGCGACGTCCCGGGTGGTGGTCGGCGGGATGCCGTAGCGGTCGAGCAGGTCGTCGACGAACGCGAAGTGCGCGGCCGGGATCTGCGCGCGCAGGCTGGCGATCAGATCGTCCGGGTCGCCGGCGGCGAACCTCTCCGGCACGAGCAGGTCCACGCCGTACGGCCGGCCGCGCACCTGCTCCTCGATCCAGGTCAGCTGCGCGTCCAGCTCGTCCGGCGCGTACGCGGACGCGGCCAGCACGCCGAACCCGCCCGCGTTGGTCACCGCCGCCACCACGGCCGGCGACCGGTTGAAACCCACGATCGGATGCCGTACCCCGGTCAGTTCCGTGAAGGCGGTTCGCATCGACGCTCCCCTTTCAGACCACGACCCCCCGACCGTACGCGATGGTCACTCACGTTCGCTGCCGAAGGCGCGGCCGATCTCCTCCTCGGTCAGCGAGTTCGCGCGGAACGTGGTGGTGCCGGGGCCGAGCAGCTCCAGCGCGGCGGTGCGGGCCGCGCCGTAGGCGGCCCAGGCGAGAGCGCCGCCGGTGGAGACCCGGCGGACGCCGAGCGCGGCCAGCTCCGGGACGCTCGGGGCGCCGGCCACCGCGAGCACGTTGACCGGCGCGCCGGCCGCGGCGACCACCCGGGCGATGTCGTCCGGCGTGCGCAGGCCGGGGGCGTAGAGCACGTCCGCGCCGGCCGCCCGGTAGGCGCGCAACCGGGCGATCGTGTCGTCCAGGTCGTCGTGGCCGTAGAGGTGGTTCTCGGCGCGGGCGGTGAGCACGATGCCGTGCCGGGCGCAGGCCTCCGCGGCGGCCGCGACCCGCGCGGCGGCGTCCCCGGCCGGCGTGACCGCACCGGTGGCCGGGTCGTAGTCCTCGATGGAGATCCCGGCCGCTCCGGCGTCCGCGAGCGCGTCCACGGTCGCGGCGACGTCGTCGAAGCAGCGTTCCGCGTCCACGTTGAGCGGCACGCCGACCGCGGCGGTGAGCGCGGCCACGTGCGCGCACAGCTCGGCCAGCGTCACCCGCTGGTCGAGTCTGCCGAGCGCCGCGGCCAGGCCGGAGGAGGTCGTGGCGAGCGCGGCGGAGCCGAGACTCTCCAGCAGCCGCGCGGAGCCGGTGTCCCACGGGTTCGGCATGACGAACGTGCCGTCGGTGTGCAGTGCGCGGAAGCGGTCGCGGAGATCGGTCATGGGGCCCAGCGTACGATCTCCGCCATGCAGGATCGGGTACTCGAGACATCCGTCGACGCCGTCATCGCCGCGCTGGAGGCGCTGGACCGGGAGGCGTTCGGCGAGGCGATGCAGGACCTGGCGCAGGCCACGCCGCGGTCCCGGCCGGACGAGGTCGCGGCCGCGTTGACCCGGCTCGCGCCGGTGCTGGCGGGGCTGCCGATCGGTGTGGGCGGACACCTCGCGCAGCTGGCCGGCAGCATGGTCGACTTCGGTGGCACGCCGGACCTGGTGCTGCCGGTGCTGGTCGAGCGCGCCTGCGAGGTGCTGGAGGCGGCGGCCCGGTTCCACGCGCTGCACGAGAAGGCGTACGGCGAGACCCCGAGCCCGGACGACCACGAGGCGATCGGGCTCGCCATCGAGCGGTTCGCCGAGGGCGCGGCGACACACGGACTGTCCGAGGTAGAGGGACAGACGCTGATCGAGGCGTGGTTCACCGCCGACGTCTGGGTGCAGCCGGTGCTCTACCTGGCGCAGCGCCGCGACGTGCGGGTGGCGCTGCCGCAGCGCGAGCGGTTGGTCGCGGCGGTCGAGGCGACCCGCGAGTGGATCGGCACGGCCGGCTGGCTGCACGGGCTGCTGCTGGTCCTCGACGACGAGCCGCTGATCGTGCTGCACCGGGCGACCGGGCGCGCGTTCGAGGTCACGATCAGCGGGATCGGTGACAACTTCCAGCTGCACACGCTGCTGGCGGCCGCGCTGCTGGACGGCGACGACCGCCCGTCCGAGGCGGAGATCGCGGCCGCGACCGACGGGCCCGAGCTGGAGCCGGAGGGCGGCATGATCGGCCGGGTGAACCTGGTCGACGGCGAGGGCACCTGGATCTGGAACGAGGGCCGGCCGGCGGACATCCCGGTCTACGAGGGCGCGCGCGTCGTGGTGCTGGACCCGCCGCCGTACCGGCGCAGCTGGAACACCGGCCGGCCGTACCCGCTGATGGTGCCGTCGGTGACCGCGGAGCAGCTGCCGTCCGCCGAGGCCGCGCGCTGGATGAGCCTGGTCAAGCCGGCCGCCTGACGCGCGTGTCCACCAACCGGTGGACAACCGGATTCCGTCCACCGGTCGTCCCGCGGGCCGTCGTGCGCCCGAAGAATCGAGTGCATGGCAGTCATCGAGGTCGAGGACCTCAGAAAACGGTACGGCCCGCACACGGCCGTCGACGGCGTCACGCTGACGGTCGCCCGCGGCGAGGTGTTCGGGCTGCTCGGCCCGAACGGCGCCGGCAAGACCACCACGGTCGAGATCCTGGAGGGCTACCGCCGGCGCGACGGCGGCGCGGTGCGGGTGCTCGGCGAGGACCCGGGCCACGCCGGGCGCCGCTGGCGGTCCCGGCTCGGGATCGTGCCGCAGGGCGCGCAGGACGGCGGTGAGCTGACCGTGCGCGAGTACGTCCGGCACGTGGCCGGCTTCTATCCCCGGCCACGTGACCCGGACACCGTGATCGAACGCTGCGGCCTGGACACGAAGGCCGGCGCGAGACTGCGCACGCTCTCCGGCGGTCAGCGCCGGCGGGTGGACGTGGCGCTCGGCATCGTCGGCGACCCGGAGCTGCTCTTCCTGGACGAGCCGACCACCGGCTTCGACCCGGAGGCCCGCCGGGCGTTCTGGTCGCTGATCCGCGACCTCGCCGCGGACGGCACCACGATCGTGCTGACCAGCCACTACCTGGACGAGGTGGAGGCGCTCGCGACCCGGCTGGCGGTGCTGGCCGGCGGCCGGGTCGTGGCCGAGGGCACGCCGGACGTGATCGGCGGCCGGACCGCGGAGTCGGTCGTCAGCTGGCAGGACGGGGACGGCCCGCACCGGGTGGTGACGGACGCGCCGCTGCCGCTGCTGTCCACGCTGGCCGGCCGCGCGACGCCGGTGACCGGGCTGCGCGTGCAGCCGCGCAGCCTCGAGGACGTCTACCTGGAGCTGATCGGGGAGAACCGATGACGACCGAGACCCTGCCGCTGCCCTCCACGCTGCGGACCGGCCTGGCCCGGGGCGCGGCCGAGGTGCGCGCCTACTTCCGCGAGCGGGACGCCGTGGTGTTCACGTTCGCGCTGCCCACGGTGATCCTGATCCTGCTCGGAATGATATTCGACGAGCCGCTGGACGGCGTCCCGGACGTGACGGTCAGCCAGGTGTTCGCGGCCGGGATGGTCGCCTACGGCATCCTGTCGACCGCGTTCATCAGCATCGGGATGGGCATCGTCGCCGACCGCGAGGACGGCACGCTGAAGCGCCTGCGCGGCACGCCGGTCACGGCCGGTGCGTACCTGATCGGGAAGATCGTGCTGGTGGCGGTGACCACGGCCGCGTCCGTCGCACTGATGCTGGCCGTCGCGGTGCTGCTCTTCGACCTTGAACTGCCCGGCGACACGGGGCGCTGGATCACGTTCACCTGGTTGATGGCGCTGTCGGTGGTCGCCTGCACGCTGCTGGGCATCGCCGCCAGCACGCTGGCCCGGTCCACGCGCAGCGCACCCGCGGTGATGAACCTGCCGGTGCTGGCGCTGCAGTTCACCTCCGGCATCTTCGTGCACGTCACCACGCTGCCGGATGGGATGCTGACCGTGGCGTCGTGGTTCCCGGTGAAGTGGATGGGTCAGGGCTTCCGGTCGGTCTTCCTGCCGGACGCGGTGGCCGCGCAGGAGGTGGCGGGCTCGTGGGAGCACGGCAGGATCGCGCTGGTGCTGACCGCGTGGTGCCTGGTGGGCCTGGCGCTGTGCCTGGCGACGTTCCGCTGGACGGACCGCCGCACGCGATGAAGCGCTGGCTGTGGCCGTGGGACGCCTTCGGCGGCACCGCGCTGGTCGTGGTGGCGGTGTCCGTCGCCCGGAACGCGGAGACGTCCCCGGCCGCCCGCGCGGTGTCGGTGGCCGCGCTCGCGCTGATCGCGGCCGCCTGGCTGTTCTGGGGCCGGCGGATCGCGCCGCACGAGGACGACGACACCGCGCACGGCAGCGTCTGGTTCGGCGTCGTGCTGGTCGCGCTGTTCGGGATCGCGGTGTCGGCGTCGGAGATGAGCACGTTCGCGCTGTTCGGGATCGCGCCGATGCCGTTCCTGTGCATGCCGTCCCGCGCCGCGCTGGTCACGGCCGCGGCGCTGAACCTGACGCCGCTGCCGGTCGACGTGCTGCACCGCGCCGGGTGGGAGGAGCTGCGGATCGACGGTGGGATCGCGCTGCTCGGGCTGGCGTTCTCCGCGCTGCTCGGCACCACCATCGACCGGATCTCCCGGGAGAGCCGGGAACGGGCCCGGCTGATCGAGGAACTGGAGGCGAGCCGCGCCCGGGTGGCGGCGCTGTCGCACGACGCGGGCGTGACGGCGGAACGGGCCCGGCTGGCCGCGGAGATCCACGACACGCTCGCGCAGGGCTTCACCAGTATCGTCACGCTGGCCCAGGCGATCGAGTCCGAGCTGGACACGGACCGGGCCGCGGCGGACCGGCACCTGGCGCTGGTGCTGCGGACCGCGCGGGAGAACCTGGCCGAGGCGCGGGCCATGGTGACCGTGCTGGCGCCGGCGGACCTGCACGGCCGGCCGCTGGCCGAGGTGCTGCACCGGCTGGCCGCCTCGCACGGCGCGCAGTGTCACGTGGAGAGCGGCGACTTCCCGACCGCGGTCGAGGTGGTGATCGTGCGGACCGTGCAGGAGGCGCTGGCGAACGTCCGCCGGCATGCGCGGGCGACCACCGTCACCGTGGACCTGGTCGGCGGCCGCCTGACCGTCAGCGACGACGGCATCGGCTTCGACCAGGAGCCGGACCACGGCGGGTACGGGCTGCGCGGCATGCGGGCCCGGGCCGCGCAGATCGGCGCCCGTCTCACCGTCACCTCCGCGCCCGGAGCCGGAACCACGATCGAGTTGGACGTACCCTCATGATCAAGATTTTGCTGGTGGACGACCACCCGGTGGTCCGGGACGGACTGCGCGGCATGCTCGGCGCGGAACCCGATCTGGACGTGGTCGGCGAGGCCGGCTCCGGC
This sequence comes from Catenuloplanes niger, assembly GCF_031458255.1. Lineage (NCBI taxonomy): Bacteria > Bacillati > Actinomycetota > Actinomycetes > Micromonosporales > Micromonosporaceae > Catenuloplanes > Catenuloplanes niger. Next base: position 563,230 of record NZ_JAVDYC010000001.1, read on the forward strand.
GCGGAGGCGGTGACCGCGGCCCGCGCGCTGCGCCCGGACGTGGTGCTGATGGACCTGCGCATGCCGGGTGTGGACGGCGCGACCGCGACCGGCCTGATCCTGGCCGAGCTGCCCGCCACCCGGGTGGTCGTGCTCACCACGTACGACACGGACGCGGACATCCTGCGCGCGGTCGAGGCGGGCGCGTCCGGTTACCTGCTCAAGGACGCCAGCCGCGCGGAGCTGACCGGCGCGATCCGGGCGGCCGGGCGCGGCGAGACCGTGCTGGCCCCGGCCGTCGCGGGCCGGCTGGTCCGGCAGGTGCGGCAGCCGGCCGCGCCGGGCCTGTCCGCGCGCGAGCTGGAGGTGCTGCGGCTGGTCGCGCGGGGGCACACGAACGCGGAGATCGGCCGCCACCTGCACATCAGCGAGGCGACCGTGAAGACGCACCTGCTGCGCGCGTTCGCGAAGCTGGACGTCTCCGACCGGACGGCCGCAGTCACCACCGCGATGTCGCGCGGACTGCTGTGACCACGGCCGCCCCGGTCTCCTTCGATACCGGCCCTAGTACCGGACGACGATCACCACCCGGCGGTTGAACTTCTGGCCCTGGCCCAGGCCGTTGACGCCGCCGGCGCCGACCGTGGAGATCGGCACGGTGATGCCCATCTTCCGCAGGTGGGCGCGGACCGCGTCGGCGCGCTTGAGCGCCAGCCGCTTGTTGGCCCTGGTGGCGGCCTTGCCCTTGCTGTCGGTCTCCGTGTAGCCGGTGATCGTGATGGCCTTGGCGCTGGTCAGGGCGCCCCGGAGGTCACGCAGCGTGCGCTGGGCCTTCGGGCGGAGCTTCGCGGACAGGCGCGGGAACGTGAAGGACTGCAGCGTCACGGTGTTGTTCACCGGCGCGGTCACATTGTTGATGCTCTTCGCCTTGCAGGTGTCGTCGAGCACGACGTAGCTGGAGTCCTCCAGCTTCGCCCCGCCCGGCGCGGTGCCGGTCAGCACCAGCCGGTGCGCGCCGCCCCGGACACAGGCCTTGGCCGGCATGGTGATCACCGCGTTGAACGCGCCGGCCGCGTTCGTCGTGCCGCGAGCGACCTCCACCGGCGTGGAGTACATCGTCAACGTGTACGGCGAGGACGGCTGCAGGCCGCCACCGCTGACCGTGGCCCTCGCGCCCGTCAACGGCGCGTCCACCGCCAGCTGCAGGTTCAGGTTGATCTGCGGCGGATTCGCCGGGTCCGGCGCCGGCGACGTGACCACCGGCCCCGGCGTCGTCGGCACCACCGACGGCACCACGGACGGGGCCGCGGAGGTCGGCACCGCGGACGGTGAGACGGACGGAGCGACGGACGGTGAGACGGACGGCGCCGCGGTGACCACCGGTGTGTCCGGCCCGGTGAACGGCGGCGGCGGCACCGCGGCCTTCGTCAGCTTGATCACGAGCGCGCTCATCGCGAGCGACGAGTAGATCTCGCCGTTGGCCGCGACCTCCAGGCCGAACGGGAAGCCCAGCATGGTCTCCAGCGCGGGCCCGGCCTTCACCTCGATCGTGAGCGGCTGGCGGGCCAGCCCGGCCTGCTCGCGGGCGGACTTCGGCAACGGCATGCCGGCCACGACCGTGAACGCACCGGTCGTGGTGTCGACCCGGGAGATCGTCCCGTAGCCGGAGGCCGCGTACAGCGTGCTGCCGGTCGGGTCGAACCCGAGGCCGAACGGCATCGGGTGGAAGAACGTGTCCTTGATGAGGCCGTCCGTCCCGATCCGCAGGATCGTGCCGGTGTCGTTGTCGGCGACGAACACCGAGCCGTCCTTGCCGATCGCGACGTCGGCCGGGTTGACGATCGACACCTGCGTCGCCGGCAGGCCCACCTGCGCCTGGGTGCCGGTGCCGCCGTCACCGCCGATCACGGTCACCTGGCCGGCGACGGGGTCCAGTTTGACGACCTTGGAGGCGCCCTTGTCGCCGAAGTAGATCCCACCGGCGTACGACGTCATCTGCATCGGCAGGGTGAACTGCTGCGACAGCGCGGGCCCGGTGCCCGGCACGCCCTGCCCCCCGCTGCCGGCCACCACCGTCAGGTTGCCGTTCGCGTCCGCCCGGTAGATGTAGCCGAGCGAGCCGCCGATGTAGAGGTTGCCCTCCCACCAGGTCAGGCTGCCGTACTTGTCGACGCCGTTGCGGGGCGTGCAACCGGCGGTGGAGCCGACGAAGACGGACAGCTGCCCGGCCGGCGTGACCTTCTCCACCACGCAGTTCTCCGGGTCGGCCACGTAGAGGTTGCCGGCCGGGTCGAACGCGATGTCCGCCGGCTGGAACAGGTGCGACGAGGTCGCCGGGCCCGGCGTCGGCGGGCCCTGGTGCTGGTTGCCGGCCACGAACGACACCGTCATTCCCGGCTCCGCCGACGGCATCGGCAGCGCCGCCCCGGCCGTCGGCGGTGCGGCCGCGAACGCGGTCAGCATCCCCACCCCGGTCGCGGCCGACGCGGCTGCCGTGAGCCATCGCCTTCTATGAGTGCGCGAAAGCGCCATGCAAGCCCCCATGTCTGGTAAGTCCGATCTTGACCACTTTATGCGCTTTCCGCGATCCAGAAGATCAAAATCGGCAACCCACGCGGGTACGCCGGCACGCGAGCGGACGCAGTCGCGCGGACCACGGTGGCCCGAAGGTCCGCGCCCCCGCCACGGCAACGCCACGAGATCGCGGGAACTGTTCGCGTACCGCCGCCGACCAACGCACCGAACGATCATCGAGGAGGACTGAACTGATGGGTAGGACCTCGCGTTTCGGTGCCGGACTGGCGCTGGCACTGGCGCTGGGCGGGCTCACCGCGTGTGCGAACGACAGCACGGCAGCCGCACCCGCGCCGAGCGCCACCAGCACCGCGGCGAGCGCGCCCGCGGCAACGTCCGGGCTGACCATGAAGGACCCGTGGATCAAGGCGGCGGACGAGGGCATGACCGCCGCGTTCGGCACGCTCGTCAACGGCGGCACCACGGACGTCACCGTCGTCTCCGCGGCGACCGACGTGTCGCCGATGATGGAGCTGCACGAGACGACCATGGTCAACGGCGCCATGCAGATGCAGCCGAAGCAGGGCGGCTTCACGATCCCGGCCGGTGGCGAGCACGCCCTCCAGCCGGGCGGCGACCACATCATGATGATGGGCCTGACCACACCGGTGAAGGCCGGCGACGAGATCACGCTGACGCTGACGCTCGGCGACGGCTCGACCGTCCGGTTCACCGCGGTCGGCAAGCCGTTCACCGGCGCCCAGGAGTCGTACGCGCCGGGCGCGCACGGCGGTGCCATGCCGTCGATGTCGGCCGGGGCCCATTCGTGACCGCACGCCCGATCAGCCGACGCGGGCTGTTCACCGGCGGTGCCGCCGCACTCGGCGGCGCCGTCGCGGGCGGTGCGGTGGTCGCGGCCCGTCCACAACAGACACCCGCACCGGCGGCACCGGTCCTCGTCGACCACGGCCAGGCGATCGAGCCGTTCTACGGTGCCCGCCAGTCCGGCGTCGAGACGATCCCCCAGGCGCACGGCGCGTTCGTCGCGTTCACGCTGCTGCCCGGCACGGACCGCGACGCGCTGCGCCGGATGATGCGTCTGCTCACCGACGACGCGGCCCGACTCACCCGGGGTGAGGCGCCGCTGGCCGACACCGAGGCGGAACTGGCCGTGGTCCCGGCCCGGCTGACCGTCACGTTCGGGTTCGGGCCCGGCCTGTACGCGGCCGCCGGCCTGCCCTCCCCGGTCGCGCAGCTGCCCGCGTTCCCGCAGATCGACCGGCTGGAGGACCGCTGGAGCGGCGGCGACCTGCTGATCCAGATCTGCGCGGACGACCCGATCACGGTCACCCACGCGCAACGCATGCTGATCAAGGACAGCCGGCCGTTCGCGACCGTACGGTGGGTGCAGCGCGGGTTCCGTCGCAGCGCCGGCACGGAGGCCATCGGCCGCACCCAGCGCAACCTGCTCGGCCAGCTGGACGGCACCGCGAACCCGGCGTCCGGCACGCCGTCGTTCGGCACCGCGGTCTGGCGGGAGGACGGCTCCACCCAGCTGGTGGTCCGCCGGATCCGCGCCGAACTGGAGGAGTGGGACCTGCTCGGCCGCACCGACAAGGAACACGCGGTCGGCCGCCGGCTCGACACCGGCGCGCCGCTGACCGGCACGACCGAACTGGACGAGCCGGACTTCGCGAAGCTGGACGCGACCGGGTTCCCGGTCATGCCGGACTTCGCGCACGTCACCCGCGCCCGGCAGACCGACGACCGGCTGAAGATCGTGCGCCGGCCGTACAACTACGACGACGCGCCGGCGCCGGACGGGACCGCGGACTGCGGACTGATCTTCGCCGCCTACCAGGCGGACGTCGTCCGGCAGTACATCCCGATCCAGACGCGGCTGGCGGAGAAGGACCTGATGAACGAGTGGATCACGCCGATCGGCTCGGCCGTGTTCGCCGTCCCGCCCGGCGTGCCGGCCGGCGGCTGGATCGGGCAGCAGGTGCTGGCATGATCCGCCGGCTCGCGGTCGCGGTGCTGGCGCTGACGCTCGCGGTGCTGGTCCCGGCCGCGCCCGCGGCCGCGCACAACCGGCTCACCTCGTCGGTGCCGGCCGAGGGCGCGCGCCTGGACGCCGTACCCACGGAGATCGTCCTCGAGTTCGCGGAGGCGCTGAACCCGACGTACACGCAGCTGATCGTGACGGACGCGGCGAAGACCCGGGTCGCGGTGTCCGCACCGGAGGTCGACGGCGCCCGGGCACGAATCACCGTCACCGGTACGCCCGGCGACAACGTCTACACGGTCGCGTACCGGGTGGTGTCCAAGGACGGGCATCCGGTGCAGGGCTCGTACGCGTTCACGGTCGGCGCCGGCGCACCCGCGGCCGCGCCGACCACCGCGGCCGCCGCCGCTCCCCCGGCCACCACGGGATCCGCACCGACCGGGCCGACGGCGCTGATCGCGATCGCGATCGCGATCGCGGCCGTGGTCGTCGCCGGCGGCGCGGTCGCGTTCTGGCTGTCCCGCCGCCGCCGGCCGGCGGTCTAGGCGTCCGTCGTGCCGTCCCGCCCGCACGGGGCGGCACGACGGCCGACCGGACCGGGCGATCCGCACGCGGCAGATTCGCCCGCGGCGCCGCGGGCCGGACGCCGGCTCGGCGCCGCGGAGCACACGCCGGCGCGGCGCGCCGGAGCACACGCCGGCGCGGTGCTGCGGAGTAGACGCGGCGCGCTGCCGCAGGCCGGACGCGACGCGGGGCAAACGCCGCGTGCTGCCGCGGAGCGGTGCCGCGGAACAGATTCCGGCGCACTGCCACGGAGCGGACGCCGACGCGGTGCCGCGGGACAGATTTCGGCGCACTGACGCGGAGTGGGCGGCGGCCGGACGGCCGGCGCGGTGGTCGAGGCGTCGCGGTTCAGCGGGTCGTGCGGAGGGCCGCGGTGAGGGCGCGGAGGCGGTGGCGGCCGAGCCAGAGGGCGGCGCCGAGGGCCGCGCCGACGAACGGCAGCGTGTGGGCCGGTAGCGCGGGAACCGGCTTGACGACGGCGTTGCGGCCGCAGGTGACGATGCCGATGTCGGCCGCGACGGTGCTGCCGAGCAGGCTGATCCGGAGCGCGGTGGCGCGGACGCTGCCGGTGCCGGACGGGACATCGCGGGCGTCCAGCAGCAGCGTGGCCACGCCGGGGACGTCGACGCCGGTGTTCGGCCCGGCGGAGGGCGACAGGCCGGACAGCGGCAGTCCGAGCAGCAGCACGGACGCGTCGGCCAGCGAGACCTGGGCGACCGGCGCCGCACCGGCGACGGCGCGGCAGGACGCGATGACGGCGTCGGCCCTGATGGTGGCGAGCCCGAGAAGGTTGATCTCGATACCGTCGCCGCCGGAGACCGCGCACGAGCCGTCGGCGCCGACCGTGATCGTCCCGCCGGTCCCGGCCAGGCCGGCGCACGCGACGGAGGTGCCGTCCGGGTACGCGATGGCCCGCTGCACCAGTGCCCCCGCCGAGATCAGCGTCTGCTCCCCGAGCAGCCCGAGTCCCGGTGCCGCACCGGACGTCTGCGTCTGCTGCTCGCCGGTGTTGTTCACCGCGCTGACCGGCGTCGCCGCCGGCCCGCCGAGCAGCGTCAGCGAGACCGCCTGCGCCTGTGCCGTGGACGTGTCCGCCATCGCCGGCGCCGCCTGCCCGGCCGGCACCAGCAGGCAGGCGCCGACCGCCACCGCCGCCCCACGGACCGCGATTCGCCGCATTCCCATCGATCCCGCCTCACCCGGAGTCCGAACGTCCCCGCACCGATCGGCCGGGCGTCCCGTCGCCGAAGCCCTGCGCCCGGACCGCACCACACCCGCACCGGTCCGCAGCACCCCCACGGTCCGCAAGCCCCGCGCACGATCCGCAGCACCCCCACGGTCCGCAACCCCGCGCACGATCCGCAGCGCCCCCACGGTCCGCAGCACCCCCAACGGTCCGCGGCACGGCGCCGATGCGCGGCACCGCACCGGTCCGCGGCACCGCACCACGGCGGGTCAGGCCGGCGGTGGCGCGGCGACGTCGTCAGGTGCCGGCCGGAGGCGGGCCAGCCGGGCCCGCATGGCGCGTTGCAGCATGGTCGGGTAGACGTGCAGCACCGTGGTCAGGGCGGCGTGCCAGGCGACCGCGGTCCACGCCCCGGCGATCGCGGCCACGACGGCCAGCAGGAGGCCGGCCCCGGCCAGGACGGTGTGGGCGAGTTCGGAGCGGCGGGTGTCGCGGTCGAAGGCCGGCAGCGTGGCGCGGGTGCCGTCGAAGGCGCGGGACGCCCGCATGGCGCGTTCCCAGCCGATCCGGCGGAGCAGGCGCATGAACGACCAGGCGCCGAGCCGGCGGTAGAGGCCCGCTCCCAGGCGCGGACGCGGAACCAGGCGCCGGACAGTCCCGGGTCGGCGGCGGTGAGCACGGCGGACATCCAGGCCATCAGCGTGAAGTGCACGGTCCAGGCGGTCGCGAACCCGGCGTAGCCGAGCGTCTCGCCGACGGCCACGCCGGCCAGCACGACCGCGCCGGCGCCGCCGACGACGACCAACGATGTCCGGACCGGCTCGCGCACCATGCGCAGCAGGTTACAAGGACCGCGGATCGCGTCGGCGGCGCACGGCACACCACCCAGGGTCATCCCAGGAGGCTGGACTGAAGGGTCACAGGCGCTGGAGCTGGGTCACGATCATCGCGATGGCGAAGAAGCCGTAGAACGCGATCGCGATCAGCATGCCGCCGAGCCGCCAGCCTCTCAGCCGTACCGGTGCGGGCAGATTCTTGGTGTTGAGGCGGACCAGGAGGATCGAGTAGACCAGCGTGACCACCGAGGCGGCACAGGTGGAGACGATGAGCAGGCCGAGCGGCTGGCTGAAGCCGGCCAGCAGGATGGTCGAGCCGAGCACGATCTCGGTCCAGACGACCAGCAGGTAGAGGCGGGGCTCGGTCCACCGGGTGGACCCGGGCGTGTAGACGCGGTGCACGAAGTCCGCGGTGAGCCGGCCGATCACGTCGAGCAGGCCCATCGCGGCGGCCCAGAGCGAGACCGCGGCGATCGCGAAGAAGAGCAGCTTGAGCCAGACACCGACGCGGTCGGCCAGCACGTCACCCTCGACGCGCAGGAACGACGGATCGTTCTTGAGGTCGCCGCGGCCGGCCAGCGTCTCGTACGCCAGCAGGCTCATGATCGTGATGGTGAGCAGGCAGACGACCACGAACGTGACCAGGTGCTCCACGTTCGCACGGCGCCACCAGACCCGCCAGCGCTCGAGGTTGCCCTCGTCCACCGCGAGATCGAAACGGTCCGCGCCGGCCGGTTCCGAACGCCCGGTGATCGGCGAGATCAGGCGCGGCACGTGCGCGCCCATCCCGTACCCCTTGTCCCGGATCCAGTTGCTGAGCACCAGGTTGTGCACTCCCCCGGCGCCGGCCGCGCCGATCGCGCTGAGCAGCATCACGAATGTGATCTCCGGCGGGATGCGGCCGAACTCGACGACCGCGGCCCGGGCGCCGGCGCCCCAGGTGGACAGCGAGATGACGAAGATGACCACGACCAGCAGGAAGAACAGCGTGAGCAGCACCTTCACCGTCTCGACGCGCTCGACCGTGGTGTAGACGACGCGGGACACGGACAGCAGCACTCCGATGGTCACCAGAACCAGCACGGTGATCCAGACCGGGTCGCCGCCGCCGATCAGGTACGTGAAGACGGTGGAGCCGCTGGTCGCCCAGCCGGGCCAGACGTACTGGAACGCGCCGCCGAGGCAGATCAGCACGCCCCAGCCCGTCCACCAGCGGGAGAAGCCTGCGACCACGGTCTGCCCGGTGGCCAGCGTGTAGCGCTCGATCTCCATGTTGATGACGAACTGCACGACGAGCGTGCTGATCGCGAGCCAGAGCAGGCCGAGCCCGCCGAGGACGGTGAGGTAGGGCCAGAGGATGATTTCGCCGGCGGCCATGCCGATGCCGACCGCGACGACGCCGGGGCCGATCATCCGCCGCAGCGGTACGGGAGCGGGCAGGTCAGTCATGTCGCACTCCTAGGAGAGCAGAACGTCAAGGTGGCGCAGCATCCGCGAGATGTCCGCGGTGCGCCCGGTGAAGAGCTCGAACGCGGCGGCGGCCTGGTAGGCGCACATCGCCGTGCCGCCGAGCGTGCGGAGGCCGGCCGCGCGGGCGGTGCGCAGCAGCGGCGTGTGGACCGGCATGTAGACGATGTCGGCGACCCACAGGCCGGAATGCAGCAGCTCCGCCGGGAGCGGCAGGCCGGGGTGCCGGTGCATGCCGACCGGGCTGGCGTTGACCAGTCCGGTGGCCGGCGCGATCGCGGTGGGCAGCTCGGATGGAGCCGCCACCGCGATCCGGTCGGCGTCCGCGTGCAGGCTGAGTGTCTCGGCGAGCAGCCCGCGCCGGTCCAGGTCGGGGTCGACCACGGTGAGGTGCCCGACGCCCAGGCCGAGCAGCGCGTGCGCGCAGGCGGCGCCGGCGCCGCCCGCGCCGAGCTGCACGACCCGGGCGGTGTCCACATCGGGCAGTCCGGTGCGGAAGGATTCGGTGAAGCCGTAGGCGTCGGTGTTGTGCCCGTGCCGCTCACCGTCGCGGAACACGACGGTGTTGACCGCGCCGATCGCCCTCGCCGCGGGCGACAGCCGGTCGAGCAGCCCGACGACGTGCTGTTTGAACGGATGGGTGATGTTGAGCCCGGCGAAGCCGTCGCGTTCGGCGTCGTCGAGCAGCCGGCCGAGCGTGGCCGGGGTGCCCGCCCGGTCCACGTCGATCAGCTCATAGCGCAGGTCGAGGCCCTGCCGGCGGGCCTCGGTCTCGTGCAGCGCGGGCGAGAACGACGCGTCGATCCCGGCGCCGATCAGTCCACACCGCATCCTTAGACTCCTTTGAATGTACGAACTGGTACGTTAGTTATCCGGGTCACATCGAGTGGTGTCAAGTCCCGCGGGCAGACTGGGGGGATGGAGAAGATGACCGTGGCCGCACCGGTGGAACGTCGCCGGGACGCCGCGCGCACCCGGGCCGAGATCCTCGACGTGGCAACGGACGAGTTCGCGACCCGCGGTTACGCCGGCGCGCGGGTGGACGAGATCGCGGCCCGCACCCGCACCACGAAGCGGATGATCTACTACTACTTCGGCGGCAAGGAGCAGCTCTACCGCGCGGTGCTGGAGCGGGCGTACTCCGAGATCCGGGCCGCCGAGCGGGCCGTGGACGTGGAACATCTGGACCCGGTCACGGCGGTGCGGCGGCTGGCCGAGGTCACGTTCGACCACCACGAGGCGCACCCCGCGTTCATCCGGCTGGTCGGCGTGGAGAACGCGCAGCAGGCCCGGCACGTCGCGCACGTCGCGCGGATGGCCGACCTGAACAGCTCGGCCGTGGATCTGCTGCACGGCGTGCTGGAGCGCGGCCAGGCGGACGGCGTGTTCCGCACGGACGTGGACGCACTCGACGTACACCTGATGATCAGCTCGTTCTGCTTCTTCCGGGTCGCGAACCGGCACACGTTCGGCGCGCTCTTCGACCGCGACCTGCTCGACCCGGCGCGCCGGGAGCACTACCGCACCATGCTCGGCGACCTGTTGACCGGATATCTACGGATTTAGGGGTACGGAATGCGGCGGTCGATTGCGACGGTGTGCGTCTCCGGGACGCTGGACGACAAGCTGACCGCCGCGGCGGCGGCCGGCTTCGACGGCATCGAGCTGTTCGAGAACGACCTCGTGGTGTCGCCGTGGTCGCCGGCCGAGATCCGGGCCCGGTGCGCCGACCTCGGCCTGTCGATCGACCTCTACCAGCCGTTCCGCGACTTCGAGGCGGTGCCGCCCGCGCGGCTGGAGGCCAACCTGCGCCGGGCCGCCCACAAGTTCGACGTGATGGCGGCGCTCGGCACGGACACCATGCTGGTCTGCTCGTCGGTGTCGCCGGACGCCCGCGACGACGACGGCCTGGCCGCGGAACAGCTCTCCCGGCTGGCCGATCGGGCGGCCGACCGCGGGATCAGGATCGCCTACGAGGCGCTCGCCTGGGGCCGCCACGTGTCCACCTGGGACCACGCGTGGCGGATCGTGCGCGCGGCCGACCACCCCGCGCTCGGGCTGTGCCTGGACTCGTTCCACATCCTGTCCCGCGACGTCAGCCCGGACGGCATCGCGGCCGTCACGCCCGGCAAGATCTTCTTCGTGCAGCTGGCCGACGCGCCGCACCTGCGGATGGACGTGCTGCAGTGGAGCCGCCACCACCGGCTCTTCCCCGGCCAGGGCGCGTTCGACCTGCCCGGCCTGATCACCACCATTCACGCCGCCGGGTACGACGGACCGCTGTCCCTGGAGGTGTTCAACGACGTCTTCCGGCAGTCGGACCCGGCGCGCACCGCGGTCGACGCGATGCGCTCGCTGATCGCGCTGGAGGACCGGGCCGGCCTGCGCCCGCTGCCGCCCGCGCCCGCGCTGCGCGGTCACGCGTTCACCGAGTTCGCGGTGGACGGCGGCACCGGCCCGCAGCTGCGCGAGGCGTTGCGCGGCCTCGGTTTCGCGCACACCGGCCAGCACCGCACCAAGCCCGTCGAACTGTGGGAACAGTCAGCCTGCCGGGTCGTGCTGAACAGCGCGGTGACCCGGCCGGGCGCCGCGATCAGCGCGATCGCGGTCAGCACGGACGACCCGGCGGCCGCGCTGCGCCGGGCGGAGGCGCTGCGGGCACCGGTGCACGTCAGCGCGCACGGCCCACGGGAGGTCTCGCTCGCGTCCATCACCGCCCCGGACGGCACGGACGTGTTCCTCACCGGCCCGTCCCCGGACTGGCGCGCGGACTTCCTGCCGACCGGCGAACCGGCGGCCGGCGAATCGGCCGGCGGGCTGATCGCCACCGACCACATCGGACTGACGCAGCCGTTCGACCACTTCGACGAGGCCGGACTGTTCTACCACTCGGTCCTCGGGCTGGACCGGCTCGCGACGGAGGAGTTCGCCGCGCCGTTCGGGCTGATGCGCTCGCGCGCGCTGGCCACCGCCGGGCGCGAGGTGCGCCTCGCGCTGACCGTCGCGCTGCTGCGCCGCGGTGAGTGGGCGCCCGGCGTCCCCGAGCCGCAGCACGTCGCGTTCTCCACCCCGGACATCCTGGCGTCGGCGGCGCGGGTGCCGCGGCGGCTGGCGATCCCGGACAACTACTACGCGGATCTGGCGGCCCGGTTCGGCCTGCCCGGCGACGTGGTCGAGCCGTTGCGGCGCCACGGCATCCTCTACGACCGGGACGCGCACGGCGGCGAACTGCTGCACTTCTACACGCCGGTGCACGGCGGCCGGGTGTTCTTCGAGATCGTCGAGCGGCGCGGCGGCTACGACGCGTGCGGCGAGGCGAACGCGCCGGTCCGGATGGCCGCGCACCGCCATCTGCGCCTCTCCGGTCGTTGACGACACCGGCGATGCCGCGCTGATCATCATCGTTATCCTGCTGCCGCGGGCTCATCGACGAGTCCGGTCTGCGCGAGGAGTGAGATGAAGGACTATCGGTGGGAGACGGCGTCGGACGGGCGCATCCCGGAGGGCGCGATCCCGCACGGGTACGACGACGACGGCTCGCCGCTCTGGGTGTGCCGGGTGCGCCTGCACGGCGGGCTGCACCCCGGCAAGGTCCGGCCCGGGCTCGGCCTGGCCGGCGTCGCCTGGGGTGGCGACGAGATCGGCGTGCCGGGCGAGTACGAGGTGCTGATGGACCGCGGCATCTGGGGCGTCGCGGTCGGCGGGCACGTGCCGGACGACGCGTACGAGGCCGGACACGAGCACCACGGCGTCCCGCTGCACGTGGCGCGCGCGTCGATCGACGGCAACAACCTGCAGCTCGGCAAGGTGCGCCGGGAGTTCGGGGCGGCGAACATCGGCTACGGCAACGAGGAGCACACCGTCCACGCGTACGAGGTGCTGCTCCGCCCGGACGCACCGGTCTTCGCGTCGCCGCAGGGCACCGCGCCGGCGCAGCCGCCGCGGTCGTTCACCCCCGCCCAGCCCGCGGCGGTCACCGTGGACGGCAAGCGGGTCACCGTGACGGTCACGGTCGACCTGAACTGACGCCGTCACGGCGCCCGGCCGGCGCGCCGGCGCACCCGATTCGGGCGGACCGGCGCGCCGGGGCCGGCTCACGCCCCGGGCGGCGTCAGCAGGTAGTCGTCCGCGTCCGCGCTCCACTCCAGCGCGACCGCGCCGCTGGTCGCGGCCGCCTTGCAGAACTGCAGGAACGAGCGGTACCCCAGCTTCTTCTCGCTGAACCCGGGCGCGACCTTGCGGACCCGGTTCTTCAGCCCGGACAGCGCGACCGCGCCGTTGCCGGCGGCCAGCTCCTGGACGACCGTGCGCAGCACCCCGAACGCGGCCTCCCGGTCGCCGTGCTCCGGCAGGCTGACCTCCGGGTCCCCCTTGGCCGAGCCGTCGCTCAGCTCGATCACGTTCTGCTCGCGCAGGTGGCGCAGCAGCTCGCCGAACGCGCGGAACCCGTAGTCGGCCTCGCTGAACGTCGGGTCCTTGCGCAGCAGCGTGCGCTTGAGCGTGGACGCGGTCACCGCGCCGTTCGAGCTCTGCTGCAGACCGGTGACGCTCTGCGCGACCAGCGCGGCGAGCGCGTCGGCGTCCCGCGCGGACGGTTCGGCGTCGGCGGCCGGTTCCACCGCCACCACCACCTCGACCGGCTCCGGGGCGGCCACCTCCGGCTCCGGCGGGGCGACCGGCGCGGTGGCCGGGCGGCTCCGCCTCGGCCGGGCCGGCGGCACCTCCACCCCCTCCAGCCGGTCGTAGTAGAGGAACTCGTCGCAGGCCGGCGGCAGCAGCGCGGACGTGGACTTCTGCACCCCGACGCCGATCACCCGCTTGTTCAGCTCGCGCAGCTTGTGCACCAACGGGGTGAAGTCGCTGTCGCCGGTGCACAGCACGAACGTGGAGATGTACGGCCGCTCGAACGCCAGCTCCAGCGCGTCCACCACCATCTTGATGTCCGCGGCGTTCTTGCGGGACGCGCCCATCCGCTGCGGGATGTCGATCAGCTCGACGTGGGACCGGGTGAGCATCCGGCGGTCGTCGTCGAAGTACGACCAGTCCGCGTACGCCTTCCGCACCACCACCCGGCCGCGCTCGGCCAGCGCGTCCGCGACCGGCTTCAGGGCGAACGGCAGGCCGCCCAGGTGCTCGCGGGCACCGATCGCCAGGTTCTCGTAGTCGAGGAACAGGGCGATGCGCTCTTCATGATCCACGCAGGTCAGCGTACGCCCGCGGCCGCCACCCGGCTCGCCGGCCGCGCGCCGGGCACCGCGTCGATCATGCGAGAACACGATTTCGCACACGTGATGTTGATCCATGGCGGCGTTCCGTGCGTGCCATGTGGTGGGCGACAACATGCCGGCGGATGGGAGTCACTGTGGCGCAGGGCGGCGGGGCATCGGAGCAGACGTCCGGGGAGGTCACGACGGCGGCGCAACCGCCGGCCGCGGATCCCGCCGACGAGCCGGGGAAGCCGCCCGCCGGGTGGCCGTCGGTCGCCGATTACTGGCCGGACGCACCGCACCGGATCGGCCCGGAGGCGGACGTCTACCACCTGGACGACCCGGCGCCGCCCGCGGCGGTGCCGCCGAACGCGGTCGCGCCGGTGACCGCCCCGGACGACACCGACGTGCGGGACCCGTTCGAGGAGCTCGTGCTGGCCGAGGACTTCGTCCATCCGGCCGCGGCGGATGACGACCTGCACTGGAACGGGGAGACCGCGGCGGTGCCGGCGGTGCGGCGCGGCGGCCGGGTGCTGGCCGGCGTCGCGACGGCGCTGCTGCTGCTGGTCGGCCTGACCGCGCTGATCGTGGTGCAGCTGCCGGACGGCGCCACGGACCAGGGCACGACCGCCGGGCCCGCCGCGCCGGACGCGGCCGCCCCGGAGAACGCGGCACCGGAGAACGCGGCACCGGACGGCCCGGCACCGGACGAGGACGACGCCGCTCCCGGCCCGGACGCCGCCGAACCGCCCCCGGCCGACGACGAACGCACCGAGTCCGCGCCGCTGGACGGTCGGGACGAGGCCACGTTCGCGCTGCTGACCGACGTGACGATCCTCGCGGTACGGACCACGTCGCTGGACGGGGACCTGTTCCGGATCACCGCCCCGGAGCGGAGCGGGGTGCGGCCGAACACGGTCACCGAGGACGGCGAGGTGCGGCTGTTCCTCACGCCGAGCGCGAACGAGGACGCCACCGCGGAGGTGGAGGTGCTGCTCAGCGACGAGGTGCGCTGGTCGGTGCGGCTGCTGGCCGGGGTCGACTCCGGCGCGGTCGACCTGAGCGCGGCCCCGGTCTCCGAGGTGACGCTGGCCGGCGGCGCCACCAGCATCGACCTGAGCCTGCCCGCGCCGGACGGCACGCTGCCGATCTCGCTGACCAAGGGCGCCAACCAGCTCACGGTACGGACCCCCGCGCGCGCCCCGGCCCGGGTCGCGATCCGGCAGGGCGCCGGCACCGTGGAGATCGACGGCGCGTCGAAGAACGGCATCGCGAAGGGCGAGGTCTTCCAGTCCCGCGACTGGCAGGACGCCACCGACCGGTTGGACCTCGACGCGTCCGCGGGCCTCGGCACGCTGCGGATCGAGGCCGCCTGACCGGGGCGCATACCTCTCCGGTACGGGGTGGGCTCCCCCGCCGGCACGACGCGCGGCCCGTTCCTCGTCGGTAGCGTGGCGAGCGTACGCGCGGGACGAGGAACGGGTGAACGACGTGACGGACGGCCGGCCGGTACGCACGCTGTGGTGGGTCGTGCTGGGTTCGGTCACCGGACTGCTGCTGGTCGTCACGGCCACGCTGGTCGCGGACCTCTACGACCTGCCGGTGCTGGTCGCGTTCGGCGCCGCGACCGCGGGCTGCGTCGCGCTGCCGCTGGTGCCGGTGCGCCCCCGGCTGGCCGCGGCTTTGCAGCTCGCCGCCGTCGTGGTGTTCGCCTGGACGCAGCCGATCGACGAGGGCGCGTGGCCGCTGGCCGTGCCCGTGATGCTGGTGCTGATCCTCTACGTCGGCCTGGTCGGGCTGTGCCGGCCGTGGGGCGAGGCGGTCGCGACCTGGTGGGCCTCCGGCCTGATCCTGATCCTGCTGGCCACGTTCGACCCGCGCGGGCGCGACTTCGACGCGGCCGACGAGACGCTGGTCGTCTACGCGACGAACTCGGTGCTGGTGCTGTTCGGCGCGATCCTGTGGCGGCAGCGCGCGCTGATCCGCCGGCAGCTCGCCGACGCCCGCCGCGACGTGGCACTGGAACAGGCGCAGCGGGCCGTGGTGGAGGAGCGCACCCGGATCGCCCGGGAGCTGCACGACGTGGTCGCGCACAGCATGTCGGTCATCCACATGCAGGCCACGTCGGCGGCGTACCGGCTGCAGCACGTCGACGAGGAGTCGCGCGCCGAGTTCGGCCGGATCGCGGCCGGCACCCGCACCGCGCTGCGGGAGATGCGCCAGCTGCTGTCGCTGCTGCGCGACGAGGAGGGTGAGCGGCCGCTGCGGCCGGCGCCGGGCCTGCGCGACCTCGACGAGCTGGCCGTCTCCGCGCGGCGCGGCGGCATCGCGGTCGCGCTGACCGTGCCGGACGAGGTACGCGACCTGGCCGTCCCGGAGACCGTCGGCGTGGCCGCGTTCCGGATCGTGCAGGAGTCGCTGAGCAACGTGGTGCGGCACGCACCCGGCGCGGACACCCGGGTGCGGGTCGGCGTGACCGAGCGGGCGCTCACCGTCGAGGTGGTCAACGACCGAGCCCGCCGGGCCCGCCGGGCGATCGAGGACCCGGGCCGGGCCGGGCACGGCCTGATCGGCATGCGGGAACGGGCCCGGCAGGCCGGTGGCACGCTGGAGACCGGCCCGCGTCCCGAGGGCGGTTACCGGGTGGCCGCGTGCCTGCCCCTGAACAGCGAGGAGAACGAGTCATGATCAGCGTCCTGGTCGTGGACGATCAGCCGATGATCCGCGCCGGCATCCGCGCGATCCTGGACGCCCAGCCGGACCTGACCGTGATCGGCGAGGCCGAGGACGGCCGGGCCGGCGTGCGGCTCGGCCGGTCGCTGCGCCCGGACGTGGTGCTGATGGACGTGCGCATGCCGGAGCTGGACGGGCTGGCCGCCACGCGCGAGCTGCTCTCCGGATCGCCGGCCCCGCGGGTGCTGATGCTCACCACGTTCGACGTCGACGACTACGTGTACGAGGCGCTGCGGTCCGGTGCCAGCGGCTTCCTGCTCAAGGACAGCGAACCGGACGAACTGGTACGGGCGGTGCGCGTGGTGGCGAACAGCGAGGCACTGCTGTCGCCCAGCGTCACCCGGCGGCTGATCGAGAACTTCGTCGGCGCGCAGCCGCGCAAGCCGTCCCCGGCGCTGAATGCGCTCACCGACCGGGAGCGGGAGGTGCTGCGGCACATGGCGACCGGCATGTCGAACGCGGAGATCGCGGCCGAGTTGTTCATCGCGGAGCAGACCACGAAAACGCACGTCAGCCGGATCCTGAACAAGCTGGGCCTGCGGGACCGGGTGCACGCGGTCGTGTTCGGCTACGAGAACGGGCTGGTCGTCCCCGGGCGGCGGTGAGCCGCCCGGGGACCGTCCGCTAGTCCAGCAGGGTCAGGTGCCGCGACGGGCGCACCCGGCGCCAGGCCACCGTCATGAACCCGAGGAACGCGAGCAGCGGCAGCACCGCGACCGCCCAGCTCAGCCCGAGCGGCGGGCCGGGCTGCGCGACGACCGGGATGTCACGCAGCTCGCCCACGCCCCGGCCGGCCGGGCCGTCGACGGTGAACCGGAACGTGTAGGCCGACTCGGCGGGCAGCGCGGCGATGTCCAGGCCCCAGACGTCCCGCTTGCGGGGGTGCCGGGCCAGCGGCGTGACGACGTCGTCGTCCTCGATGCCGGGACCGATCTGCTCCAGCGTTCCTGACTTGCCGGTCAGGCCGCCGTCCGGGATGAAGCTGAAGTCCAGGGACTGCATGGCCCGGACCGGCCAGCGGGAGAAACCGACCGTGATGGCGTACGGGCCGGCCTGCACCCGTTCGGTGTGCACCACCTCGACCGGTTCGTAGGCGTACGCCGGTGCGGGCGCCGCGACCAGCACGACGGTGACGGCGGCGATCAGTCGCGCCGCGAACCCGATCCGCATGTCAGACACCTTCCTGGGGGACGAGGACCGGCCGGGTGCGGGACGCTCGCGCACCCGCCGCCGGGTTGCCGGCCGCCGGCGTCGGTGCGGTCAGCAGCGCGGCCAGCCGGAGCGCGAGGTGACCGGCGAGCGCGCCCGCCACCGCGCCGCACAGCGCCACCACCGTGAGCAGCCCGATCGGTGGGACGTGCGCCGGGCCCAGCTCGCCGAGCAGCGACTCCTGGGTCAGCTGGCTGGCGCTGACGATCAGCCCGCCGGCCGCGCCCGCGAGCTGCGCCCGCCGGCGGTGCCCGGCGAGCCGCCACAGCAGCGCCGCGACCACGACGGCCGCGACCACCATCAGCACCGGCAGCCGCGCGGGGAACGACGGTGCGTCCCCGGCCACGCCGTCGCGGAGTGGCAGGCCGACTGAGTCCGCGTACGCGTGGGCGGCCCACGGCGAGACGAACCAGAGTACCGCCTGCATCGCCGCGATCAGCCCGCCGATCGCGACCGGCGCGGCCGGCGTGCGCAGCAGCAGCGCGCCGACCACGAACAGCAGCACGCTGAAGAACGCCTTCGCGATCAGCGCCGCGTCGAACGGTGTCGGCAGCGGCTCGAACGCGGTGGTGATGAACGGGCTGAACACCGTCAGCAGCGACAGCGCGACGACCAGCGCCACCCGGGCCCAGCGAGCCGGCAGCGCGGCCGCGCAGACGATCACGGTGCCGGCCATGGTCAGCGAGATGGTCAGGAACAGCGCGACGTGCGGCGGCGAGCTGGTGGAGGCGTCGAAGCCGTAGACGCCGTGCCACCACAGGTCCATCAGGCCGTAGAACAGGAACGCGGCCGCGGACACCCCGGACAGCAGGTAGCCCAGCGGCGCGGTGAAGACGCCGCCGAACACGCGGACCGCCGGGCCGCCGGTCGCCGGCTCGGCCGCGCGCCCGGTGCGCTGCACCCAGGTGGCGCGCAGCACCATGACCAGGCTGACGACGCCGGCGATCGCGGTACCCGCGTAGATGAACAGGTGCGGCAGCGTGAAGAACGTGTCCGGGCCGACGTCGTGGTGCCACTGGATGTCCCAGCTGCCGCCGAACAGCGACAGCAGCGGGCCGATCAGCACGGCGACCGCGCCGGCGAACGCCGGATCGATGCGGTCGCGCGCCAACGTGGCGGATGCGGAACTCATGGGGGTTCTCTCTCCGTTCTCCGCCGTCATCCGGTGACGGCGAGGGGGAACACGATCGGTGCGGAACCGGCCACGGTGACGAGGAGTCGCCAGTGGCCGGGGCTCATCAGGTGCACGCCGTGCACCGTGAACGCGGACGCGTCCACGGCCTCGGCCAGGACCGGCGGCGTCGCGTGGCCCATCGCCGGCTCGACCGCCTGCACGGAGACCGGCGGGACCACGCCCGGTCCGCCGTCGCGGCGGGTCACGGTCAGCGCCACCGGTACGGTGCCGGCCCGGTCGTCCGGCAGCGTCACGGTCACCACGTACCGGTCGTTGCCGGAGGTGAACGCGACCGGCGGGCGTGGGCGGGTGCCGGCCGCGACCGCGGCGCAGACCAGCAGCGCGGCGAAGAGCGCCACGATCCACGGGGTCGCGGTGCCGCGGCGGCCGGGGTGCAGCGTCCAGGCGCTCATCGGCCGTCCCCGGTCACGGTCAGCAGGTAGCCGGCGGTGAGGACGGTGAAGTCGCGTTCGGCCTGGATCCAGACGCGGTAGGTGCCGGGCGACGGGAACGCGTAGACGAACGACACGTCCGGGCCGTACGCGGCGACGGTCTCGTCCGCGGGGCTGTCCCCGGCGCGCGGCATCAGGCCGCTCATGGTCCGCGCGTGCGAGTCGTGGCTCATCGCGCCCATCGAGTGGCTGTGCGCCCAGACCTCCGCCTCCTGGGTGGCGGCGCCGGTGTCCGGCCGGTCCGCGTCCAGCGGCCCGACGACGATCATGTGGCCGACCATGCCCAGCCACGGCTGCAGCGTGGCGGTGTCGCCGACCCGCGCCGTGAGCAGTGCCGGCGCGCCGGCCACCAGCCGGTCCGGCGTGCTCAGCCGCACCGGGACCGCGCCCGCGGCCCCGGCCACCCGGCTCCCGGACGCCACGACCGGGGAGCCGGCGTCACCGGGCGCGGCGGGGCCGGCCGGCGGCGGTGTGCCGTCGACCGTGAAGCCGCGCGGCGACCGGATCAGCTGCAGCCCGCCGCCGCGCCGGGACAGCTCGGCGGAGACCGCGTAGTGGCCCGCGTACGGCGCGGTGAAGAGCACCTCGAACGCGCCCGGCCCGGTCATCACCGGGTGCAGGTGCCACAGCCGCCCGGCCGGGCCCACCACGAGCAGGTGCATCAGCGCGGCGTCGTGCACGAGCACGTCGTCGGCCGGCAACCCGGTCCCGCCGTCGGTCAGTCCGAACCGGACGGTGACCGGCTCACCGGACCGCGCCGGCGTGCCCGACATCGTCAGCTGCACCGGCGGGCGGGACTCGTGCGCCGAGTCGGCGCGCAGGACCGCGTACGGATCGTTCGCGCCGTCCACGGTCGGGTCCGCGTGCGCGACCGGCTCCGGCATCGACGCGGACAGCAGCGCGGCCGTGACCGCGGCCGCGCACGCCGCGACGATCCCGCCGGCCGGCAGGAACACCCAGCCACCGTTGCGCGCCCGGACCGCGACCGCCAGCGTCACGGCCAACAGCACACCCGCGGCCACGAAACCCAGATAGACGGTACGTTCGGCGGGCGACGACACGAGCCGCGGCACCTCGAACGGGATCCGGGCCCGCCGCGTGCCGTCGTCCAGCCACAGTTCCCACGGCCCGGCCCGGTCCACGGTCAGCACGGCCGGGTGGCTGCCGGCCGCCGCGCCCAGCCGCACCGTGGTCGCGGCGCCCGGCACACCGACCCGGGCGCCGACGTCCACATCGGACGCGGCGCCGGCCGGTGCGACCGCGAGCCGCAACTCGCCCGGCGGCGAGCCGGTGTGCGTCAGCACGTCCACGTGCAGCGGGCCCGGGATGCCCGCCACCCGGCGCAGGATCACGGTCAGCTCGCGCTCGCCGAGCGTCTGCGCGACCTGGACGTCGGCACCGGCCACACCGTCCGCGCGGGCCGCGGTGGCCGGGGCGAGCAGTGCCACGGCCGAGGCCGCCAGCACCAGGAGCAGGGTCAGCGTGCGGCGCGTACCGCGCCGGGCGTCGATGTTCATCGCGGTCACGCTATGGACGGGCCGCCGCCCCCGTCGTCCGGCGGCGGAGCCATCCCCGCTACCCCACGCGAGTTACGCCGTACCCCGGCCGCATCAGGGTCGGCCGCGCTCGGCACCGGCGAGGACGGCGGCCCTTCGGTGCGCCGCGGGTCAGGCCGCGCCGGTCAGGATCTCGAAGAGGTCGCCGCGGCACCGCAGACCGGCCTCGCGCAGCGCGGCGACGCGGGACACCTGCTCGGCCGGCGGCAGCCCGTGCAGCGCATCCCAGGCCCGGGCGGTCGCGACGCGTTCGGCGTCCGTGTAGGACGTCGGCGGTGCCGGCCGGCCGAGCAGCCAGAACGCGGCGACCGCGCGGGCGGCGCGCTGGCGGACGTCGGCACCGGACGTGGTGTAGTCCTCGCAGCGGAGCGTGCCCGCGCCGTCGAGCAGGTCCTCGACCAGCGTGGTGCCGCCGGTGACGAGCGCGCCGGTGCCGTCGACGGTGAGGCGTACCCGTACCGTCGACGGGTCCTGCGCGGTGCGCACGCCGAACGCATGCTCGTCCTGGACCAGCGCGACCGGCGCGTTCGGCAGGCGGCTCAGCGCGGTCAGCGCCTCGCGGGCCGGGCCGGTCAGTTCCGGCAGCGTCCGCGCGTAGGCCCGGGTCACGCACACCCGCGGCGTACCGTCCGCGCAGACCTGGGCGGTGGCACCCGCGTCGACGGCCGTCGCCCGCCCGGCCGGCGGAAGCACGAGCAGTGCGCCGGCCAGACCGGCCGCCAGCACCGCGGTGCCCGGCAGCAGGGCGGCCGGGCGGGGCCGCGACGGCAGCGCGTAGAACAGGAAACCGGCCGCGCCGAGCGCCCCGAACCAGATCGTCTGGCCGGCCACGGTGGCGGCGCTGAACCGGACGAACTCGCCGGCGGTGCCGTCGTCCGGCAGATACGACGGCAGCAGCGCGAACGCGCGGCTCGACCGGTCCTGGGCCAGGACCTCCAGCGTGACCAGCGACCCGGTGGAGAGCACCAGCGCCGCCGGGACCGTCCACAGTGACGGCAGCAGCCGGCCGAGCGCGAGACCGAGCAGGCCGGCCGCGGCGACGCCGAGCGCACCGGTCAGCAGCGACCAGGGCCAGCCGGCCGGCCAGTACGTCTCCGCGTCCAGCACCGCCCGGCCGAGCGTCTCGGCGAGCGCGGCCAGGTAGACGGCGGCCAGACCGGCGCCGAGCAGTGCCGCCCGCGGCGCGAGCCGGGACCGGGGACCGCGGGACGTGACGCCGATCAGCTCGGTGGTGCCGGCCGCACCGTCCCGGCGGCCGATCCACACCCCGGCGGTCAGCGCGAGCGGCCAGAGCAGTACCAGCGCGGCGCGGTGGCCGAGCACGGTCGCGTTCACCAGGCCGGGCCAGCGCGGATCCATGCCGTCCGAGGTCATCGCCCAGGACGCGAACAGCATCGCGGCGACCAGCCAGGGCAGCAGGGTACGGCGCAGTTCCAGCAGTGCCGGGCGGATCGTCATCGGAGCACCTCCGCGTACCCTCGCTCGTACCTGCTCGTCACGTCGTCGCCGGGATCGCCGCCGGTATCGGCACGGCCGGCCAGCTCCGCGGGGGTGCCGCGGAACACGATCCGGCCCTCGCGCAGCACGATCAGGTCGGTGCAGGCCGCGGCCACGTCCTCGATCACGTGGGTGGCGAGCACCACGCACGCGGTCCGGCCGAGGCCGCGCAGCAGTGCGCGCAACTCCTGGCGGTTGCCGGGGTCGACGCCGGCGGTGGGCTCGTCCAGGATCAGCAGCCCGGGGTCGCCGACCAGCGCCTGCGCCAGCCCGACCCGGCGGATCATGCCGCCGGAGAGCGTGCGCAGCTTCTCGTCCGCGCGCTCGGTCAGTCCGCACCGGTCGATCACGCGCTGCGCCTCGGCCGGGATCTCGTGCGCCGGCAGCTCCTTGAGCCAGGCCAGGTACTCGACGAACTCCCGTACGGTGAAACGCTTGTAGCAGCCGAAGGACTGCGGCAGGTAGCCGAGCCGGCGGCGGACCTCGCGCAGGTCACCGCCGCCGTGGACCGGCTGGCCGGCCAGGTCGAGCGTGCCGGCGGCCGGCGGGGTCACGGTGGCCAGCGCGCGCAGCAGCGTGGTCTTGCCGGCGCCGTTCGGGCCGAGCACGCCGTGCACTCCCGGCCCCAGGTCCAGGTCGACTCCGTCGACCGCGAGCCGGCGGCCGGCGCGGACCGACAGTCCCTCCGCCCGGACCGGCCAGGCGACCGGCCGGTCGTCCCCTATCGCACGCATTCTTCTCCTGTCCGTTCCTGTCGTTCCGGGATCGCCGGCAGGACGCCGGTCCCGGATGGAGCGCCCGCCCGCGCGCGGCCGGGCCGTTGATCCGCGTTCCGGCCGGCAGCGCCGCCGGGCCTCGCCGCGGCCGGCCCGGTTCACGGCCCGGTTCACGACCGGTCGAGCCGGTATCGGTCGCGGAAGTGGGTCAGTACCGCGGCCGCGGCGAGCGCGACCACGAGCCAGCCCGGGGCCGCCGCCGCGTCCAGGACCACCGGGTCCCCGGCGTCGGCCAGCGTGGGTACGACCACGGCCAGCGACCACAGCGCGGTCACGCCGGCCGCGGCGCGACCCACACCGACCAGCGCACCGGCGGCCAGCACCACGGTGGTGAACGCGAGCCCGGGCAACAGCCAGCGCGCCGGGGACGTGCCGACCGCGAGACCGGCCAGCACCACCGGCGGCAGCGTGACCAGCAGCGCCACCAGCGTGCGGCGCAGCACCAGCGTCAGCCCGGCCCGCGGCGTGACCGCGACCAGCGCGTGCGCCGGATCCGTCCACCGGTTCCAGGAGACGGCGACGCCGAGCACCGGCACCAGCGGCGCGATCAGCAACAGCAGCGGCGGCATGTCACCGGGCCCGGCCGCCTCGAGCAGCGTCGCGGCCAGCGGCACCGCGACCGTCATGGCCAGCCAGGGCAGCACGGCCGGGACCGCCCACCGGGCCTGCGCCCGGCGCGCCCGGTGCCGCAGACCCCACAGCCGGCCGCGGCCGGGTCCGAGCCGCGGCGCGACCGCCACGCGCACGGACTCGACCAGCGCCGGGAGCACCGGGTCGGCCTCGATCGCGCCGGCGAGCGCCGCCCGGCAGGCCGGGCAGCGCTCGAGGTGCGCCTCCAGCACCCACAGCGTCTCCTCCGGCAGGTCGTCTCCGGTGGCGTACCGGCCGAGCAGGTCCGCCGGAACACAGGCATCGCTCATGACAGCGCCCTCCGCAGCTCGATGCGGGCGCGGCGCACCCGGGTCTTCACGGTCCCCTCCGGCACGCCGAGCAGCGCGGCCGTCTCGCGCGCGGTCAGCCCGTCCAGGACCATCGCGCGCAGGACCGCGCGCAGTTCCGGTGCCAGCCGGCCGAGCGCGGCCGCGAGCGCGGCGTCCGGGATCCCGTCCAGCACCTCGTCCTCGGCCGCCGGCGTGGTGGCCCGCGGCGGTTCGCCGGCCAGCGGCACCTCGTCGTGCCGGGCCGCGCGCCGGAACGCGTCCACCAGCCGCCGGGCGGCGATCGTCCACAGCCAGCCGGCCGCGCTCCCACCCATCGGATCACCCACGTAACCGGCCGCGGCCCGCCAGACCGCGACGTACGCGTCCTGCATCACCTCGGCCACCAGGTCGTCGTCCCGGCAGCGCCGGCGCAGGCGGACCGCGAGCCACGGTGCGGTGCGGCGGTAGAACTCGTCGAACGCGGCCCGATCACCACGCCCGACGCGGCGCAGCAACGCCTCCTCGTCGAGTCCGGTCACTCCCGCACTGTGGTTCACGCCCGGTAGGTCGTCGCCGCGACACGGCGGAGATTGCGTTCAGCGGGTGACGTGGGTCACACCGGACCGTCGGGCACCGGGCCAGGACAGCACGGCACCGGTCAGGGCAGCGCGCGGCGGGCGACCGGGAAGTCGAAGTACGTGTCCGGGTACGGCTCACCCGCCAGCGTGAAGTGCCACCACTCCAGGTCGTAGTCGTTGAACCCGGCCGCGGCCATCGCGTCGCGCAGCATCAGCCGGTTGGCCAGCGCCCGGCCGGAGATCCGCGGGTCCAGCGTGTTCGAGCGCGGGTCGAAGCAGTCGTAACCGGTACCCATGTCGACGGTGTTGTCCGGGAAACGCTGCCACACCGGCGCGAAACACGGGACCAGCGGCTGCCCCGGGACGTACGGCGGCTGCGGCCGCGCCGGCAGCCGCACGATCGTCAGGTCCACCGTGCTGCCCCGGCTGTGCCCCGACCGGCGGGCGAGGTAGCCGTCCTCGAAGAGCCGGGTCTTCTCGACCTCCGGGTAGAACTCACGCTTCGTCAGCTCGTCGTCCAGGTCCGCCGCCCACGCCGCGAAGTGGTCGACCGCGCGCTGCGGGCGGTAGCAGTCGTACACCTTGAGCGTGTAGCCCCTCGCGCGCAGGCCCGCCTGCACCCGGGACAGCGCCTCCGCCGCCGGCCGGGTGAGGACGCACAGCGGCTCGCGATACCCGTCGACCGGCCGCCCCACGAAGTTGTGGAAGCCCCGGTAGCGGATGTCACGCAGGATCGTCGGATCCACGTCGGTCAGGTTGACGAAGCCGGCCGGGGCCCGCGACGGCCGCGGTGCCGCCGGCGCGACGCCGGGCAACCCGGCCAGCAACCCGGCCACGACGGCGGCGAACACGAGGACGCGACGCTTCACGAGGGCACCATCCGTTCGACGACATTGACTGCCGACCGTCCATGATGCCGGACCTACGTTACGTTCGGCTACCTTATCGTGACGGCGAGTTCACCGAATGCGCGCGTTCCGTACCGTGGCGAATGTCCTTAAAGCGAGTATTGCTTGATTTTCGCGTGATCCCGCCGATGCGAGAGGTCGAACACCGAACGCGCGAAGGGGATGACGGTGGGACGACGGAGCGGTGCGGCGCCGGTCGTGCTGTCGGGGCTCGTGGTCGTCGCGCAGGTCGTCGCGTTGACGGTGCCGGACGCACGCAGTGCGATCTTCGGTCTGTCGCTGCTGACCCTGGATGCCCTCGGCGTCGTCTATTCGCTGCGCGCCGCCCGGCACCGGGGACGGGTCATCTGGCGTCTCGCGGCCGCGGGACGGGCGCTCTCGCTGCTGACCACGCTCGCCTTCGGCGTCGACGCGGTCATCGGCTCCGCCGCGTTCTGGTGGGCCGGGGTGCTCTGCGGGCTCGGCATGTTCGGCTGCCTGGCCGCGTCCGTGCTCAGCATCTCGGTGCGCCGGATGGAGGGGCGGCAGCGCTGGGCGTTCGCGGCCGAGACCTACGCGGTCTTCAACGGCGCCTTCATGGTGATCTGGTTCGTCGCGCTGCACCCCACCCTGCACGGCGCCCCGAACATCGCCTGGGTGATGGCGATCGGCTATCCGCTGGGCAACCTGCTGCTCGTGGTCGCGGTCTGCGCGGTGCTGCTGCGCGGTGGCGTCACCCGGCTCGGCGACCCGATCACCACGCTGCTCGGCGGTGTCCTGCTGTACGCGATAGCGGACACGCTGCACGCCTCGGTCGGCGCGCGCGGCGAGCAGGCCGCGGAATCCGCGGTGGTCGTGGTCAGCCTGAGCCTGGCGTCGCTGGTGCTGACGGTCGCGGCGATGCGGGCGGACGCGGCGGGCGCGGTGGCCGGCCGGCGGCCGAGCACGCCCGTGCAGTCGCCGTCCTGGTCGGCGTACCTGCCGTTCGCCAGCGTCGCGGCCGGGAACGCGGTGCTGCTCGGCGGCACCATCATCGAGGAGCATTTCACGCTCTGGGGCGGGCTGGTGCTGGCCCAGAGCGCGATCATCGGGGCGCTGCTGGTGCGGCAGGTGATCTCGCTGCGGGACTCGCGGGAACTCGCGGTCACCGACACGCTCACCGGTCTGGCGAACCTGGCCGGCCTGCGCGCCGGACTGGAGCGCGCGACGGCCCGGCACGAGCGGATCGCGATGCTGGTCGTGGACCTGGACGACTTCAAGCCGGTCAACGACCGCTACGGGCACGACACCGGCAACATGGTGCTGATCGAGGTGGCGCGGACGCTGCGCGCGCACATCCGGTCCGCGGACACCGCGGCGCGGGTCGGCGGGGACGAGTTCGTGGTGCTGCTGACCGGCGTCGTGGACCGCGCGGAGGCGACCGGCGTGGCCGCGCGGATCCTGGCCGCGTTCGCGACCGCGCCGGTGCGGGCCGGCGCGGACAGCATCCCGGTGCGGGCCAGCATCGGCGTGGCGGTCATGGACGGGGACGAGACCCCGCAGGAGCTGCAACACCGCGCGGACCTCGCGATGTACGAGGCGAAACGCTCCGGCAAGCACCTGTGGAAGCTCTACGAGCCGTCGATGGTCGACCGGCGTGCCCGGGACGGCGTACTGGCCGACGCGCTCGAGGACGCGCTGCACGCCGGCGAGCTGCAGGTGCTCTACCAGCCGCTGGTCGACCTCGCGGCCGGGCGGCCGGTCGGCGCGGAGGCGCTGGTCCGCTGGCGGCACCGGCAACTCGGCCCGGTCTCACCGGTGGAGTTCATCCCGGTCGCGGAACGCACCGGCGTGATCACCGCGCTCGGCCTGTGGGTGCTGGAGGAGGCCTGCCGCCAGGTCCGCGCGTGGCAGCTGCGCAGCCCGGGCAGCGGCATCTACGCCAGCGTCAACATCTCGCCGCGCCAGTTGCAGGAACCCACGCTGGTCGCGGACGTGCTCGCGGTCCTCGCCCGCACCGGTCTCGCCGCCACCGACCTGGTCCTGGAGATCACCGAGTCGGCCATCGTCGACGAGCACGCCGCCGTCCCGGCCCTCGCCCTGCTCCGCACGCACGGCGTCCGCATCGCCGTCGACGACTTCGGCACCGGCTACTCCTCGCTGCAGTACCTGACCCGCCTCCCGGTCGACGTGCTCAAGATCGACCGCAGCTTCGTCTCGCAGCTGGACAGCACCCCCGCCGGCGCCGCCGTCGTCGAGGCCGTCATCCGCCTCAGCCAGGTCCTCGGCCTCCGCACCGTCGCCGAGGGCATCGAGACCCCGGCCCAGGCCGCCGAGCTCCAGCTGCTCGGCTGCACCCACGGTCAGGGCTACCTCTTCGCCCGCCCGATGCCGGCCGGCGACCTCGACGCCCTGATGAGCACGGCCGCCGTCCGCGGCTGACGCGCCCGCCGAGGCGGAAAGGCCTTTCCGAGCCGGCTTTCCCGCTCCCGGCGTGGTCACCTTCCCAGTGCTCCCGCGGGCACCGGTCGGCCGCGGGCGGCCTCCCTGCACGTCAGCGGGTGGTCCCGGACAACCCGGTGGCGCGACGCCGCCGGTATGCGGCCACGCGTGACGCGTGACCGCACCGGGAGCGGTCGGACCGTCAGGGTCCAGGTGTTTCAGACCGTCAGGGTCCAGGTGTTGAGGTAGCCGGTGTCGCCGGCGGCGTTGTCCTTGACGGAGAGGCGCCAGGCGCCGTTCGCGGTCTCCGCGGACAAGTTGACGGTGTAGGTCGCGTTGACGTTCGCCGCACCGTCCGACGAGGACGCCGCCTTGAGCACGTAGTAGGAGTTGTCCGGCGCGTAGAGGTAGACGGAGACGTCGCCGCGGAACGGGTGGACCACGTTGACGTAGACCGTGGAGCCGCTGGACGCCGCCGGCCGGGAGCAACCGGAGATGGTGATCGTGCTGGTCACCGGCGAACCGGCGTCCGGGACGGTGACGTCGGTGGCGTTCGTCCCGGTGCACGTGGCCGCGCCGCCGGTCGGGGACGCGGTGGCGGTCCGGGTGGCGGTGGTGGTCGGGCCGGCGCCGATCACCACGTCGACCGTGACCGTGCTGTTGGTGCAGCCGGCGGCGATGGACGTGAGCCGGCTCTTCTCGGTGGTGTCGACGGTCAGGCCCCAGCGGGTCTTCACGGCGGTCCACTCGGTGAGGTAGCGGCAGTGGACACCCGTCACGGACGGCAGCCACTCGGCCGGGTCCTGGTCGCCCTTGGACTGGTTCACGTTGTCGGTGACGGCGGCGAGCGAACGGGCGTCACCGATGTCGTTGGCGAACGACTGGCGTTGCGACGACGACCAGGTGCGCGCGCCGGAGTCCCACGCCTCGGCGAGCGGGACGAGGTGGTCGATGTCGAGGTCGGCCGGGTCGGTCCAGCCGGCACCGTCGAAGTAGGACGTCCAGCGGCCGCCGCTGAGCGCGCAGCCGGAGCCGACCGACGGCGCGGTGGTGGCCTCGGCGATGAGCACCTCGTAGCGGGTGTTGCAGCCGTCGCCGTCCGCGTCGATCCAGTGGTTGAACAGGTCGCGGTCGTAGCCGGTGCGGACCTCGGTGGCGACCGGCAGGTTCGCCACCATCGTGCGCAGCGGCTGGGACACGGCCGCGGCCTGTGCGGGGGACGCGACGACGACGGTGAGCAGGCCGGCGGCGGCGATCACCAACGCGGCGCTGAGGCGCACGACGGCCGGCAGCCGTCGCGGGACGGTGGCCGCGGCGCCGGCGGCCGTGGCGTGGCGGAGGGTGCGGTTCATGGTTGTGCTCCCTGCCTGTGACGAACGTGCCTGCGGACTGAGGGGGTGCCGCATTTCTAGCCCGTCGTCACCGGCCGGGAGAACACCGAACACGTGAATTCTGCATATTGAAAGGGGACTCCCGGGGAGGTTATCGCCGCCGCGACAACCTCCCGGACCGGTTCAGTCCCGCGGCGGGATGTTGTGGTTGACCCGGAACAGGTTGCGCGGGTCGACGGCCGCCTTGACGGCGCGCAGGCGCTCCCACGCCTCCGGCTCGTAGGCCGCGCTGACGTCCACGGCGTCCTGGTCGTACCCGCCGAGGAAGTTGACCTGGCGGCGTCCGGAGGCCCACGGCTCGAGCGCACGGAT
The DNA here is from genome assembly GCF_031458255.1 of Catenuloplanes niger. Lineage (NCBI taxonomy): Bacteria > Bacillati > Actinomycetota > Actinomycetes > Micromonosporales > Micromonosporaceae > Catenuloplanes > Catenuloplanes niger. Next base: position 592,894 of record NZ_JAVDYC010000001.1, read on the forward strand.
CGGCGCGAACAGCGGCTCGCGCAGCGCCTCGTCCATGCCGGGCGCGCCGGCCGCGCCCAGGAACAGCTGGAACGGCGCGGTCCGGTTGCCGGTCGCGGACGGGACCTCCGGGTCGCGGGCCAGCGCGCCGCCGAGCTGCCGCACCTCGATCATCAGCACCGGCGTGTCCACGCCCGGGCCGGCCGCGGCGATCAGCGCGTCCGCGGCCTCGGCCGGGAAGTCGCGCAGCAGCGCGGAGGACTCGTACGTGGGGATCGGGTCGACCGGGTCGGCGTGGATCGTGGCGAACGCGGTGTACGGCATCTCCCCGACCGCGTCGATGAGCGGCGTGGCGGCCGCGCGCACGTCCGCGACCAGGCGCTCGCCCTCCGCGGCGTCGCCCAGGTACGCGACCCGGAGGTGCACGGTCAGCCGGCCGCGCAGCGGCTCCGGCACGAACGGCAGCGGCGGCAGGCGCAGGAACGCCACGGACGCGGTGAGCGCGTCCGGCGCGTCCGCGACCAGGCGGCGGAACGCGTCCAGCACCGGGCGGGCGTCCGCGCCGTCGAAGAAGATGCCGCCGCCGTAGAGCCGGGTGACCGGGACCAGGCCGACGGTGAGCGACGTGATCACGCCGAAGTTGCCCTTGCCGCCGCGGATCGCCCAGAACAGGTCCGGTGCGGTGGCGGCGTCCACGGTGCGCAGCTCGCCGTCCGCGGTCACCATCTCGGCCGCGCGCACGTGGTCGGCGGCCCAGCCGTAGGTGCGGCCGAGCGTCGAGCTGAGCCCGCCGCCGAGCACGTAGCCGACCGTGCCGACGTTCAGCGACGAACCGGCCAGCGGCGCCAGGCCGGCCTTCGCGGCCGCGTCGACCAGGTCCTGCATCTCGACGGCGGCGCCGACCGTGGCGGTACCGGCGGCCGCGTCGATCACGATGTCGTTCATCCGGCGCAGGTTGATCAGCAGCGCGCCGTCGGCCGGCCGGGCCTGGCCGTGACCGGTCGCGCTGACCGCGATCGGCAGGTCGTTCGCGGCGGCGAAGCGGACCGCGGCCCGCACGTCCGCGGCGGAGGTGGCGCCGACCGCCGCCACCGGGCGGCCGGTCATCGCCAGGTTCCAGGTCGCGGTCTCCTCCTCGTACCCGGCGTCGCCCGGCGTCAGGACCGGTCCGGTGACCTGTGCGGCCAGGATGTCGGTGTTCATCGTCGTCTCCTCGTCACGGCGGCCCGGCGGCGTGCCGGGCCCGTATCCGATGAGACCTCGTGGTGATCGGCGAATCATGAACGCGAGATAGGCGGCGGATAGACGGCGCGCCCGCCGCCTCCGGCACCCGCGCCACGCGCCGCACGGCCGTCGATGGCCGTCCGCGCCGCGCGGCTCTCGGGGCCCACGGGACGCGGCCATCGATGCCCCACGGGACGCGGTCCCGCGGGCAGCCACGAAACACGGCCACCGGGGCGTCCGCGGGACGTGGCCGTCGAGGGCTATCCGCGGCGCGCGTAGGCGAGGGCGAGCTGGGTGCGGTCGCGGAGACCGAGTTTGCGGAGGGCGGCGGAGACGTGGTTCTTGACGGTGCCCTCGGTCAGGAACAGGGTCCGGGCGATCTCCTGGTTGGACGCGCCGGTGGCGACGAGCCGGGCCACCTCGTCCTCGCGCGCGGACAGCTGGACCGGCGGCCCCTGCGGTGGCGGGTCGTCGAGGCGGGCGATGACCCGGGACGCGACCTGGCCGTCGATGACGGTGTCGCCGCGGGCGGCGGAGCGGATGGCGGCGACCAGCGTCTCCGGCGAGGCGTCCTTGAGCAGGAAGCCGCGGGCACCGGCGCGGAGGCTGCCGAACACGAACTCGTCCTCGTCGAACGTGGTCAGCAGCAACGCGTGCACCTCGGGACGCTCGGCGGTGAGCCGGGCGATCAGCTCGACGCCGGTCATGCCCGGCATGCGCGCGTCGACCAGCGCCACGTGCGCGTCGGCCAGGGTCGGGAGCGCGAGCGCCGCCGGGCCGGACGCGGCCTCGCCGGTGACCTCGATGTCCGGCTCCAGCTCCAGCAGCCGGTGCAGCCCGCGGCGCATCAGATCCTGATCGTCGACCAGCACCACCCGGATCGGCTCGCCGCTCACGCCGGCGTCGCCTCGTCGCAGGCGCCGCGTCGAGGCACGGCGTCACCCGCGCCGAGCCTCGTCGCGGTGCCGAGCCCCCGCCGTGGCACGGCGTCACCCGCGCCGGGCGGCACCGCGGCGCCGGGCACCGGTCGCGGCAGGGCGGCGCTGCGGTGCGGTGGCGGGTCGGGCAGGTCGATGCGTACGCGGAATCCGCCGGAGGCCGGGTCGGTGGTGGTCAGCGTGCCGCCGGCGTCGTGGACGCGGGCGGCCAGCGAGGTCAGGCCGAAGCCGTGCGGGGCACCCGCGGCGCCGTGGCCGTCGTCGGTCACGGTGAGCCGCGCCGCGTCCGGGGCGAAGCCGAGGCGGACCTCGATCCGGGTGCCGCCGGAGTGGCGCAGCGCGTTGGTCAGCGACTCCTGAAGCGCCCGGAACAGGACGGTCTCGCGCACCGGCCCGAGCGGGCGCTCCGCGCCGTCGACCGTGATCTCCACGTCCAGGCCGGTGCCGCGGAACGAGCCGGCCAGGTCGCGCAGCGCGTCGCTGCCGCGGCGGCCGTCCAGCTGGGACGGGCGGAGCGCGCGGACCACGCGGCGGATCTCCTGGAGCGCGTCGCCGGTGAGCGTCTTGGCCTGGTGGACGTCCTGCCAGGCGGCGTCCGGTTCGCGGTCGCGCCAGCGTTCCGCGTTCTCCAGGCCGACCTTGACCACGGTGAGGTGGTGGCCGACGGAGTCGTGCAGTTCCCGGGCCATCCGCACGCGTTCCTCCGCGACCGCCAGCTCGTGCGCGCGCTCGGCGTACCCGCGCAGATCTCGATGGGCCTCGGCCAGCTCGTCGTGGAGTCGGTCGGCGCGGTCGCGCGCGGCGCGGGCCTCGTTCACGGCGGTGGCCAGCGTCATCACGAAGACGCCGTAGAGCGCGATGGCGAACGTCTCGTACGCGGCCCAGAGCGGCGTCCGGTGCCCGAGCCAGAGCTGGCCGGCGAACTGCGCGACGACGAGCGCGGCCGTGGTGAGCGCGCCGGCCCGCGGGCCGAACGCGAGCGTGACGTTGGTGAGCGCGATCAGCAGCAGGAACAGGCTGACGTTGGAGCCGTCGACGCTGCCGCCGAGCACGCTGAGCAGCAGGAACACGGTCGTGACCGGCCAGCGTCCGGTGCCGCGCCGCCACCGCAGCGCGGGCCAGAGCAGCGCCAGCAGCACCAGCGTCGCGGCCGACGCCAGGCGGGCGGGCACGGGCACCTGCCACATCAGGGCCTGCAGCACCGCGGACGACCCGGCGCAGCCCCAGAAGAGCACGCCGATCAGGCGCGGTCGATCCCGGTTCATCCGCTCAGCGTAGGACCGGTTGCACCGGCGGTCGTCCGGCGTGCGGAGGAGGCGCGACCATGACCTCGGTCATGGTAGTGGTCATGACCGCGGCGCGATGTGCGCTTCCGCGCGGATCCATAGCGTTCCGGGGCATGACGACGACGAAGATACGCGTTCCGCTGCCGGTCCGGGCGGTGCTCACGCTGATCGCGATGCTGGTGGCCATCGTCTCCGGCCTCGTGGCGCTGCTCCTCCCGGCCGGCACCGGGCAGACCGTGACGTCCCACCTGTGCGCCACCGTGACCGGGATCGGGCTGGCGGTCGCGCTGGTCCGCGGCGTGGACCGGCGTCCGGTGTCCGCGCTCGGGCTGGGCCGGCCGGCGCTGCGGGCGAGCGTGGCCGCGCTGGCCGTGATCGCCGCGTGCACCGCGGCCGGTACCGGGCTGGCCGTCGCGTTCGGACTGACCACGCCGGCGCCGGCGCTGCCGGACGTGCCGCGGTGGACGCTGCTGACCGGTGTGCTGATCATGCTCACCCAGTCGTTCCTGTTGCAGGGCGTCCCGGAGGAGGTGCTGTTCCGCGGCTATCTGGTGCAGTCCGCGCTGGGCCGGCTGCCCCTGTGGGGCGTGACCGCGCTGTCCGTGCTGGTCTTCGGCGTACCGCACCTGATTTCCCGGTCCGGTGCCCGCACCGTCGGCGAGCAGCTGCTGTTCCTGCTGCTGCCGATCGGGTTCGCGTTGCTGGCGACCGCGTTCCGGCTGCGGACCGGGTCGGTCTGGCCGGCCGTGGCGGTGCACGGCGGGTTCCACGTGAGCTGGTGGGTCGCCGGGCAGTGGGTGGCGCCGCGCCCGGAGGCGTACGGCGGGTACCTGGCCGTGGCCGGGACGGTGCTGGTCGCCGTGGGGCTGGCGGCCGTGATCCTGGAGATCAGGCGAACGCGCGAAGTTTCGCCGGGTTCCGCATCGCGAGAACTCGGTGAATCCGTCCGTCCGTGACCTCCACGGTCATCAGCACGAGTGGCCCGGACGGCGCGGTGACCAGCAGCGCCGGGCCGCCGTTCGCGGTCACGACCGACCAGGCCGCGCCGGGGACCGCGGTCAGCTTCGCGGCGATGCCGGCCACGAACTCGGGGACCCGCTTGCTGACCGGGCGCAGCGTGGCACTGACCACGCCGCCGCCGTCCGCGGTGTAGACCGCGTCCGCGGTGAGCACGGTCTCCAGCCGGCGCACGTCACCGTCGCGCGCCGCGGCCAGGAACGCCTCCAGCAGCCGCCGGTGGTCGGCCGGGTCGGCGGGTGCGCGGCGGTGCCCGGCCAGGTGGGCGCGGGCGCGGGTGACGAGCTGCCGCGCGTTCGGCTCGGTCACCTCGAGGATCTCGGCGATCCGGCGGTACGGGTAGTCGAAGGCCTCGCGGAGCACGTAGGCGGCGCGTTCCCGGGCGCCGAGCCGTTCCAGCAGCATCAGCACGGCGAGGTCGAGGGCCTCCGCGCGTTCGGCGCCGAGCGCGGGGTCCGGGCCGGTCGCGATCGGTTCCGGCAGCCACGGTCCGGGGTAGGTCTCGCGGCGCGCGCGGGCGGAGGTGACCTCGTTGATGGCCAGCCGGGTGATCGTGGTGACCAGGTAGGCGGCCGGGTCCCGTACCGTCGCGTGATCGGTGCGCTGCCAGCGCAGCCACGTCTCCTGGACCAGGTCCTCGGCCTCGGCCACGCTGCCGAGCATGCGGTAGCCGATGCCGAACAGCCGGTCGCGCGTGCCGAGGAACGCGGCGAGTCCCGCACTGCCACCGTGGCCGTCCACTGAGGAATCCGGGGGTGGCGGGTCCGACGACGGCATCCACGGATCCTAGAACTCAGGCGGTACGGGGCGACAGCACGGGGCTGCGCGGCAGGCACTGGTTCCAGCTGCGGCAGAGCGGGCTCATCCGGCAGCGGGCGGCGGCCGGGCAGGTGGGCCCGGCCGGCGTGGCACGCCGGCGCCGCTCACGGTACTCGATCAGGTGCACCAGGACGCCGCCACGGTCGATCTCGTCGTTCACCGCACCTCCAGATTCCGTTGACGTCTACAACGAGCTCCGGAGCCGCAGGTTCACCCGGGCCGTCACAAAACCCGGGCGGGCCCGGTCCTTGCCGATGACGACTCTCATCGGAGGGAACAGCACATGCGGATCGTAGTCATCGGCGGTACCGGCCTGATCGGCGCGAAGGTCGTGGCACGGCTCGGGGCGGAGGGGCACGAGGCGATCGCGGCGTCGCCGGGCAACGGCGTGGACAGCGTCACCGGCCAGGGCCTGGACGCCGCGCTGGCCGGCGCGGACGCGGTGGTGGACGTGACGAACGCGCCGGCCTGGGGCGACGGGGAGGTGCTGCGCTTCTTCACCACGTCGACCGGGAATCTGCTGGCCGCGGCGCGGAAGGCGGGCGTACGCCAGCACGTGGTGGTGTCGATCGTCGGCGCGGACCGGCTGCCCGGCTCCGGTTACCTGCGGGCGAAGGTCGCGCAGGAGCAGCTGGTCAAGGAGTCCGGCGTGCCGTACACGATCGTGCGGGCCACCCAGTTCTTCGAGTTCATCGCGGGAATCGCGGCGAGCTCCACGACCGGCACCGAGGTGCGCATCGCACCGGCGAAGTTCCAGCCGGTCGCGGCGGACGACGTGGCGGCGCTGGTCGCGGAGGTGGCGACGGGCCCGGCCGCGAACGGCACCGTGCAGGTGGCCGGCCCGGAGGTGTTCGAGTTCCCGGAGATCGTGGCCCGCGCGCTCGAGGGTGACCCGCGCACGGTGGTGGCCGACCCGGCGGCCGGCTACTTCGGCGCGGCGCTGCCGGACGACGGCCTCGTCCCGGCGCCGGGCACGGCCCGGCTCGGCGCGATCGACTACGCCACCTGGGCCGCGCGACGCTGACCCGGGCGCCGACCGACCCCTTAATGAAAACAGAAATCGTTTCGCTCTAGGCTGTGGGCTCATCCGCGGTCCGGAGGAGAGACACGCATGTTCAGAACCAGAACGCGGCGAGCGGTGCTGTGCGCCGCCGTCGCGCTCGCCGTACCGGCCGGTGCGGTGTTCGCCGCACCGGCCCACGCGGGGCCGTACCCCGGGAGGACGGTTCTCGCGGACGGGCACGTCGACGTCTTCGACGCCCGGTTCGACGACGGCCTTCGCCTGGTGGTGCACGACGGCACCGGCGCGGGCGCGGCCGTCGACCGCTCCCCCGCCGACGTGGTCCTGCACGTCCGGGACGCCGGGCGGACGACCGCACCGGACGGGCTGGAGGCGGCGCTGCCCGGCTTCGCCACCGCGGGGCAGGACGTCTGGGTGATGCCGCAGACACAAATCTCCGGCCAGCTCTTCGCGGGCTGGGCGACCGAGCGGATCGCCCGGGACGTGCTGGGGCCCGGCAGCCGGGTGCGCTTCGAGGTCAGCCGGGTGGACGGGCCGGGCCGGTTCGCGCTGTGGCAGAACGGGCTGACCGGGCCGGCCGTCAAGGTGAACTCCGGTGACGGGCTGCCGGACGCGTTCGACACCGCCGCCACGTACACGCACGACCACGCGAACTGGGGCTTCTCCGCGCCCGGGGAGTACACGCTGACCGTGGGCGCGACCGCCACGCTGGCGGACGGGTCCACGGTCACGGCGCCGCCCGCGACCTACACGTTCTTCGTCGGCGAGACGCTGCCGGACGAGCCGGGCGCGGGGGAGGTGACGATCGGCGGCTGGCGGGACACGTTCACCGAGGACGGGACGTACCCGCTGACCGCGCACCACACCCCGGACCCGCGGGTGGTCACGTACCGGTGGTCGTACTACATCCAGGCCGTCGATCTGGACGGCGTGCTGAAGTGGATGTGGCTGGACTGGGGCGGCGACCATCCGGTGCCCACCTACGATTTCGCGGCCTGGGACATGTGGGACGGCGGGCAGCTGCGGGTCAGCCTGCTCGACGCGGACGGCCGGGTGCTCGCGCAGTCGGAGCCGCGCGAGATCCGGGTGACGCCGGCGCTGCCGGAGCAGGAGGGCCTGCACGTGCTCGGCGTGGCCGGGCACTACCACACCGGCGGCACCGCGCAGCTGACCGCGGCCGCGGTGCCGGCGGCGGAGCTGACCGGCGTGCAGTGGCTGATCCGCGACTCAGCGGACGCGGACTGGACGGCGGTGGCCGGCGCGACCACCGCGCACTACGCGTTCGTGGTCGGCCCGAACCACGACGGGATGCAGGTCACGGTGCGCTCGGCCACGCCGGCGCTGGAGTCGGCGCCGGTCACGATCCACGTCGACGACCACGGGCAGGGGCCGGCCGGCACCAAGTCCATCACCACCACGCTGGGTGAGGACGCCGGCGGGCTGTTCCTCAGCGTCGCGCCGGAGGACCGGGACGTGGTGCTGAGCGACCTGACGCTGGACGAGACCGCGACCGGCCTGGTCGCGGCCGGCGAACTGGGCGCGGTCAGCGTCACCGACACCCGTACCGGCGGGGCGGGCTGGAACGTCTCCGCGCGGGCCAGTGACTTCGTGGCGCCGGACGGCACCCGGTTCGACAGCGCCGGGCTCGGCTGGACGCCGCGCGTGGTGGAGCAGGGCGACGGCATGACCGTGTCGCCGGGCGCGGCCGTCACCGGGCTGAACGGGCCGCGGGTGCTCGGTTCCGCCGACACGGCCGGGCGGGGACGGGCGGTGCTGGACGCGGGCCTGACCCTGCGGGCGCCGGTCGAGCTGCCGCCCGGCACCTACACGTCGCTGCTGACCCTGTCCGTCATCTAGAAGTCCGGTCGCGGCGGCCCTCGATGCCGCCGCGACCGCCTGCCCGAAAGAGATCCACCATGGCCACGCACGCCGTTCTCGTGCTGTTGCTGCTGCTGCCCGCCGTACCCGCTGATGCGCCCCTGACCTGGGGTGTCGCCCCGTCGTCCGCGGCCGGGCCGGACGGGCGCGCCGCGTTCGCACACCGGCTCGACCCGGGCACCGTGCTGCGGGACCACGTCGCGATCAGCAATCCGGCGCCGGAGCCGTTGCGGCTCACGGTCTACGCCGCGGACGCGGACGTGGGCGTGGCGCGCGGCTTCGACCTGCTGCCGGCCGGCGTCCCGTCGACCGGCGCCGGCACGTGGGTGCGCCTGGACCGCACGGACGTGACCGTGCCCGGCGGCGGGCGCGTGGTGGTGCCGTTCACGGTCACGGTGCCGGCGGACGCGACGCCGGGCGACCACGCGGCCGGCATCGTGGCCGCGTGGCGCGCGCCGGGCCCGGCCGGTGGTGCGGCCGGCGTGGCCGTGGAACGCCGTGTGGGCAGCCGGATCCACCTGCGGGTCGCCGGCGCGCTGCGGCCCCGGCTGACCGCGTCGCTGGTGAGCGTGGCGCATCCGGGCGGCTGGAACCCGTTCGGGCGGCCGGACGTGACGGTGGAGGCGGTCGTCCGCAACGAGGGCAACGTGCGGCTGCGCGCGGCCGCCGCGGTCACGGTGACCGGGCCGTTCCCCCGGGTGCCGGGCGGGCGCGCGCACGAGCCGGTGCCGGAGCTGCTGCCCGGCCAGAGTCACCGCTTCACCGTCCGGGTCGCCACCTTCTCCCGGGTACGGATCCAGGCGCGCGTCGACGTCACGCCGGCACCGCCGGTGGTCGTCGGCGACGAGGGTGCGGTCGTGGTCGCGCCCGCCGCCGCGACCGGCGCCGCGTGGAGCCTCTCCCCCGGTCAGGGCCTGGCGTCGGCCGCGCTGATCGCGGCCGTCGCGGCCGGGTGGGCCAGGCGCCGCCGCGCGTCCGGCACGGCCGGGCCGCGGAGTGGGGACGCCGGCGCCCCGAACCCCGGCCACCGTGCTCAAACATGAGCCCGCCTCCGAGGCTGAGTCCTCGATCAGCTAGTGTCCGACGCGGCATATCCGTGACAACGGGCTGTGCGTAACCCGTGTGACGGTACAGAGGTCTCGTTCGTGACGTCCCTGGACAAGATCTTTCGGTGAGCATCGCCACCGCCGGAAACGGGACTCCACACCCACGACTGTCCGTTGATCAGGATGGAACGGGAGCGTGGAGAATGACACAGAACGCGGAACACAGGGTCGTCATCGTCGGCGCCGGTTTCGGTGGAATCTACGCGGCACGGGCGCTGCGCAAGGCCCCGGTCAAGGTCACCGTCATCAACGGCACCAACCACCACGTGTTCGAGCCGCTGATCTACCAGGTCGCGACCGGTGTCCTCTCCCCCGGTGAGGTCGCCACGCCGGTCCGTGAACTGCTCGGCAAGCAGAAGAACACCGAGGTGCGGCTCGGCTGGGTCACCGACGTCGACCCGGACGCGAAGACCGTCACCGCGACCGGCCCCGGCGGTGCGTACACGGTCGGTTACGACACGCTCATCGTCGCGGCCGGTGCCACCCAGTCGTACTTCGGCAACGACGGCTTCGCCGAGCACGCGCCCGGCATGAAGACGCTGGACGACGCGCTGGACCTGCGCGGCCGCGTCTTCGGCGCGTTCGAGGCCGCGGAGGTGGCCACCGACCCGGAGGAGCGGGCGCGGCTGCTCACCTTCGTGATCGTCGGCGGCGGCCCGACCGGCGTGGAGCTGGCCGGCTCGATCTCCGAGATAGCCACCCGCACGCTGCGCGGCCGGTACCGCAACATCGACCCGGCCTCGGCCCGGGTGGTGCTGCTGGACGCGGTCGACCGGGTGCTGCCCACGTTCCGCGAGCCGCTGTCGGCCAAGGCGGCCAAGCGGCTGCGGAAGATCGGCGTCGAGGTGCGGCTCGGCACCAAGGTCGTCGACGTGGACGCGGACGGCGTGAAGATCGAGACCACGGACGGCGCGGAGCGCATCGACGCGGCCGTCAAGATCTGGGCCGCCGGCGTGGCCGGTACCGCGCTCGGCCGCCGGCTCGCGGAGGCCACCGGCGCGGAGACCGACCGCGGCGGCCGCATCCTGGTCGCGCCGGACCTGACCGTGCCCGGCCACCCGGAGATCTTCGTGGTCGGCGAGTCCGGCACGCTCAACCGGCTGCCCGGCGTGGCGCAGGTGGCGATGCAGGGCGGCACGTACGCCGGCCGGGCCATCGCGCGCCGCCTCGCCGGCAAGCCCGAGGGCAAGCCGTTCTCCTACTTCGACAAGGGCAACATGGCCGTGGTGTCCCGGTGGAACGCGGTCGCCGGCATCGGCCCGCTGAACCTCGGCGGCCCCGTCGGCTGGCTGCTCTGGCTGGGCGTGCACGTCTTCTACCTGGCCGGCGCGCGCAACCGGACCACGGCGATGTTCCGCTGGGTGATCAGCTTCCTCGGCCGCAACCGCTCCGAGTGGTCGATCCCGTCCAGCCGGATGCCTTCCTGACCGTCGCACACGCGCGGCCCGGCGACGACCGCCGGGCCGCCCGTCGTTCGCGCCGGTCAACCCACCGACGCCGGCACCGGGCACGAACTCACTACGCCCGCCGCCGCCTCGCCCCCGCACCGGGCGAGGGATCCACCCCGGGCAGGATCCGGTCGGCGAGGACCTCGGCGGTCGCACGCAATGTGTCGACGTCGACGCCGGTCCGGCCCATGAAGACGATGCCCTGCTGCGCGGCCACGATGACGCGGGCGGCCTCCCGCGGGTCGGCGCCGGCAGGGAAGTCGCCCTCCCGTTGCGCCCGCGCCACGGCCTCGGCGAGGATGCCGGTCCGCTCCTCGAAGGCGCCACCGGACGCCGCCAGCACGTCGGCGTCGGCGGCGGCCATCTCGCTGGTGCTGTTGGCCAGGAAGCACCCCCGGCGTGCGCCGGCACCGCTGGGATCCTCCGCGGGAGCGGTCAGATAGCGACGGAGACCGTCGATCGCCCGCGGGCTGCCGGCCAGCATGGCCCGCAGCGCGCCGTGCGTGGCTTCGACGTAGTCGCCGAGCACCCGCATGTACAGCCGGTGCTTGTCGCCGAACGCGGCATAGAGGCTGCCTTTGCCGAGACCGGTGACGCGAAGGAGATCGTCCAGCGAGGTCGCCGCGTAACCGGTGGCCCAGAACTGGTCGCGGACCGCGGCCAGCACCGTCTGCTCGTCGAACTGCCGTGGTCGTGCCATCCGAGCACTCTAGCCAGTTCTTGACCATTCGGTCCACAGCGGCCGGGTCAGGCCGCCGTGAACGTCTGCACCTCGCCGCCGTCGGCGAACAGCTCGCTCCCCGTCACGTAGCTCGACTCATCGGACGCCAGGAAGAGGACGGCGGCAGCGATCTCGGCGGGGTCGGCGACCCGGCCGAGCGGCACGGTGCCGGCCATCGCGTCCAGCAGGGGCTGGACGTGCGCGGGCTCCTGGGCGATGCCGCGCAGTCCCGGGGTGTTGGTCGGGCCGGGGACGACCACGTTCACGCGGATCCGCCGGGGCGCCAGTTCCGTCGCCCAGACCCGCACGAACTGGCGAACGGCGGCCTTGGAGGCCGAGTAGTCGCCGAACCCGGGGTTGCCCCGGCTGGCGCTGCTGGACCCGGTGATCACGATGCTGCCGCCGTCGGCCAGCAACGGGAGCGCCTTCTGCACCGTGAAGACGGTGCCGCGCACATTGGTGCCGAAGGTCCGATCGAAATTCTCCGGGGTGAGCGCGTCGATGGTCGCGAGCGCGCTGCCCCCGCCGGCGTTGGCGAACAGGATGTCCAGACCGTTGCCGTCCGCGCCGATGCGGGCGAACAACCGGTCGAGGTCGTCGAGGTCGGAGATGTCGCTGCGGACGGTCGTCGCCCGGTCGCCGAGCAGCGTGGCCGCGGCGTCGAGCTCGGCCTGGCGGCGGCCGGTCACCCAGACCCGGGCCCCCTCCGCGACGAAGCGCCGCGCGGTGGCCAGCCCGATGCCCGTGCTGCCACCCGTGACCAGGGCGGTTCTTCCATTCAGCTGACCCACGAGATCTCCCCGACGTAGACGCATACCGTTATTGACCGTCGGGTCCACAATAATGATGGTGGACCGATCGGTCAAGAACCGGCGGTGACCGCACCTTCCGTCGCGACTCGGCGCTCCGCGCTTCGAGTTACGTCCACAACGGACGAACGTGCACGCGGTGGCTCCCGCACCAGGAGCAACACCGCATCGCCGGCGTACGGCAGATGTGCCGTGCCTGCGACCTGACCGGCACCACGGCGTGCACCTGCCTGCGCGGCGGTCACACCACGCCCGGCGGCAGCCGGATCGACGTCCTGTTCGCCCACGGCACCGGGGGCAGGGCGCGCAGCCGCGCCACTACTGAGGAGGGGTCTGCCCGCCGAGCCGCGCGACGGCGTCGGCGGGCAGGGTCAGGCCGGCGGCGGCGATGTTCTCCCGCAGGTGGGCGACCGACGACGTACCCGGGATGACCAGGATGTTGGGCGAGCGCTGGAGGAGCCAGGCGAGCGCGGTCTGCTGCGGGGTCGCGCCGAGCGACGCGGCCACCTCGTCGAGCACGGCGGACTGCAACGGGCTGAAGCCGCCGAGCGGGAAGAAGGACACGAAACCGATGCCGTCCGCGGCGAGCGCGTCGATCAGCGCGTCGTCGTGGCGTACCGCCAGGTTGTAGAGGTTCTGGACGAACACGACCGGGGCGATCGCGCGGGCCTCGGCCACCTGGCCGGCGGTCACGTTGGACACGCCGAGGTGCCGGATCAGGCCCTCGTCACGCATGGCGGCCAGCTCGCCGAACGGTTCGGCGAGCGAGCCGGGACCGGCCACCCGGAGGTTGACCGCGTCGAGCGTGTCCACGCCCAGGTGCTCCAGGTTGGCGTGCACCTGGGCGCGCAGGTCGTGCGGCCACGGGTCCCAGCTGCCGTCCGGGCCGCGGCGGAAGCCGACCTTCGTGACGATCCGCAGACTCCCCGGGTACGGGTGCAGCGCCTCGCGGATGATCTCGTTGGTCACCGCCGGGCCGTAGAAGTCGCTGGTGTCCAGGTGCGTGACGCCGAGCTCGACCGCGGTGCGCAGCACCCGCACCGCCTCCGCACGGTCCCGTGGCGGGCCGAACGCGTTCGGCCCGGCCAGCTGCATCGCGCCGTAGCCGATCCGGGTCAGGACAAGGTCTTTCGCAAGTTCAAGGCTGTCGTTCACGGCGTCGATGCTGCTGCCGCGGGCCGGATCACGGGAGCTACGGATCGTCCTGGTACAGCTGATACCAGGCCGGTACGCCGCCGCTGCGGCAGCATGGTAGGCATGAACGATCTCGGTACCGCGCTGCGCGCCTGGCGGGACCGGCTCGACCCGGCCGCGGCCGGCCTGCCGCGCACCTCACCCCGTCAGGTCGCCGGGCTGCGCCGCGAGGAACTGGCCGTGCTGGCCGGGATCTCGGTCGAGTACGTGGTCCGGCTCGAACAGGGCCGCGCCGCCACGCCGTCCGCGCAGGTCTGCGCGGCACTGGCCCGCGCGCTGCAGCTCGGCGACGACGAGCAGGCGCACCTGCTGCGCCTGGCCGGGCACGCGGCCGACCCGGACCGGGTGCCGCGGCTGATCCCGGAGAGCCTGCACCGGGTGCTGGACGAACTGGCCCACGACCCGGTCGCGATCTACGACGCGTGCTGGCAGCTGCTGCACTGGAATCCGTTGCACGCGGCCGTGTTCGGCGACCTCAGCGTGCTGCCGGCCGCGGACCGCAACGCGCTGGTGATGCAGTTCTGCGACGTGCCGACGCGGGTGCGGCAGACCCCGGCGGAACGGGTCGCGTTCGAGGGGTCGCTGGTCGCGGACCTGCGCGCGACGACGAGCCGGTATCCGCACGATCCAGCGGTGGCCGCGCTGGTCGACCGGCTGCGGCGGGTGCCGCGGTTCCGGGTGCTGTGGGAGTCGCAGTCGGTGGCGGAGCATCAGTCCGCGTCGAAGGTGGTGGAGCACCCGGACGTCGGCGAGATCGCGGTGCGGTCGCATGTGCTGGCGATCGGCGGCTCGAACCTGCACGTGGTGGTCTGCACGCCACAGCCGGGCACGGACGCGCGCGGCAAACTGGACCTGCTGGCGGCGATCGGCGCGACAACGATCGGCGCGACAGCGATCGGCACGGGTGCGATCGGCGCGACGGCGACTGTGTGACGGCGACTGTGTGACGGCACGACCTCCCCGCCACTCTCAACGTATATCGCACCCCCGGTCTTGCCGCAAGCCCCGGGGCGTCCCCCAGAATGGCTCCTGAACTGGGGGTTTGTCATGATCGATGTGATCGTTGCCGGGGGTGGGCCGACCGGCATGATGCTGGCGGCGGAGCTGCGGCTGCACGGCGTGAACGTGGTGGTACTGGAGCGGGACGCGGAGCCGTCGCCGATCGTGCGGTCGCTCGGGCTGCACGCGCGCAGCATCGAGATCCTGGACCAACGCGGGATCCTGGACCGGTTCCTCGCGCACGGCACCCGGCACCCGCTCGGCGGGTTCTTCGCCGGCATCCGCAAGCCGGCGCCGGAACGGCTGGACAGCGCGCACGCGTACGTGCTCGGCATCCCGCAGCCGATCACCGACCGGCTGCTGACCGAGTGGGCCGCCTCGCTCGGCGCGCAGATCCGGCGCGGGTGCGAGGTACGCGGGCTCGCGCAGGACGACTCCGGGGTGGACGTGGAACTGGCCACCGGTGAGCGGTTGCGGGCACGGTTCGTGGCCGGCTGCGACGGTGGCCGCAGCACCGTGCGCAAGCTGCTCGGTGTCGGCTTCCCGGGCGAGCCGAGCCGGATCGACACGCTCATCGGCGAGATGGAGGTCACCGCGTCGGCGGAGACGATCGCGGCCGCGAACGAGGAGGTGCGCCGGACGCAGCTGCGGTTCGGGCTGATGCCGCTGGCCGATGGCGGCTACCGGGTGGGCGTACCGGCCGCCGGCGTCTCCGCGTCCGCTCCGTCCTTCGAGGAGTTCACGGAGCAACTGCGGGCGGTCGCGGGTACGGACTTCGGCGCGCACTCGCCGCGCTGGCTGTCCCGTTTCGGCGACGCGACCCGGCTGGCGGAACGGTACCGCACCGGGCGGGTGCTGCTGGCCGGCGACGCCGCGCACGTCCACCCGCCGGCCGGTGGGCAGGGCCTCAACCTGGGCCTGCAGGACGCGCACAACCTGGGCTGGAAACTCGCGGCCACGATCCACGGATGGGCGCCGGACGAGCTGCTGGACAGCTACCAGGCCGAGCGGCGGCCGGTCGCGGCGGACGTGCTGGACAACACGCGCGCGCAGATGACGCTGATGTCGCTGGAACCCGGGCCGCTGGCGGTACGCCGGCTGGTCACCGAGCTGATGGACTTCGAGGAGGTGAACCGCTTCCTGCTCGAGAAGATCACCGCGATCGGGGTGCGGTACGACTTCGGTTCGGCGGCGCCGCTGGTCGGCCGGCACCTGCCGGACACGCCGATGTCCGAGGGGCGGCTGTACGAGCGGTTGCGCGGCGGCCGCGGGCTGCTGGTCGACCGGACCGGGACGCTGTCCGTGACCGGGTGGACCGACCGGGTGGACCACGTCGTCGACGCGGCCGCCGACCTGCCCGCGCCCGCGGTGCTCCTGCGGCCGGACGGCCACGTCGCCTGGGCCGGCGACGACCAGCCCGGCCTGCGCGACTCGCTGACCCGCTGGTTCGGCGCCGGCTGACCGGACCCGGCACACCGGCGGCCCACGCCCCGGGCAGCCCGCGCCGGGGCGCCGGCCCGCCGACCGGGCCGGCCGCGACCAAGCGGCCCGCGACAAAGCGGCCCGCGGCCGGGTGGTCCGCGGCCGGGTGACGGTTCGGCGGCGGCTGGCTGGGCATCCGGTCGGTATGGCGACCATTCTGATGACCGGCGCGGCCGGGGCGATCGGGCACATGCTGCGGCCCCGGCTGGCCCACCACGAGCTGCGGCTGACCGACGTACGGGCCGGCGACGGCATCGACGAGCTCGACGTGACGGACGCGGCCGCGGTCGAGAAGGCCTGCGCCGGCGCCGACGCGATCCTGCACCTGGGCGGCATCGCGGGCGAGGGCCCGTTCGAGGACGTGCTCGCGGTCAACGTCCGCGGCACCGAACGGGTCCTGGCCGCCGCCGTGCGCACCGGCGTCCCCCGCGTCGTCCTCGCCTCCAGCAATCACGCCGCCGGCCTCTACTCGCGCGCCGACGCGGGGCCGGGCGGCCTGGCCGACGACGTACCGGCCCGCCCGGACTCGTACTACGGCTGGAGCAAGGCCGCGATGGAGCACCTCGGCCGGCTCTACCACGACCGCCACGGCCTGCACGTCATCTGCCTGCGCATCGGCACCTGCTGCGACCGCCCGGCCGCACCCCGGGACCTGTCCACCTGGCTCTCCCCCGACGACGCCGCCCGCCTGGTCGAGGCCGCGCTGACCGCGACCGGCTGGCGCCTCGTCTGGGGTGTCTCCGCCAACACCCGCCGCTGGTGGTCCACCACCGGCGGCCTCGCCATCGGCTACTACCCGCACGACGACGCGGAACGCTGGGCGCGCCGGTGCGGCGAACCCGACCTCGCCGACCCCGCGAACCAGCTGGTCGGCGGCGCCATGCCCGCGAAGCCGCTGGGCGCGTCGTAGACGCCACCCGCGGCCGGTCAGTTGCCGTGCGGGTCGCGGAGGCGCCGGCGGTAGCGCTGCCGGTCGAGGCGGGCGTGACCGGCCTCGGCCTCGGCGATGGCGCGGTCGGCGGCCTTCCAGCGGCGGCGCAGTGCCAGGAACCCGACCAGCGCCGCGGCCGTGAGCAGGAGGTTCAGCGCGGTCACGAGCATGCCGTTGACGATATGCGCCTTTCGGCGGCCGTGGTGTCGGGGTGCCGACCGACGGCCCGGGGCGCACGGGTTCCGCGGCGCGGTGGGCGTTATCGTGGGCGGATGTCCGCCGATGGCCAGCCGCAACGTCCGGTACCGCTGATCCTGCTGATCGGCAGCGTGTTCGTGACCGTCACGGTGGTCGAGGTGCTGGTGGGGAACCTGGATCGTCACTGGCTGGTCAGCGGGCTGTTCCTGATCGGCGAGTTCGTCGCCGGGGTGGTGATCGCGGTGGCGGTCTGGACGTTCGTGATGACGCGCCGCTCCTGACGTTCGCACCGCCGGTCGCCGTCGGTCAGCGCCCGCACACGGCGCGCGGATGTGGGGCGCGTCGCAGCGCCAGGGACTGACATCCACCGGCATCAGAGCGAAGAATGCCTGTGTCCTACAGTCTGTCGGTACAGGAGTTCCTGGATGTCGCACACCACCTTGCGCCGCCGCACCCTGCTCACCGCGGGCGGCGTCGCGGCCGGCGCGCTCGCGATTCCGGCCGCCGCCTCCGCCGCCCCGCCCGCGGATCCGGCGCCCACCACGCCGACCGCGGCCGTGCGCCGGCTGCTCGCCGGCAACCGGCGCTTCACCACCGGGCGGGCCCGGCACCCGCACCAGACGATCGCCCGGCTGCACGAGGTGGCGGCCGGCCAGCACCCGTGGGCCGTCCTGCTCGGCTGCGCCGACTCCCGGGTCTCGCCGGAGCTGCTCTTCGACGAGGGCATCGGCGACCTGTTCGACGACCGGGTGGCCGGCAACATCGTCGACGACCTGCTGCTCGGCAGCATGGAGTACGCGGTGGAGGAGTTCGCCCCGCCGCTGATCCTGGTCCTCGGCCACGAGCGGTGCGGCGCGATCAGCGCCACCATCAACGCCGTCAACACCGGTGGCTCCGCGCCCGGGCACATAGCGTCCATCGTGGAGGCGCTGCGGCCGATCGTCGCGCCGTACGCGTCCGCGCCGGACGGCGTGGAGCAGGCGGTGCAGGCGAACATCCGCGCCCAGGCCGCCGCGATCCTCGAGCGGAGCGACATCATCCGCGAGCGCGTCGAGTCCGGTGAGACCGCGGTGGTCGGCGCCCGCTACGACCTGGACACCGGCGTGGTGACGCTGGTCCGCTGAGCCCGGCACGCGCCACCGGCCGGTTCACGGCCCGGCCGGCGGCGCGCACGGGGGTTTCGGTGACCCGCGACGGATCGTGCAGGGAGGCTGCCCGCGGCCGACCGGTGCCCGCGGGAGCACTGGGTAGGTGACCACGCCGGAAGCGGGAATGTCGCTGTCCGTAGGGGTTTCAGCCGGCCTGCGCGGCGTACAGGGCGGCGTAGCGGCCGCGGCGGGAGAGCAGCTCGGCGTGGGTGCCGATCTCGGCGACGCGGCCCTCGTCGAGCACCACGATCCGGTCGGCGCGGCGGATGGTGGAGAGGCGGTGCGCGACCACGAGCGTGGTGCGGCCGCTCATCAGGCGGGACAGCGCGGCTTTGACCCGGGCCTCGGATTCGGGGTCGAGCGCGCTGGTGGCCTCGTCGAGCAGGAGCACGCGCGGGTCGCGGACGAGCGCGCGGGCGATGGCGATGCGCTGGCGCTGGCCGCCGGACAGGCGGGCGCCGCGTTCGCCGACGACGGTGTCCCAGCCGTCGGGCCGGCCGTCGACGATGTCGAGCGCGTGGGCGTCCCGGAGGGCCTGCCGGAGGCGGTCGTCGGAGACCCGGTCGAGGCCGTAGGTGACGTTGTCCCGGATGGTGCCCTCGAAGAGCACCGACTCCTGGGGTACGACGGAGACGAAGCGCCGCGCGGTACGCAGGTCGAGGTCCTGCATGTCGGTGCCGTCGAGCAGGATCCGGCCACCGGTCGGGCGCAGGAAGCCGAGCACCAGGTTCAGCACGGTGGACTTGCCGGCGCCGGACGGGCCGACGAACGCGACGGTCTCCCCCGGCCGGATGTCCAGGTCGATGTCGTGCAGCGAGTCCGTGGTGGCGCCGGGGTGGCGGTAGGACACCCCGGACAGCGTGATCCGGCCGGTGACCGAGCGGACGACGCGCTTGCCCTCGTTCTGTTCGAGGTCGGGTTCCTGGAGCACCTCGGCGATCGAGCGGACCGACTCGACGCCGCGGGCGGCGACCGGGAGCAGGCCGAGCAGCTGGATCAGGCCCTGGGTGAGCAGCGCGAAGTAGCTGGAGAGCAGCACCACCTCGCCGGGCGTGATCGGGAGCGTGCCGGTGAGCGAGAAGACCGCGGCGAGCATCAGGCAGGCGACGCCGAGGAACTGCATGGTGACCCAGGACATGGACGCGGTGTGGCCGTTGAGCATGTCGAGGCGGAGCGCTTCCCGGCGGACGCCCTCGGCGCCGTCGGCGACCCGGGTGACCGCGGTCTGCTCCAGGCCGTGCGCGCGGGTGACCGGGATGAGCGAGGCCATCTCGCCGACCCGGGCCGCGAAGCCCTCCATCTCGCGGCGGAAGCGCTCGTTGCGGACCCGGGCGCGGCGGGCCACGGTGTGCCGGACGAGCAGCGCAAGCGGCACGGTGAGCAGGTAGACCGGCAGGAACTCGGGGACCATGAGCGCGGTCATCGCGGTCGCGCCGGTCAGCACCATGACCGCGGAGAGCAGCGGGTGGGTGACCTGCTGGAGCATCAGCTCGATGTTCTCGATGTCGCGGACCACCTTGTTCTGAACGATCGAGGAGCTGGCCCGGGTGTGGAACCCTATCGACAGGCTCTGCAGGCGGGCGGCGAGCGCGTTGCGCAGCCCGGCGCCGGTGTCGCGCACCACGCGCATGAAGTGGTGGGTGTAGAGCAGGTGGTTCGGGTAGTTCTGCGCCAGCAGCACGGTGGCGACGGCGAACCAGACGAGCACCGCGCCGGCCGGCCCGCCGCGCGCGACGATGTCGATGATCTTCGCGGTGATCACCGGCAGGAACCAGAGCGGGATCTCCTTCAGCATGAACGCGCCGAGCGCGAGCGTGAGCCGACCGGGCCGGCGGCGCAACAGGCGGAGGACGGACTGCACCGGGTGCTGGCCGTCGACGACCATCGGGGATCCGGAAAGCGCTTGCCCAGCCATTCCGCGAAGTCTATTGCGCCGGTCCGCGATTATCACGTGATGAGGCGACGGGTCGTGGTGGCACTGGTGGTGGCGCTGGCCGCGGGCGCTGCCGGGTTCGCCTGGCTGGCACGCCCGCGACTGGCCGAGGGGTCGATGCTGTCCCCCGGGGCCGGGTTCACCTGGGCGAACGACGGCGTCGAGGACACCCGCATGCTGCTCCGGGGGCGCCCGGTGCCGGTGGCGTCGGCGCGGTTCACGGTGCGCAACGAGGGCCGGGTTCCGGTCACGCTGACCGGCCTGGACACGAGCGGGCAGCTGCCGTGGACGGCGGGCCAGCGGGTCACGTTCCAGCCCGGGCCGGCCGGGGTGGCGCCGGAGACGCCGCCGGTGGACCGGATCGAGGTGGCGCCGGGCGGCGAGGCGATCGTGAACTGGTCGCTGGACCTGGCGTGCCGGCCGGTGCTGACCAACGCCCACCTGGACATCACCACGCTGCCGCTGCGCGTGCGCACGCTCGGCCTGAGCCGCACGTACGAGTTCCCCCTGCGATACCCGATGACCTTCGCCGCCGCGCCGGTGGCCGATCCGGGCCCGACGGCCGACTGCGGCCGGTGACGGACGGCCGGGTGATCGGCCGGCCGGTCAGTGCGGGCCCAGGCGCCGGGCCACGCGGGCGGCGTCCGGGGCCATGCCACCGAGCGTGCCGGAGCTGAGCGTGTGCTGGAAGGGCAGACCCACGAAACCCAGCGAGGGTACGCCGTCCGCGCGCGGGTCCAGCCAGTCGAGGCGGGGACGCAGGCCGGTGCACCAGACCACGGTGGCGACCGGCAGCACGCGCCCGTCCGCGAGCACCGGCAGCCCGTCCCGCACCCCGGTCACCCGGGGCACCCGGACGACCCCGGCCGCGGCGAGCGACCGCGCGGTGTGCCACACCAGCGGGCCGGCCCGCCGCCGCAGGAACCGCCGGGCCCGCTCGCCCGGCACCGGCAGCCGGTAGAGCGCGCGCACGGCCCGGCTGCGGGCCACCGCGAGCGGCACGGTGCCGGTGCGCGGCCCGGCCAGGCAGGTGCGGTGCGTGGCCGCGAGCAGCGACGCGAGGTCGGCGCCGGACTGCCCGGCCCCGACCACCAGCACCGGGCCGTCCCCGATCCCGGCGCCGTCCCGGAACGCGGCCGAGTGGACCTGGTGGATCGCCGGGTCCAGCGCGGCGGCGAACGGCGGCACCACCGGGACCGCGTGCGCGCCGGCCGCCCACACCAGCCGGTCCGCGACCAGGCTCCCGCCGTCGCCGAGCGTCAGGTGGTGCCGGCCGTCCCGGAATCGGTGCGCCCGCACGGTGGTGCCGAGCCGCACGCCGATCCGCTGCCGGTCCGCGTACGCCTCCAGGTAGTCGGCGTAGTCGTCCTTGGCCGGGTGCGCGCCCGGGTCGCCGGGCAGCGGCACGCCGGGCAGCGCGCAGAAGCGGGCCGGCGTGAACAGCCGCAGCCCGGCGTAGCGGTGCCGCCAGCTGTCACCGACCCGGGCACCGGCGTCGAGCACGACCGGGTCGTGGCGGCGCAGCCGGACCGCGGTGGCGAGGCCGGCCGCGCCCGCGCCCACCACGACCGTCGTGCCCATCGGCTTCGACGATAGCCGTCAGTCCAGCACGCGCAGATCGTGGATCAGCTCGGAGCGGACCACCGGGGGCAGGCCGGCGAACGTGACATCACCGGAGAACACGAGCCCGCGCACGGTCTGCTCGGGTGCGGAGCCGGCCGTGTCCGACGCGTGCCAGCCCGGGTCGGTGTCCAGCACCGCCCATCCGCCGCCGGGCAGCGGCTTCGCCATCCGGACCGTGGACGCGTCGTACCACCGGGTCCAGCCGTACCGTTCCAGGCCGCGCAGCACCGGGTAGCTCACGGTCCGGCCGACGAACCGGTCCGGTGCGGCGGCGTCGAGATGGCGCGGGCGGTCGAGCTGCGGGAACGGCTGCAGCAGCGCGTAGTCGGCGAAGACCTCGGTCCACCGCCGCGGGTCGAACCACACCGGATGCAGGACGGTGACCTCGGACGAGGCCGCCGGCACGAACGGTGCGTCGTCGACGGTGGCGAGCGTGCCGTCCTCGGCGACCCGCACGGTGGCGGTCAGCGTGTCGCCGTCGAACACGCCCCAGACCAGGCGCTGGGCCAGGTGCGTCATCCACGGATGGGTGGCGAACCGGTCCAGGAAGATCGCGACCGGGATGCGGCGGCCGGTGCGCATGGCCCGTTCCAGGCGGGCGACGTGCAGCGACGCGGACGCCCGGGCGATCCGGCGGATCGCGGCCAGCCGCGCGCGGGCCTCGGCGAGCTCGGCCTTCCGGGGCAGGTCCGCCAGCACCCGCCCGGACGGGTCACGGACGACCGGCAGCCCCCGGTGGTCGAACGCGAGCCGGTACGCACCCAGGTCGGTGTCCGCGCCGAGGGCCGGCACCATCCGGTCCGCCAGCTCGTCCGGGGTGAGCCCGCGCAGCGCCGCGATCTCCTCGATGTGACCGCGGGCCACGGCCGCGAAGCGGGGGAAACGGGAGCGCTCGGCCAGCAGGCTCAGCTCGATCAGCGCGGCGTCGGTGCCCCGGTGCCGGATCGCGTCCAGCGCGGTCTGCGCGCGGGCGGCCGCGCTGGTGCCGGCCCACTGCCGGGCGAGCGTGGCGAGCCGGCGGGCGCCGGTGTCGTCGCCGAGCAGGCCGGTCGCGTGCAGGCACCAGGCCTCGGCGGGTGGCGTGCCGGCCGCCAGCCAGCGGTCGAGCAGCGCGTCGGTGAACGCGGCGCGGTCCTCGGCGGGGAAGCGCCCCCGGGCGGCGAGCACGCCCGGGTGCACCTGGTCGGCGTCGCAGGCGGCCAGGTGCACCAGCAGCAGCTTCTGCTCCGGGCGTGGGATGCCGGGCAGCGGCGTCCTGGTCAGGTAGCCGGGGATGGACGGTTGCCTGGCCCGGGGCGCGGCCAGCGGGTCCAGCTCCAGCAGCGCGAGCAGGTCGTCCGCCGCCGAGGACGCCTGCGCGAGCAGCAACGCCCGGTGGCCCTGCGCGTCGAGCCAGCGCAGCGCGCGGCCGAGCGCCGGGTCGGACGGTTCGGCCGTCCACGCCGCGACCAGGCCGGCGGCGGCGTGCCGGGGGTGGCGCAGCAGCCAGGCGCGGGCCGGCCGGCGATGCTTGCGCCCGGCGAACGCGCGGGCGACCGGGCCGGCCAGCGCGGTGTGCCCGATCGGCTGCGCCGCTTCCAGCGCGGCCTCGACGGCGGACCGGTCGTCGAACGCGGCCACCAGCGCCGGCACGTGACTCGCGCCGTGCCGGAGCAGCACCAGCGGCAGGGCCCAGCGCACCCAGTAGGAGTGCTGGGCGAAGCCGAGCGCCATCAGCCGGTCGTGCGTCCAGCGCGGCGCGAGCGCGAGCGCGGTGAACGGCGTCGGGATCGCCCAGTGCTCGTGATGCTCCAGCCACGCGGTGACCTGCGCGGTGTCGCAGTCGCCGATCGGCACGCCGTCCCACCGTGCCGCGTCCGCGTACACGCTCAGGTTCTCGGCCGCGGACCGCTCGTGCTCGCGCCAGTCGAGTTCCGGCTCGACCGGCACGAACGGCTCGCGCAGCACCGGGTGCGCCGCCGGCGGCGGCCGATAGGCGAACGGCACCCCCGGCGGTACGGCCTCGTCCCCGTCCTCGGTCACCGGTGCGAAGCGGAGGCTCCGGTCCGCGCCCAGCACCTCGTGCGTGCTGTCGTGGTCGACGTGCGTGAGCAGGCTGGTCCACACCGCGTTGTAGTGCTCGTGGTCGTGGAACGGCCAGGCCGGGCGCATGCGGCTCAGGATCGGCCCGGCCGCCTCCCCCGCGATCTCCAGCAGGCTCGCCAGGTAGAGCCGTCCGCCGGACTGGCTGAAGAACTCGTGCCGGACCCGCGGGTTCGCCGCCAGGAACCGTTCGACCGTGTCCACGTCGCCGGCGGCCAGCCCGGACGCGTGCACGTCGACGTTGCCGAACTCGCCCACGGCGCGCAGCGCGGCGTCGTGCGCGGCCCGCTCGTCCGGGCCGGACTCCGGGCCGATCGGCAGCAGGAACGTGACGGCCCAGAACAGGTCCGCGAGCCGGCTGCCGTCGAGGTGGCGCGCCCGGCGGTCGCGGGCGTCCAGGATCGCGTCGCGGGCGGCGGCGTACCCGGCGTGATCCGCGAGGACCAGCAGCTGGCGCAGCCGGCCGAACACGCCGACCCCGCTGTACGGCAGGTCGCTGTCGAAGCCGCCGATGATCCGCCGGGCCGCCTCGGGCAGGCCGTGCGCCGCGGTGAGGAAGTCGGCGAGCCAGTCGTCCACCGGCCCGCCGTGCCAGGTGAACCGGTTCCGGACGGCCCGGACCAGCGCGTGGTCGTCGTCCGCGGTGCCGGTCCGGGCGACCGGGTCGAGCAGCCGCTCGCCGAGCCGGCGGTCCTCGCCGGCGGTCGAGGTGACGTAGTCCCACACCCGGGACGTCTCGGACTTCTCCGTGGTCAGCATGCGGTCGACGGACCAGACGTGGTGGCGCAGCCCGGCCCAGGCCTCGTCCACCCCGGCGAGCGGGCGTACCGGGACCTCGATCCCGCCCCGGCGCGGATGCAGCACGCTGCGCAGCCACGGCGTGACCAGGACGCGACCGCGCCGCTCCACCGGTTGCGGCGCCGGTGTCCACGGCGGTGGCGCGGGCGAGGGGTCGGGAGCGCTCCACAAGATCACCGAGCAAACGTAGCCTGCGCGGTCACGTCGACGCCCGTCGCTTGACCCGGCCCCGAGGACACGGTGTCGGATGGGACGAACTGATCGAAAGAGGAGGATCGGAATGAACCGAAGGCGGGTGGCCGCGCTGGCGGCACTGCTCGGCACGGCCGGCGCGCTGATCGCGATGCCACCGGCGGCGGCGGACCCGGCCGCACCGGCGCTGACCTGGGCCGCGTGCCCGGTGGACGTGGTGATCAACCCGTTGGTGACGGCGCAGTGCGCGACCCTGCCGGTGCCGCTGGACTACGGCGATCCGGACGGCGAGCAGATCGAGATCATGATCTCCCGGGTGGCCGGCCCGAACCCGGCGAAGCGGCGCGGCATCCTGCTGACCAACCCGGGCGGTCCGGGCGGCTCCGGGCTCGGGCTCCCGTCGGACCTGGTCGGCAAGGGGCTGCCGGTCAGCGTGTCGAACGCGTACGACCTGATCGGCATGGACACCCGCGGCGTCGGCCACTCCACGCCGATGGGCTGCGGACTGACCACCGACGACGGGTACCAGGGCAACATACCGCCGTACGCGCCGGACGACGCGGCCGTCGTCGCTCAGGCGGAGATCGCGAAGAAGGTCGCGGCCCGGTGCGCGGCCAACCCGCGACTGCGCCACCTGACCACCGCGAACACGGCCCGTGACCTGGACCGGGTGCGGATCGCGCTCGGCGAGGAGAAGGCCAGCTTCCTCGGCTTCTCGTACGGCTCGGCGCTGGGTGCCGCGTACGCGTCGCTGTTCCCGGACACCGCCGACCGCGTCGTGCTGGACAGCAACGTCGGCGACAGCCACCTCAACCGCGAGGGCCTGCGCCGGTACGCGCTCGGCTTCGAGGAGACGTTCCCGGACTTCGCGCGGTGGCTGGCGGACCGGCACGACGCGTACGGGATGGGCCGCACGCCGGAGCAGGTGCGCCGGACCTACCTGGCGCTCGTCGAGCGGCTGGACCGGACCCCGGCACCGGACGGGACCACCGGCGCGATGCTCCGCGCGGTCGTGTTCGCCGGGCTCTTCTCCGAGGCCGCGTACGGGCGGACCGCGATCATCCTGCAGACGTACCTGATCCCCGGCTCGGTGCCCCCCGCGCCGGAGACGCCGCCGGGCCCGCACCCGCTCGACGTCGCGCTCTCCGTGTTCCTCAGCGTCTCCTGCAACGACACGGAGTGGCCGGAGGACCTGGACACGTACCGGCGCGGCGTGGCGGAGGACCGCAAGCGGTACCCGCTCTACGGCGCGGCCGCGGCCAACGTGCTGCCCTGCGCCTACTGGCCGTGGGAGCCGTCCGAGGCACCGGTCGAGATCGTCCCGAACGACGTGCTGATCGTGCAGAACCGGCACGACCCGGTCACCCCGCTGGCCGGCGGCCGGCTGCTGCGGTCCGCGTTCGGCGCCGGCTCCCGGCTGCTGACCGTGAACGGCAGCGGGCACGGCGTCTACGTGCTCGGCGGCGACGCGTGCGCGCTGAACGTCACCACCGCGTACCTGACCGACGGCCGCCTCCCGGCCCGGGACACCGTCTGCTGATCCTCGACCGTGTCCCCGGGACGCTGATCCTTGACCGTGTCCCTGGGACAGGGTGTCGAATACGGGAATGCGGAACAGCGGCGGCTGGAGCACCCGGGAACTGGCCGAGATCGCCGGCACGACGGTC
Organism: Catenuloplanes niger; assembly: GCF_031458255.1. Lineage (NCBI taxonomy): Bacteria > Bacillati > Actinomycetota > Actinomycetes > Micromonosporales > Micromonosporaceae > Catenuloplanes > Catenuloplanes niger. The sequence continues at coordinate 619,387 of NZ_JAVDYC010000001.1, forward strand.
AAGGCCGTCCGGTACTACCACCGGATCGGGCTGCTGCCGGAACCGGAGCGGGCGGCCAACGGGTACAAGCGGTACCGGGTGGCGCACCTGACCCGGCTGCTGCGGATCCGGCGCCTGATCGACATCGGCGTCTCGCTCGCCGACATGGACGCGATGGAGAAGTCGGTCGAGGGCGCGGAGCAGGTGCTCCGCGCCCTCGACGCGGAGCTGGCCGCGAGCATCGAACGGCAGCAGCGGATGCGGGCGGAGCTGGCCGAGGCGCTGCGCCGGCCGCACCTCGCGGACCTGCCGGCCGGTTTCGGTGAGTTCCCCGAGGGCCTGCCCGACACGGACCGGGCACTGTTCATGATCAGCGCGCAGGTCCTCGACCCCGAGGCGATGAACCTGCTGCGGGACCTGCCCGTGGAGCCCCGCTCCGCGGAGACGGTGGAGTTCGACACGCTGCCCGCGGACGCGGACGAGGCGACCCGGCAGAGCCTGGCCGAGCGGTTCGCCCCGGAGATCCGGCTCGGCTGGGAGACGCACCCGGAGCTGGCCGCGCTCGGCGACGACGGCGGACCGCTCACCTCACCGGTCATGCTGCGCAGCATCGCCGAGCTGTACAACCCGGCGCAGATCGACGTGCTGCAGCGGATCAACGCGATGCTCAGGCCGCCGCCCGCTTGAGCAGCCCGGCGATCACGGTCTCGTGCTCGGGGGTGAGCGTGGTGAGCGCGTACGCGGTGGGCCACATGCCGCCGTCGTCCAGCGCGGCGTCGTCCTGGAAGCCGAGCGTGGCGTAGCGGGTCTTGAACTTGCCGGCCGGCTGCAGGAACACCAGCACCTTGCCGTCCTTGGCCCAGCCCGGCATGCCGTAGTAGGTCTTCGCGGTCAGGTGCGGTGCGTGCTCCTTGACCAGCGCGTGCACCCGCTCGGCGAGCGCGCGGTCCACGTCGTCCAGCTCGGCGATCTTCGCGAGCAGGTCGGCCTCCGCGGTCGCGCTGTTCTTCTGCCGCTTCAGCTCGGCCGCGCGCTCCTTCATCGCCGCGCGCTCCTCGGCGGAGAACCCGTCGTCCTTCTTCGCTGCCATGGTCAGCTCCTTTCCGCAGCTCCTGCCCCTTCATGCTAGGCAGCGCGGCGGGAACCGGACTTCTCGAAAACTGACCGGATCCCGCCGCGGGCCGCGGGTGTCGGGCGCCCGGGCTCAGCCGAAGTCGAGTTCGCCGGTGCGGGTGCGCTTGAGCTCGAAGAAGTTCGGGAAGCCGGCGAGCGCGACCGCGCCGTCGAAGACCCGCAGGGCGTCCGCGCCGCGCGGGATGCTGTTCAGGACCGGGCCGAAGAACGCGACGCCGTTGATGTGGATGGTCGGCGTGCCGACGTCGTCGCCGACCGGGTCCATGCCCTCGTGGTGGCTCTTGCGGAGCGCGGCGTCCCACTCGTCGCCGGCCGCGGCCGCGGCCAGCTCGGCGGGCAGGCCCACCTCGGCGAGCGCCTCCGGGATGACCGTGTCCAGCTCGCGCTTGCGGCCCTGGTTGTGGATGCGGGTGCCGAGCGCGGTGTAGAGCGGGCCGAGCACCGCGTCGCCGTGCCGCTGCCAGGCGGCGGTGACGACGCGGACGGTGCCCAGCGACCGGTTCACGGTCTCCCGGTAGTCGGGGTCGAGGTCGCGGCCCTCGTTCAGCACGTACAGGCTCATCACGTGCCAGCGGAGGTCGATCTCGCGCTGCTTCTGCACCTCGAGGATCCAGCGGGACGTGATCCAGGCGAACGGGCAGGCCGGATCGAAGTAGAAGTCAACGGTGGTCACCCCGGCAGACTATGCCGCCGTACGGATGATCAGAGTGCGGAAAGGCCGGTTTACCGCACTGTTCACACTCGGATCGGCGCGGGAATGATCTCCAGTGGTGGTGGGTTGAACGCCCGCCGCACCGCGGCCTCGATCTCGGCCCGGCCGTCGGTCTCGTGCAGCATGCGCCGCGCCACCGACTGCACCATCGGGTCGACGATCCGGTACCGCCCGTCCGCACCGTCCACCACCAGGTGCAGGTCGACCAGCGAGTCGAGCGCGGTCAGCGCGTTGTTCTCGGTGGTGCCGAGCATCGCGGCCGCCTCCGGCACGGTCGCGGCGCAGGCCGCGGTCGCGGTCAGGAACCGCAGCGTGCGCGCGACCTGCGGGCGCAGCAGCCGGTACGCGCGGACCATCGGCGCCTCCGCGATGATGCAGTCGTCGTGCAGCGGTGCGTACGGGTCGTGCAGCTCGGACGTGAGCTCCTCGACGAGCGACCGCACGGTCCGGTGCGGCCGGCGCGCGACCCGCTCCGCGGTCAGCCGGACCGAGAGCGGCGCGCCGTCGATGGCCGCGATCGCCCGCCGCACCCAGCCGGGGTCGGACGCGGCCCGGCCCGCGCCCGCGACCCGCTCGAACAACCGCATCGCCTCGTCGGCGGCCAGCCCGCCGAGCGTCAACCAGGTGGTGGCCGGCAGCCGGTGGTGCCGCCGCCGCGACGTGAGCAGCACGGCCGCCCGCGGCAGCGCGGACCGGAGCACGGTCACGTCCGCCGGGTCCTCGACGTCGTCGAGCACGATCAGCGGGCGGCGGTCACCGGCCGCGGTACGCAGCAGCGTGGCGCGCCCGGTCACGGTCGCGGGCAGCTCGCCGCCGGTCACGCCGAACAGCCTGGACCAGGTCAGCAGCGTCTCGGCCAGCGCGTCCGGCGCGGCCAGGTCCGCGTAGAGGCGGCCGTCCGGGAACTCGGCCGCCAGCAGGTGCGCCGCGTGCACCGCCGTGCTGGTCCGCCCGAACCCGGGCAGCGCGGTGATCCCGACGGTCGCGCCCGGCACCAGCGCACCGGTGAGCACGGCCAGCTCCGCGACCCGGCCGGTGAAATCGGGAAGATCGGCCGGAAGGTACGTCGGACCGGCGCCGGCGCCGGCGGTCAGCAGATCCGGGTCGCCCCGCAGGATGCGCCGCTGCATGTCGCGCAGCGCCGGCCCGGGATCGAGCGCCAGTTCGTCGCGCAGCAGCGCCTGCCCACGCCGGTAGAGCTCCAGCGCCTCCGCCTGCCGGCCGCGACGGTAGAGCGCGAGCATCAGCAGCGCCCGGAAACCCTCGCGCAGCGGGTACGCCTCGACCAGCTCGGTCAGCCGGGTCAGCTCCTCCGCGCTCGCACCGGACGTCTCCAGCCGCGCCGTGAACAGCAGTTCCTCCGCCGCGACCCGGGTGTCCTCCAGCCGCACCCGGGCCGCCTCCGCCGCCCGCCCCGGCACCCCCGCCAGCGCCTCGCCCTCCCACAGCGCCAGCGCGCCGGTCAGCAGCTCGGCCGCGCCGGGCGCGTCGCCGGCACGCATCCGCTCGTGCGCCGCGGCCACGCCGGCGTGGAACGCGGTCACGTCCACCGACGCCGCCGCGACGTCCAGCGCGTACCCCCGGCCCAGGCTCTGGATCGAGACGACGGTGCCGTCGAAGAGGCGCCGCAGCCGGTAGACGTAGGTGCGCGCGGTCGCGGTCGCGGTGTCCGGCAGCTCCTCGCCCCAGACGGCCGCGACCAGGTCGTCCAGCGACGCGGCCCGCCCGTCCCGGATCAGCAGCGCGGCCAGCAGGGCCTGCTGCTGCGGCGACCCGACCGACTGCGGCACCCCGTCCCGCCAGACGCGTAGCGGTCCCAGTGCACTGATGCGGATGGCGGCGGTCATCCGTCAAGGATGACCGGTCTCCCCGGGTGTCCGCGATCGGCTTCCGGTCACCCGGACGATCGCCACACCCGACGCCACCACCGGATCGGCGCGCACCGGGCTCGCCGATGCGCGCCGATCGGCGTACCCGGCGCTGGTCCGTGGGGTTCATGTCCGGATTATTAATCGGCGGTTGCCGATATGTTGACGCCGTCTCACCGTCTACCGTGTCGTCATGACCTCGTTGCGTGACTGCGCGTATGCCGAGCTGCGGCGGCGGATAGTCGATCTGGTGTATCCGCCGGGGCAGCGGCTCTTCGAGCGCGATCTCGCGACCGAGCTGTCCGTGTCGCGCATCCCGCTGCGGGAGGCGCTGCAGCAGTTGCGCACCGACGGGCTCGTCGTGTGCGTCCCCCGGCAGGGGGTGGTGGTCGCGCACTTCACGGCCGGGGACGTCCGCGACCTGTTCGACGTGCGGGAGAGCCTGGAGTCGCTGGCGGCCCGGCTGGCGGCGGACCGGGCGGACGCGGCCGGCCTGGCCGGGCTGCGCGCGTCGATGGCCGCGGCCCGGGCCGCGCTCGCCGTCGGCGACGACCCCGGGATCGCGGCGGCGAACGCGCGGTTTCATCGTGAGCTGGTCGCGCTGGCCGCAAACCCGCTGCTCTCGGCGATGATGCGGTCGTTGGACGCGCGCACGCAGTGGTTGTTCAACCTGACCCGGCGCCGGGATCCGGTGCGGCAGTGCGACGAACACCGGGGACTGTACGAGGCGATCGCGGCCGGTGCGGCGGAGCGCGCGGCCGCGCTCGCGTTCGCGCACGTGGCGTCCGGGCGGGCGGAGAGCATGGCGCTGGCCGCGGAGTGGTCGGCCGGCGCGGTCGACCCGGTCGAGGCGACCCGCAGCCGGCGCCGGGTCACTGAGCCGGCGGGTAGTACGCCTGCGGTGCCTCCGGCATGACGTAGGCCGGCGGCGCCTCCGCGGCCTTGGCGGCGAGACCGTCCCGGACGTTCTTCTGCACGGCCACGGCGGCGAACAGCGTCAGGCCGAACGCCAGGCCGTAGAAGCCCTTCTCGCTGAGCGCCATGCCGCTGTTCCACAGGCCGGCCACCAGCATCACCACGCCGGCGCCCATCACCAGCCAGGACAGGCCCAGGTAGAGCGCGGAGACCGGCACGCCCTCGGCGCGGTCGCGGACCGACTTCTGCACGGAGACCGCGGCGAACACCCCCATGATCAGGACCGCGGCGTAGAAGCCCTTCTCACTGCGGGTCATGCCCGCGTTCCACAGTCCGATCGCGAAGCAGACGATGCCGAGCAGCAGCGCGGCCCAGGACGCGCCGATGAAGGCCGGGGTGGGCTTGGCGGGGTTCGTCATGGGGATCTCCGTGGGTGCGGTGCGGCCGGCCCGGTGCCGTCGCTGGACCACAGCCTGCTCGAAACCGCAGCTCAGGGCGTGAGTAGTGGTACTCAAACCGGCGGGCCGGCCCGCTCCACCGGTGGCGGAGCGGGCCGGCGGCGGTCAGCGGACGACCCACTTCTGGTTCGGGGTGCCGGCGCAGTCCCAGAGTTGCAGTTTCGTGCCCGCGGTGGTGTGGAGATCACGCACGTCGACGCACCGGTTCGCGGCGCGGTTGACCAGGTCACCGGCGTCGGTCAGCACGAACTGCTGCCAGCCGGTGCCGTTGCAGTGCGCGAGCTGGATGGTGGTGCCGTTGGCCGGGTTGCCGCCGGCCACGTCCAGGCACTTGCCGAGCGCGGTCACGGTGCCGTCCGCGGTGAACGTCCAGCGCTGCGCGTCGGTGCGGAGACAGTCCCAGATCTGCAGCGGCAGGCCGTCGCGGGACTGGCCGCCGGGCACGTCGACGCACCGGCCGGACTGCATCCCGGTCAGCGCGACACCCTGCGCGGCGGGCGGGGCCGGGTTGCCGGGGGTGTCCGGGGTGTCCGGATTGTCGGGTGCGTCCGAGGTGTCCGGGCTCGGTGAGGGGTCCGGGCTCGGCGAGGTGCCCGGGTTCTCCGGGCTCGCGGTCGGGGACTCCTCGGCCGGCGGGTCGGCCGCGTCGCCGTCGTCGCCGCCGCTCTCGTGGACCCGGACGTAGTCGACCACCATGGTCTGCGGGAACCGGGTGGAACCGTCCGGGCTGCCCGGCCAGCGACCGCCGACCGCCACGTTGAGGATCATGAAGAACGGGCGGTCGAAGACCCACCGGTTGCCGCCGACGTCGGCCGGCGTCTTCCGGCTGAACTCCACGCCGTCCAGGTACCAGACGATCAGGTCCGGGGACCAGTCGATCGCGTACGTGTGGAACGCGTCGGCGAGCGGCGCGTCGTGCAGCACCGAACCGCCGCTGGCACCGCCGCCGGAGTAGCCCGGCCCGTGGATCGTGCCGTGCACGCGGTTCGGGTCCTTGCCGACGTTCTCCATGATGTCGATCTCGCCTCGGTCCGGCCACCCGCTCGGGCCGTCGCCCAGCATCCAGAACGCGGGCCAGATCCCCTGGCCGGCCGGCAGCTTGATCCGCGCCTCGAACCGGCCGTACGCACGGCTGAACGTTCCCGCGGTCAGCAGCCGCGCGGACGAGTACTCGCGGCCGCCGGAACTCTCCCGGCGCGCCGTGATCACCAGGTTGCCGTCACCGTCCAGCGCCGCGTTGCGCGTGCTGTCCGTGTAGTTCTGCAGTTCGTCGTTGCCCCAGCCGTGGCCGCCGGTGTCGTGCTTCCACTTGGCGGCGTCCGGGCCGGTGCCGGCCGCGCCGTCGAACTCGTCGGACCAGACCAGCGTGCTGGCCGCGGACGCGCCGGGCTCACCGCCGGCGAGGTGGAAACCGACGCCGAGACCGGCGCCGATCACGACGAGCGCCGTCAGCGAACGGCCGAGCCTGCCGTTGATGCGTATTCGATCCATTCGGGCATACCTCCGGGTCGACGGAAAAAAAAAGGGGGGTCAGTACGCGCCGCGGTGCAGGTCGTCGACCAGATCCGCGAGGCTGAGCAGCACCTTCGGGGCCTTGCGCAGCTCGGCGCCGAGCCGCCACTGCTCGATCCAGGGCACCCGCCAGACGGGGGCGACCGACCGCAGCACGCGCGTGCGGCGGAACAGCGGCCACGGCAGCCGGCCCGGCGCGTCCGCGACCAGGACCAGCCCGAGCAGCTCCATGCCGGGCGGGTGCCGGCCCTCGCGCATCGCCGCAAGCGCGCGGGCGGTCGCGCGCAGCCCGCCGCTGTGCGTGCGCGCGACGAGCAGCACGCGCGCCGGGTCCGCACGCGACTCGGACGGCCACCGGGCGCCGACGTCGACGCCGCCGAGCGCGGCCGCCAGCGTGCTCGCGCCCGCACCACCGTGGGCCGCGACCCAGCTGACCCCGGCCGTGGACAGGCCGGGCGGGCGCTCGGTGGCCACGGCGCTTCCGTTGATCATCATCGGTCCCTCACCTCGTTGTCGGTCGTCTCCGCGTACTCGAGGGGCACGTCGTCGAACTCGCCCCATCGGTCGTCACCGTGCGAACCGGCCGGCGCGAGCGGGCGGGACACCCGCACGAGCGTGCGGTCCACGCCGGGGTCCCGGTCGGCGCGCGGCCGGCGCCGGAAGAGCGTCGGCATCGCGAGGCCACGCGGCGCGCGGCCGGTGTCCGCGCTTCCACCGGACCGCCAGATCCGCCGGAAGCGCAGGCCGAGAAAGACCGCTAGGCCGAGCGCCAGCAGCGTGACCAGGACCAGCGCGACCGGGTTGCGGCGCTGCCCGGCCGGCTCGGCGCCGTCCGGCTGGTCCGCTCCCGGCGGCGGGTCGACGGTCAGCGGGTCCGGCGAGGCACCGTTCGCCTCGGCCGGCAGCTCCCGGCTGACCGCGGCGCCCGGGTCGACCATCCCCCAGCCGTAGAGCGGGTCGGGGCGGCGGACGTCGCTCATCCCGTCCGCGGTGGCGAGGATCCGCTGGCGCACCTGCTCCGCGGACAGGTCCGGGTAGGCCGCGCGGACCAGCGCGGCCACGCCGGCCACGTACCCGACCGCGTAGTTGCCGCTGCTGCCCGCGCCGCCGGTGCCGCCGAGGCTGGTGACGTTCACGCCGGGCGCGGCCACGTCCACCGTGCCCTTCCGGTAGTCGGCCACGGACTGACCGGCCGCGCCGACCCCGGCGACCCGGATCACGCCGCTCGCGGACCCGTCCGCCGGCGCGGTCCCGGTTCCGGCCGGGGCGGAGACCACCACGACCGCGCCGGCCTCGACCGCGCGCCGGATCGCCTCGGCGACGTCCTTCCGCGTGGGGTCCACGGCGGTGCCGAGCGCGAGGACGGTCGCGCCCGCGGCGACGGCCTTCGTGATGCCGGTGGTCTGGAGGTACGGCGTGGCGGTCGGCGTCGTGCTGAGGATCCGGACCGGCAGCACCATCGCGTCCGGGGCCACGCCGGTGAAGTCGCCGTCCCCGGTGGCGCGGGCCGCGACGATCGCGGCGATGGCCGTGCCGGTGCCGAGGCAGTCGACGTCCGCCGGGCTCTTCGGGTCGGTGACGTTCACGCCGGCGCGGACGCGGCTGGACAGCTGCGGGTGCAGACCGTCCACACCGGAGTCGACGACGGCCACGGTCTGGCCCTCGCCACGGCTGCGCGGCCAGGCCTTGTTCGCGGCGACCCGCAGGGCGGCCCAGTCCGGCTTCGCGCGGGTCACGCCGGTGGTGCAGCCGCCGGGTGACGGCTTCAGCCCGGACGACGGGACCGACGGGATGCCGCCGCCGGGCTTCGTGGCCGGGTCCGGCGCGCCGGCCGGCGGGTTCTGCGCCCCGGGCCGCGGCTGGGCCGCACCGGCCGGCGGGTTCTGCGCGGCCGGCGGATTCTGTGCGCCGGCCGGCGGCTTCGGTGCCGGGCTCGCGGGCGGCTTCGAGGAGCCCGGCTGCGAGGGTTGCGGGTCGGGCGCCGCTGCCGCCTCCAGGAGGCCGTACCGCACGCCGTCGCCGTAGGCGTCCCACGGCAGGGCCAGCAGCCAGCCGGCGCCGAGTTTCGCCGGGTCGGTCAGCACGCCACCGTCCGGCTGCTTCCGCCCGGTGTTCAGGTGCAGGATCTCGGTGTAGCGGGTGGTGTCGTCGAGCAGCCGGGTGGCGATGTCGTAGAGCGTCTCCGGCCGGCCCTCGAACGCGGCCCGCACCTCGTAGTACTTCGTGTAGCTCTGCGCGCCCACGGCCAGCGCCGGCACCGGCGCCGCGATCACGGCCAACACGATCAGCACGGCCAGCACCGGTCTTGCCCGGCGGACCGTCGTCCACGTCGTCATCTGGAACAACCTTCGGGATCGATTCGGGCGCGTCATGGGATCGACCGGGACCGGTGGAGCGGGATGGCCGGCGCGGTGGAGGAGAGGTGCGATGGGCTCGGCGGCGGCTCCGGCCGCCGCGTGCCGCCGTCGCCGCCGGCCACCGATCGCAGCCCGGCCGCGGCCGTCACCCGCTGCCGGGCCGTGGCCGCGTCGGTCCCCGACCGGCGCCGCTCCCGGACCGCGGGCGCGGCACGGACCGCCCGGTCACGCTCGGCACGGACGGCTCGGTCGTCCTCCGCACCGCGCTCGGTGCGGACGGCCCGGTCGTCCTCCGCGGAGGGCTCGGCACCGGCGGTGCGGTCGTCCTCCACATCGGACCCGGCACGGACGGCCCGGCCGTTCTCCGCACCGGGCACGGCACCGGGCCGGTGATCGTCGCCGGCCGCGAGCAGGCCGGGCACGGGCGAGGCGTTCTCGTTGATCAGCAGGGTGGTCTCCCCGAACCGTTCCGGGTGCTGCCCGATGTACTCCTTGAGCCCCTTGAGACGCGGATCCCGCAGCACATAGGCGATCGCGGACCTGATCTCGGCCGGCGTGGGACCAGCGGGTTCGGCGGGACCGGCGGTCCCCTCGCCACCGCCCGGGCCGCCTCGGAAGAGGCCGGCCGCCCAGCGCCAGGCCCGCGCCAGCCATGAGGGCCGCATGCCCTTCAGCCCTTCGTCCCACGTGGACAGGCGGTGATCCGGATTCGTCTCGCGCAGCGGGTACAGGTCGGCCCGCAGCGCCGAGGTCGCGGCCCGCAGCGCCGCGTGCGACGGCGGCGACACGTCGATTCGGGGTGCCATGTGTCAGCCTCTCGCTACCGTGCCTGGCGGGTATAGCCCCGCTCGTCGAGTGCGCCGCGCAACGCGCGCAGCGCGTAGAAGGTGCGGGACTTGACCGTGCCCGCCGGTACGTCGAGCACCTCGGCCGTCTCCGCGACCGTGCGCTCCTGGTAGTAGATCTCCACGAGCACGGTGCGGAGCCGTTCCGGCAGGGCCGCGACGGCGGCCCGGATCTCCCGGTCGTCCAGTCGTCCGTCCACGTCGATCTCGGCCGCGGGCATGTCCGGCACCGAGTCGTCCAGTGCCTCCGGCGGCCGGGACCGGGCCGCCCGGACCTGGTCGATCACGATCCGCCGGGCCACCGTGCACAGCCAGCCCCGGCTCCACCGGCCGTCCGCCATCCGCGCGTCCGGGTTCCGCCAGGCGCGCAGCATCGTCTCCTGGACCACGTCCTCGGCCCAGTGGACGTCGCCCTTGACCAGCCGCTTGACGTACGCCAGCAGGACCGGCCGATGCACGTGCTGGAAGTGTTCGAGCGCCGCCTCCGGCGTCTCCCGCGTCGAGACCGTGCCTCGCAGGCTCATCGGTTCGTCCCGCCGAGCTCGACCGTCACCACGGTGCCGCCGTCCGGCTCGGTGACGGTGACCGCGACGACGTCCGTGAGAACCGCGTCCAGCCGGCCGGTCACGTCCCGCACCCGGCCGGTGTCCACCCAGGTGGACACGAGTGCGGTCCGGCCGTCCGCGGTCGTCGCGTGCAACTGGTACGGCTCGTCCGGGTCGAGGCCGCTGACCGTCGCCGCGACCAGCGACTCGCCGGCGACCGGCTCGCTGACCACGACGGACAGCGACACGCCGCCGGCCCGTCCGGTGGCGGCCGCGGTGACGTACGGGCCCGCCGCGCCGGGGGTGTCCCCGGCGCGGGCCAGTGACGTCACGGCGAGGCCGGCGACCAGCAGCGCGGCGCAGAACAGCGTGCCGGTGGCCGCGAGCGCGCGGGCCCGGCCGCGGTCCCGCGGCCGGCGCCGGAGCCGGCCGGCCCGGACGAGCGGCCCGACGTCCGGCGTGGCCGCGAGGTCCTCGATCAGGTCGTCCGCGGGCGTCGCCACCGGCATCGGCGCGAACCGCGCGAACGCGGACGGCGGCGGCGCGTCCCGGTCGCGGTGCAGCACGCCGAACGCGTCGAGCAGCCCGGCCCGGTGCTCGTCGCGGACCAGGGCCAGCGCGGCGACCAGCTCGACGATCTCGTCCGCGGTGCCGCGGCATGCGGCACAGACCGCGAGGTGCGCCTCGATCTCGCCGTCCTGCGCGTCCGGGAGCGCGTCCAGGTAATAGACGCCGAGCAGTTCGGCGACGGGATGGTCGATCAGCACGGCACACCTCCTCCTTTCACGGACGGCCGCACGGGACCGGTCAGGCCTGGACGCCGTCGGTGTACGGGACGTCCTTGAGCCGGTGGCTGCCGCGCTTGCAGCCGGCGAACGGGCCGGACGGGTCGCGCAGCACCGGCAGCGTGAGATTGAGGTGGTCGCGGTGCCAGGCGGAGAGCGACTGCAGCGCGGCGCCGGGCGCGTTCGCGTCCTGCCAGGCGAGCCACAGCGCGTGCAGCCGGGCCACCGCCTCCAGGTGTTCCCACCACTGTGGACACCAGGGCAGCGCGGTGCTCACCTCCCGGCCGTACACCGGGAGCAGCAGTCCGTGCACCCAGGTCTTGAGCCGGCTGAGCTCCTCGGAGAACATCGGCTCCGCCATGAACAGGATGAACGGGGACTCCGGCGGTGCCTCGGCGGTCATCGGAACGGTCCTTCCTCGATCGGGCTGGTGACGCCGGTCGCGCGGTCGGTGATCGCGCGTTCCTCGGCCTTGGCGGCGGCGGAGATCGGCCCGGCGTCCGGTTCCTTGAACCAGGGCCGCAGCCGGATCAGCGCGGGGCGGACCCCGGTCGCGAGCAGCAGCGCGGTTCCCTTCGGCAGCGCGCGGATCCGGTCGGCCGGGAGGATCTGCTCCTGCCGGTACGATGTCGACCGGGATTTCCCGTCGCGGCCGTGCGACGTGCTGAGCGTCTTGACGTCGTGCTGGCCGACCAGCCGGGCGACCTTGTCGACGAAGTCCGCGTCGTCCAGGCCGGCGCCGAGCAGCTTGATGGTGGCGGCGCTCCACAGCGCGTCCATCCCGGCGTCGCCCCAGACCCGCGCGCCCTGCCGGTAGCTCTGCAGCAGCGTGACCACGTTGATGCCGCGCGAGCCGAGGTGGCTGTAGAGGTCGGGCAGGTCGGAGATGCGGCAGACGTTCGCGGCCTCGTCCAGCACCGCGGTCATCGGCGGGTCGAGCCGGCCACCCATCCGTTCCGCGGCCTGCACCCCGGCGCGCATGGTCGAGTCGGCGAGCCCGGCGATGACCCCGGCGGCCGAGCCACCGCCGTCCTTGGACAGCAGGTAGAGCGTGTCCTTGTGGAGCACGTGCGCGTCGGGCCGGAACTCCGGCGTGAACGGGTCCGGCGTCACCCAGGCCAGGATCTCCGGGTCGAGCAGGCAGGAGACGCACTGCCGGGCGGTCTCGTAGATGCCGTCCCGGGTCTCCACCGCGCCGCGTACCGTGCCCTGCAGTTGATCTGCCATGGCCGGCAGGCCGGCGTCCCGCAACAGATCCACGGGGGTACGGTCGGCGGGGTCGGCCAGCCAGCCGAGCAGATCGGTGACGGACGCGCCGCTGCGGCCGGCCGCGAGGAACAGCGCGGTGAGCGTGTTCTGCGCCGCGGAGATCCAGAAGTCCTTCTTCGCGGTGTCGTCGTTGATCGAGGCGACGAAGTGACCGGCGAGCCGGCGCGCGCCCTCGATCGTGACGCAGACGGAGAGCATGTTCCACCACATGGCGCGCCGGGTGTGCGCGATGCCCTGCGGGTCGAACGTCCACACCGTACCCACGGCCTCGCGCTGTGCCCGTGTCACGGCGTAGACGTCGGACTTGTTCGAGGTGAGCAGCACCGGGCCCTGGGCGCGCAGCACCCGCGGGATCGCGATGCCGGTGGACTTGCCGGCCCGCGGCGCCATCAGGTCCAGCTCCACGTCCTCGAACGAGGAGCGCAGTTCCGGTCCGGCCGGGTGCAGGTCGCCGAGCAGGTTGCCGGTCTGGTCCGGCCGCGGGTCCTTGACGCCCCTGAGGGACGGGCGGAGCCCGCGGGCGCGCTCGGTGACCGCCTTCGGCAGGAACGCGGCCAGGTCCCGCGCGGTGGCCAGCCCGCCGCCCTTCTTCTCCCGCGGGCGCAGCCGGGTGATCACCTCGAATCCGACCGCGGCGGTCACGGCCAGCATCAGCAGGATGCCGCCGTAGACGGCCCAGCCGGGTGCGCCGGGCCAGAGCGCGGCCGGGCCCCGCTGCGTCAGGGTGACCAGCGCGTCCGCGGAGAACGGCGGCGGGCGCCAGCCACCGCCGGCCGCGGCGACGCCGAGCGTGCCACCGGCCGCGACCAGGCCGTAGCCGCCGAGCCCGGCCGCCACGACCGCCATCACCGCGACACCGGTCTCGTTGCCGGGCCGTGCGCCCCTCATCGGACCGCCGCCGCGGCCTCGGCCCGGCGGTCCGCCTCACCGTTCTTCACCCAGCGCGTGTTCGTGTCGTGCAGCAGCCGTTCCGCGTCGGTGATGGTCATCCGGATCGGGATGCCCGGCCGCCCACCCACCTTGATCAGGAAGCGGCCGCGGCCGGGCGGCTCGTCGTTGACGCCGGTGGCGGCCCAGCCGGGCGGCGACGACCAGGACGAGACCAGCTCGATCTCCCGGCGGGACAGTCCGACGGTACGGCCGAGGTCCTCCATCTCGGACTTGGGCAGCCCGGCGCAGACCACCATGCCGGCGCGTTCGACGAAGCCGCGCGCCTTGGCCCGGTCCGCGTCCGTACCGACGGACTCGGCGTCCTTCAGCGTGTGGGTGATCTTCGCGTCGCCGAGGCCGAGCGACCGGTTCAGGCGGGTCAGCGCGTCGATCCGGTCGACGATGCCGGACGCGGCGCGCAGCGGGCGCCACAGCTCGTCGAGCACGGTGAAGAACCAGCGCCGCGGTGCCAGCCCGGCGTCCGCGAGCGCGTGCGCGGCCGCGACCGTGCCCAGCCCGTCGGACCAGGCGGCGAGCATCGCGGCCGCGGTCAGCTGGGTGTCCGACTCGCCGATCCGGGAGATGTCGATGCAGACCGCGGGCGCGTCCGGGTCGATGTGGGTGGACGTGCTGGCGGAGAACGTGCCGCCGAGCGGCCCGTCCAGGATGCCGAGCAGCGACCGGTGCAGCGGGTCGACGGCGTCGCGATACCTGGTCTCCTGGCCGCGGTCGAGCGTGACCGCGCGGACCGGCTCCGGGCCCTCGGTCAGCACCGTGAGCAGGTCCGGCAGCAGGTACGCCCGCCCGGCCGCGCGTTCCCGCAGGTGCCGCAGGCAGGCCGCGAGCACGGCCTGCTCGTGGTCGCCGACGGCCTGGCCGCGCACGATGGTGAGCAGCGCCGCGACCATGTTGAGGATCCGGCCGTCCGCCTCGGCCGCGAGCGCCTCACCGGCCGCACCGCCGATCCGCCGGGCCGCCGCGCCCATCGCGCCCGGGTCGAGCACGTTCAGGCCGCCGACGCCGCGGCCGATCGAGATCACCTGGCCGCCCAGGGCCCGTACCGTGTCGGCGTAGTCGGGTTTGAGGTCGCCGAGCACCAGCGGCGTCACGCCCTGCGCGGCCAGCCCGATCAGGATCCGGTTGACCAGTGTGGACTTGCCCAGGCCCGGCATGCCGAGCATGAACAGCGACGGGTTGGAGATGTACCGGGCACGCATGAACCAGGACAGCGGGTCGCCGCACACGGTCGCGCCGGTGGCCAGGTGCTGGCCCAGCGGCACGCCGCTCATCGGCGCGCCGGACCCGGCGGAGAACGGCCACAGCCCGCAGGCCTGGACCGTGGTGGCGCGCCACATGGTGGGCGGGTCGACGTAGCCGACGCGGCCGCCGCCGGAGCCGGGCCAGCCATGGGTGGGCACCGCGCCGCTGCTGCGTCTCGGCCTCGCGACCGTCTCGCCGGGGTCCGGCATCTCCAGGACCGGCAGCGCGTTGCGGGCGCCGGACGCGCCCCGGCGCCAGCCGGTACCCAGGTACGACGTTCTCACAGCGCCTCCTGGAGCTCGTGCGGGATCAGCGTGTACTCCCACGGCAGGACGCCCGCGGGCAGCGAGCAGGTGAACGCGGCCGCCTGCATGCGGTCGGCCGGGCGCATCGACAGCCGCGACCCGGCGATCAGGTTGCGGACCGTCACGTTCGCGTCGACCAGGTCCTCGTGCGCGTCCACGGTCACGGTCAGCAGCAGCGAGAACTCGACCAGCCCGGCGCCGGACGCCTCCTCCGCCGCGGTCTGCTCGGCCGCGGCGATCTCCGCGGACGCGCGCGCCTGCACCAGGCCGCGGCCGGAGCTGGCCATGAACTGGGCGCTGCGCCGGTCCGACTCGACGATCTTGGCGGAGGTGGCCGGGTCGATCGGCCGGTAGAGCAGCGTGACGCGCTTGCGGCGGGTGCCGGGCGCGGCCTCCAGGATGTCGCGCAGCACGCCGGAGCCGACCGTGCCGCGCGGCGCCATGGTCAGCATCCAGGTGCGCGAGACGCCGGAGTCGTGGCTGTAGGAGTCGACGGACTCCACGCACGCGGCCGGGCCGGCGTCGTCCCACTCCAGGCCGGTGCCGCCGTGCTCGGCGCGGGCCTCCATCACGTCGGTGACCGATGCCGGGTCGTACGCCACCCGGACCACCTCGGCGATCCGCTCGGCGGACAGCGGCTCCGCGGAACCGCCGCCCGCGCCGATCAGGCCGCCGCACAGGCCGGGGATCCGGACCGCCAAGTCGGTGATCACGTCGTCCAGGTCGCGTTTGTTGCCGCCCGGCGCCGCGTAGGTGAGCGTCACGTACGTGTGCATCTCCGACGACGCGGCCGGGTACTGCTCGACGATCTCCTCCATCACCGCGCGGGCGATGTCCGGCGCGTCCGGGGACAGCCGGGGCAGCACCTCGGCCGCGAGCGTCCGGCCGGAGTCCGGCGCGGTCTCCACGATCACCGACGCGCCCTTCAGGTTCGGCTCGTGCGACAGCCGGGCCAGCCACTCGCCCCACAGCGCCACCCACACGTCGACCTGCTCCTGGTCGACCAGCCCGCCGCCGTCCGGCACGCACTCCAGCACGACGGTGAACCGGTTGCGGCCGCGGTGGTGCAGCACGCCGAACGGGCGGTCGAACGCGTCCCGGCCCTCGCCCATCCGTACCTGGCTGAGCAGGCCCGGGGGTTGGTAGCGGCCGCCGGCGCGGCGGGACAGCGGGCCGGAGACGTAGAGGTGCTCGCCGCGGGACCGGCGCTGCCGCCAGCTGATCCGGGTCGCGGCCATCTGGTAGACGTTGCGGCCGTCCTCGGTCCGCACGGCCAGCGGCGCGATCGCGGCGGCCAGCGGCACGAACACCACCATCGCGGCGGACAGCGAGATCAGCGACGCGAGCAGCACCACGACGATGCCGCCGAACGCGGCGATGGTGCCGATCAGGCCGAGCGGCCCGAGCCCGGACCGTCGTGGGCGACGCCAGTTGCCGTACGTACGGCGGACAACGGCCTCCGTGGTCATGTGCACCTTCCCTGTCAGTCTGGGATTGCGGTCGGTCGCGGGTCGCGGTCAGTCGGGATTGCCGGACACCGCGCCCTGGGCCAGATTGGTGCCGTGCTTGACGGCGGTGGTGGATGCCTTCGCGGCCACCAGCGCGGCACCGCCGATCGCGCCGGCCGCGACGCGCCCGGCACCGGAGGCGATCGCCCGGCCGGTGCTGCGGCCGCCACCCGCGCCGCCGCCCCCGCCGCCGGTTCCGCCGCCACCGCCGCCGGTTGCTCCGGCCGCGCCGGTCGCTCCCCGGCCGCCGGACTTGCCGCCGCCCTTGCCGCCGCCGCGCGCGTACCGCATGCCGGCCGAGCCGATCGCGCCGGTCGCCTGGGCCGCGGCACCGGCGCCGGACGCGACCGCGGAGGACGCGCCGTCGGAGTTGCCGAGCGCCATCGTGGCCGGCACGACCAGCCGGAGCAGGCCGGGCAGCGCGACCGCGGCCATCAGCAGCACGCCGCAGCCGGCGATCTTCTGCTGTACCGCGTTCTGGCCCTCGAAGGAGATCATCGTGGCGCCGACGTAGAAGATCAGCCCGACCGCCGGCTTGTAGATCAGCCACGCGGTCATCCAGGCGATGTGCTTGCGCCACCAGGACGAGCCCCACTCGGTCATCGACGCGACCGCGGCCAGCGGCAGCGTGCCGACCAGCAGCACCATCACGCCGAGCCGGATGTAGAGCAGCACGATGTGCACCAGCCCGGCGATCAGCAGCAGCAGCCCGATGATGATGATCAGGAACGTGGAGATGTCCGCGTTGTCGCACGACGCGATCGTCTTCAGCTGCTCCTTCACGCCGGCCTCGAACAGGTGCTCGGTGTACCGGTCGGAGAGCAGCGCGAGCTGGATGAGCACGAACGACCCGGCGCCGGCGACCAGGATCAGGCGCAGCACGCCCTTGATCGCGACCACACCGGGCTGGCCCCGTCGTTCCAGCGCCATCCGGGCGGCCGCGAACAGCAGCGACGCGACCGCGATCGTGACCACCAGCCAGTTGGTCTGCAGGCCGATCTTGTGGTTGATCTCCGGGTCCTGGGACAGCGTCGGGATCCGGAGCGCCAGCTCGCCGAAGAGGCTCGCGGCCGCGTTCATGATCGCGCTGGCGATCTTGCGCAGGAGCCCGTCGATGCCCTGGTCGAACAGTTCGGTCAGGCCGGAGAACGCGCCGACGTAGACGATGTCCCCATTGGTGCAGTCCGGCATCTCACGCCTCCCACAGGATGAAGCCGGCGGACGTGCGGACCGGGGTGAGCGGCGTGTACAGCTCGCCGGCGCCGGACGGCACCACCTTCCAGTCACCGTCCGACCAGGTGAGCCGGTAGTCCGCGGCCGCGTCGCCGAACCCGGCGAGCCGGACCAGCATGCGTACGGTCGCGCGCTCCGCCGTGTAGACGACCAGCGCGAAACCGGCGATCGACACCGCGGTGCGCGCGGCCGGCGCGTCGTCGACGGACGACCGCATCGCGATGAAGACCTCGCGCCCCGGCCCCGGCTCCACCTGCCGTTCCACCACCGCGCGCCAGTCGCCGCCGCTCAGCTGCCGCGGTATGACGTGCGCGGCCATCACCGCGCCGGTCGGCGTGTGCGCGAAACACCACAGGATCGATCCATCGGTACGGACCGGGCCGGACGACGCGGACAGCGGCACCCGGGCGCCGTTCAGCTCGCGCCAGGTCAGGTCCGCGGGCGGCCCGGCCGGCGCGTCCTGCTGCGAGTCGTCGGTCCGGCAGCCGTCCGGCCGCCCGTCGACCAGCACCGTGCCGGCCGGTTGCGGCGCCGGCCCGGGGTCGTCGCGCAGCACCAGGAAACCGGCACCGGCGATCAGCAGCACCGCGAAGAACACCGCCGGCACCAGCCAGCTGCGTTGCCGCCAGTACGGCGGCGGGTCGGTCTCGAACCGGCTGCCCATCTAGGCCCCCGGCGCGTTGAAGAAGAAGCCCACGATCGGGCCGGCGGTCGCGACCAGGATGCAGCCGCCGAGCACCAGGCCGAGCCGGCTCATGTGCTCGGAACTCTCGCCGCGCTGGTGCGAGATGGCCATCATCGTGCCGGTGATCAGCACGCCGACGACACCGGCCGCGGTGCCGGCCCAGGCGATCAGGTTCATCGCGGTGGTCACCATGGCCGCCAGGTCGGCCGGCGCGGCACCACCCCGGTCCGGCGACGGCACCTCGACCTCGGGGAAAGCACCGAACGTGGCGAGAGCGCGGTGGATCGAGAACACGGTTTCCTCTTTTCGCAGGTGTTGATCAGGGGAGTTTTATGTCGAGGAACGTGAGGATCGGCGCCACCGCGACCGCGATGATGCAGGAGATCCCGACGATCGTCAGCTGCCGCCATTGGTCCGGCCCGAATCCCATGTCGCCGCGACGCATCTGCAGCGTCATGTTCAGCCCGACGATGAGAATTCCGACCACGCCGGAAGCGGACACGCTCCAGGCCAGGAGATTGAGCAAATTGATGTCGACGCGCCGATCGTCACCGTCCCGCACCGCGGACGGGTCGAATGCCGCGATCGACGGCACCGGCTGGGTCGGCGGCGGCCGATCGATCGACTCGCATTGCATCTTCGCGCCCTGCACCGTCCCGGACAGCGTGCACCAGGACCGCCCGGTCGCGTCGTATCCCTTGTGGGACGGACCTGCCTTGATGTAGAAGTCGAGGGCCAGACCGGCGCCCTTGTCGTCGATGGTCAGCGTGCTGGACCGCGGCGACGTCAGGTGGTCCACACAGTCCTTGGCATCGGTTTCCGGCGGGTCGTTCTTGCTGCGGATACAGACCTTCACCGAGTACGCGGCACTGTTCTTGATGCGGACCGACTGCTCCGCTCGCGCAGCCGCCCGGGACGCTGTCGCACCACTCGGTGACGGAATCGCCAGAAATGCGATCACGAGCACCAGAGACGACGTCAGTACGACGCCGAGCCGATTCGAATCAGCACGCACCGGTCCTCCCCTCCTGACTGTCCTTTGTCGACTCCAGCGACCGGGAATGCGGCCGTGACCGCATCCGGCGGTCCTGCGACGCAGACCCAACGGGGATCCGTTCACATCGGTTCACTGCGTTCCGAGATCGATTCGCCGGGCGCCGTGAACCGGCTCGCCGGGCGCCGCGTTGGGTCCCTGTCGGCCGAGGCGAGGGGAAGTGGCGAGCTGATGTCCACAAAGGGCGTGCGACGTGCGGCGCGGGCCGCTGCCGAGGGCGCCGGTCCGGGCGAGCGCAAACCCGTCGACGCCACGCAGGCCATCGGCATCGCCGTCGCCGTGCTGGGCCTGCTCCCGGTCGTGGTGCTCGCGCTGATCTGCCTACTCGCGCTCGGCCTGATCATCGGCGTGGGCGGCCTGGCCGCGCCCGCGGATCCCTCGGCCAGCAACGGCCCATTCGTCGCCGACGTGCTGCTCGGCGGCGACCCGCACAGTGAACTGGCGGTGGAGAGCATCCCGGACCCGGCGCTGGTGGAACCACTGCGCGAGGCCGGCCGCCAGTGCCCGATGATCAGTGCGGTGATCCTCGCTGCCCAGATCATGGAGGAGTCCGGCTTCGACCCGGCCACGACCGGCCCGGACGGCGAGATCGGCATCTCCCAGCTGCCGCCGGACGTCTTCGACCGGCTCGGCGAGGACGACGACGACAACGGCGAGACCTCCGCCCGCGACCCGGTCGACTCGATCTTCGCCCAGGCCCGGTACCTGTGTGAGCTCGGCGACGCGGTGCAGCAGCTGATCGACGACGGCAAGGCTTCCGGCGACCGGCTCACGCTGGCGCTGCTGGCCTACGAGATCGGGCTGGCCGAGGTCGAGTCCCGCGGCGGGATGCCGGTCCCGGACATCACCAGCTACCCCTACCGGGTGCGCATGCTCTTCCCGCACTTCATGACCGGCGAGCCGGAGGCACCCGGCAAGGACGTGCCGCCGCCGGGCAGTTCCGGCAAGCTGGACGAGGCCGCGTTCAACCAGATCTTCCCGGGCCGGATCCCGTTCTACACGTACGCCGGCCTGATGACCGCGATGGCGAAGTACCCGGCGTTCGGCCAGACCGGCGACGAGACCACCCGCAAACGCGAGATCGCCGCGTTCCTGGCCAACGTCAACCAGGAGAGTGGCGGCCTGCGCTACGTCGAGGAGATCAACCAGTCCGCCTGGGGCAACTACTGCAACGCCGGCGCGCCGTACGGCTGCCCCGCCGGTCAGCGCGCGTATCACGGTCGCGGGCCGATCCAGCTGTCCTGGAACACCAATTATCACGCGGCCGGCCAGGCGCTGAACCTCGACCTGCTGAACAATCCGGACCTGGTGATGACGAACGCGTCGGTGGCGTGGCAGACCGCGCTGTGGTTCTGGATGACGCAATCCGGCGCGGGCACGATGACGCCGCATGCCGCGATGACCAACGGCTCCGGTTTCGGCGAGACGATCCGCAGCATCAACGGAGTCCTCGAATGCCACGGCGGCCAGCCCGCCGCCATCGCCAACCGCGTCAATTCCTACCGCGACTACACCCGCATCCTCGGCGTCACCCCCGGCGACCGCCTGGAGTGCTGACGCGGTCGCCGGACTGAGAACTGGATGCGGTCAGCCAACCGCCCGCATCCGCGTTCGTAGGCCAAAAAGCCCGCAGCTCTTCAGTTCGGTCATCCGAGCTCTGCGCCCGAGAGACCACCGAAGAGCTGCGGTCCTTCAACACCGTGATAACCGTTTGAACTGGACCTCGCCAGCACTCTATCGAGTCTGGCCGGATCCTCTACCTCACATCCGCTGCCCGTTGCCGCGGGGGTTCGCAAGCGGATCCGCATACGGGTGACGAATCCGAGACGCGGTGCCCTCCTCGAGCGCGGATGCGGCGGACCAGGAACTCGCCCCTACGCTACGCGTCATGGCCGCTTCCGGAATCGGAAGGCCGACAGTCCCGGTCGGCGGGGTCATCCGAACCGCTCTTTCATTGAGTTGCTCAGCGTGCCGAGCCTGCTCTTCGGTAGGCGGATCAGCTTTCTCCCTGTTTTTCGGTTCAGAGGCCCACTTGACCATCTGAGTGGCGAACTGTGCCATGTCGATCGCAAACTTGGCGTCCTTCACCGCGTTTGTCTCCCCGGCGAAGTTTATGCATGCACGGGTGACCGACAGGGTCGCACTCAGCAGACTGGCCGAAACGTAGACCGGGTGTTCCAACACGCCTTCGCGACGGCGTTGCACACCGTGGCTCGCGGAGACACCGAGGGACGCGGCGACGTTAGCGACATCTGCAGTCGGCTCGGCAATCCTCCCCTTGTCGTATCGGTTGGCCATCGTGGAAGCGAAAGTGGCTGCCGACGACACCAATTGGGCAGACCTCTCCGGGTTCTCCTTCACCGCCCTCAGGATGAAGCTGCCGAGGTTCTGCGCGGTGTTCGTAAACCTCTCCATCCGAGTTGGTTCGTCGGTCCAACCCGACTCGAGATCTCCTGGCACGACCTACCTCCTTCGGGATGCCGGCAACTGTCGACGGGCGAATCGGCGGTGGCCGGCCCGTATTGTGTGCCGCATCCATTCGACATCGTGAGTTGCACTATCGACCCAACGGCGAAGGGTCGAAGCCGGTTCACAAGCCCTGGGAGGATGCTGAAGCCTGGCCGGCGAAGCCGGGCCCACGGTGGTGGTTGGCTGCTCGCGTCGCAGTGCCACATCGTCTGATCCAGTCGCCGGAACGGCTCCAGAAGTTGTACGGGACCTCGTGGGTCCTCAGGACGCCGTCCGAGGTGAGCGCTGCCCAGACTTGTCGTGTGCAGCCGGAGGCGGCTGACATCGTCAAGCGTGACTACGCGGGGGTCCATGCGGTCGGGTTATGAGGGTGACGCTCGCCGGCCGGCGGTCCGGATCACGGGCCGCCGGCCCCGGTGGCATCCGGCCGCCGGGAGCCGGTCGGGGATACCGGTGAGTCAGCGTCAGGCCGCGCGGTGCAGGTCGTCGTGGGAGGCGTTCAGCGTGACGACGCCGGGCTCGCCCTCGGTGGAGGTGGCGATCTGGTCGCCGGAGGCGTAGACGTCCGTGGTGAACAGGCCCTCGGCGTCGATGCGCAGGTAGCCGGTGCTGACCAGGTTCTCGGCGATGCCGGCGGCCACGTCGGGGCGCACGTCGGTGCCGGGCATCTGGACCGCGGTGACCGTGCCGACGGCGTCGCCGAGCGAGTCGACGACGCTCATCCCGACGTTGACCCGCGCGATCGGCAGCGCCTCCACGGGCGCGTCGTCGACCGGCGCGAAGCCGGCGGCGGAGGCCTCGGCGGCCGGATAGCCGGCGGAGGCCGTCCCGATCGGCGCCTCGCCCACGGGCGCGCCGTCCAGGGGCGCGCCGCCCTGCACCGTGGTGGCCGGCGGCGTGTCGTGCGGCGGCGTGTAGCGCGGCGGGGCGGTCGGGAAGTCGGCGGGTGTGTGTGAAGGCTGCATGCCGATCAGGTTTCCCGCCTGGCGCCGCGGAAAACCCGCAAGATCGGCCGGCGGCTACGTGGCGACCGGCAGGCCGGGGGTGGTGAACGCGCGGCCGTCCTCGGTGACGGCCGCGGACTCGTACCCGTCGGTGGCCAGCTTCTCCAGGTAGCGCAGGCCGTCGCGGTCCATCGCCAGCGCGGCCGTGGCGTACGCGTCCGCGAGCGTCAGATCCGGCCCGGTCACGGTCACCGAGCGCAGGAAACGCGCCGGTTTGCCGGTCCGCGGGTTGATCACATGACCGCCGCGCTCGTACGTACCGGACGTGGCCACCGCCGCGTCGCGCACCGCGAGTTTCCACGCCACCTTGGTCTCGTCCCACGGATGCCGGACGCCGACCCGCCAGACGCGGTCGCCGCGGGCCGCGATGTCGCCGCCCGCGCTGATGAAGTGGGTGGGGCAGCCGGCGTCCACCAGCCGCTGGGACGCCTCCGCGACCGCCCAGCCCTTCACGTAACCGGAGGGATCGAGCACGCCGCCGTAGTACGCGTCGAAGTAGCCGTCGGTGGCGCGCCACAGGTCCGCGCACGCGCCGAGCACGTGGCGCAGGTCCGGGTGGCAGCCGGTGGAGGTCAGCTCGCCGCGGCGCATGCGGCTGACCTCACTGTCCTGTTTGTACGTGCTGAACCGCGCGTCCACCTCGTGCAGCCACCCGCACACGTCCCCGATCAGCGCGCGCAGCTCGGGTGCGGGGCGGTCCGCGGCCAGCTCGATGCTGACCGCGGTGCCCATCACCATCTCGACGTGGCGCACGGTCTCAGCCCGCGGCCTTGTCCAGCGCGGCCTGCAGCGACTTGCGGTACGCCTCGGTGGTGAGCGTCGCGCCGGAGACCGCGTCCACGTCGTCGCCGCTCTCCGCGGTCAGCGCGGACTCGTTGAGCTTCTCGATCGCCGGCGGGTTGATCGTGGCGCTGTCGCCGCCGGTCGGGTACGTGGCGTCGGCCGCGGAGACCTTGCCGTCCTCGACCGTGATGGTGACCTGGATCGTGCCGTACGCGTACTTGGACCCGGTGCCGCGGAACTCGCCGTCGGTGAGCCCGCCGGCACCGCCGCCGTCCGCGGGGGCGTCGCCGTCCGCCGGGGCGTCGCCCTCGTCGTCCGGCTGGGCGCCACCGGCATCGTCCTGGTCCGGCTCAGCGGGCGCGTCCGCGGGGGCCTCAGCGGCCGCGTCCTCGGCGACCGGGACGATCTGTGTGGGGGCCGCCATCCGGACGCCGAAGATCATGCCAACGCCGGCCAGAGTGCCGAAGACTGCTGCCGTACTGCGTCGCACCGAGGATCTCCTTCACATCAACAATCACGGTCATCAGGGGGTACGCGAAGCGCGTGCGGACGGTTCAGAACTCGAACGGGTCGAGGTGGATCTGCGCGTTCGGCACCTCGAGCTCGCGGAGCAGGTCGACCGCGGCGTCGACCAGCCCGGGCGGCCCGCACAGGTAGACGTCGCGCTGGGACACGTCCGGCACCAGCTCCCGCATGCCGCTCGTGGTGAACAGCCGGCGTGGGCCGGGTTCGTTGCGGCCGCCGACGACGAAGAAGACCTGGGCGCCGCGCCGGACCGCCAGCTCCTCCAGTTCGTCGCGGAAGACCACCTCGTCCTGGCGGCTGGCCCGGTAGATGACGGTGGTGCCGGACGGCATCTCCTCCAGCAGCGCGCGGATCGGCGCGATGCCGCTGCCGCCCGCGATGAGCAGCGCGTTCCGCTGGGTGCGCCGTTCCGCCGTGAACGTGCCGTACGGTCCCTGCAGCCACACCCGGGTGCCCGGTTCCAGCTCGGCGAGGCGCTCGGTGTACTTGCCGACCGCGGTGACGGTGAGCCGCAGCCACTGCGCGTTCGGCGCGGCGGACAGCGAGAACGGGTGCGACTGCCACCAGGCGCCGCCGGTCAGGAACCGCCAGCGCATGAACTGCCCGCCGCGCGCGCCGAGCCGGTCCAGGCCGCGCCCGTCGACGTAGACGGAGAAGCTGTTCCGGCCCTCGTTGACCACCTCGACGACCTCGAAGCGGTGGCGCAGGTTCATCCAGAGCGGCTCGACGATCCGGCCCCAGACCACGGCGGAGATGACCAGCGCGGTCAGGCCGGGCCAGAAGACCGAGGCGAACCGGCCGCTGAGGTCCGCGCCGACCGCGACCTGGTGGCCGTAGCCGAGCAGCAGCACCAGGTACGCGCTGAGGTGCAGGCCCTTCCAGAGCTCGTAGGAGAGCAGCCGGCGCAGGCCGCGGATCGAGATCAGCGCGATGAAGATCATGATGACGGTGGCGGCGAGCGCCTCGACCATCTTCGGCAGCGTGGTGATGATCGTGAAGGTCTGGGTGATCACGTCGGTCTCGGCGAGCAGCGCGTACCCGTACACGATGAAGACGATGTGCGCGATCACGAAGACGCACAGCGACGTGCCCAGCCCGCGGTGCCAGCGCAGCAGGTCGCGGGAGCCGACCCAGTCCTCCAGCCAGGAGACCCGGCTCATCATCAGCAGCTGGATGAAGAGCAGGTAGCCGCCGATCAGGCCGGTGACGCGGCCGATCGCGAGCATCAGCGTGGGCAGGTCGTTGACCGCGCCCGGCTGGGTGTCGAAGACCCAGAGCGAGACGCTGGTGCCGAGGCCGCCGAGGAACAGCAGGACCGTGAAGAGACGGTTACCGGTGAAGGGGTTGTCCGGTTCGTCGCCGTCGCCGGTGGCCACCGCGCGGGGGCGGGACCGCGCCGGTGCGGGCTCGTCGTGGAGGTCCTGCGGCTGGCGCCGCCACGGCTGCTGCGTGCCGGTCTGCGCGTACGCGCCGGAGCCGGCCTCCCAGGCGGCGGCCGGCTGGTCGTACCGGCGGGCCTCGAAGCGGCCGTTCTCGTCGTAGCCGCCCCGCTCCTCGTAGCCGGCCCGCTCCCCGTAGCCGCCCCGTTCGGCGGCCGGGTCGTAGCCGGGCTGGTCGTCATATGCCTCGTGGGAGCCACGACGTGCGCCGCCTCCGGCGTCGTCGTACCGTACCCACGAGGTCGTCGGCGGTCCCTGCGCCACTGTTCTCTCTACCCCCTGCCGGGCCCCCAGCGGAGAGGCCGTCGGCAGGAGGTACGCAGCGCGGCCCCGCGCGGATCACAAGATCCAGAAAATCACCGCGACGAAGGTGATTTGACGCCGTTCGGATGGTTTTCCGAGCAGCACTGTCTCACCAGGTGATCTCCCCGTGCCGGGACACCAGCCGCCCGGAGCCGTGGCCCGGTCCCTCGGTCGCGAGCGCGACGACCGCGTCCGTGCCCTCGGTGACGGTCTGGTGGCCGGTGTGCCCGTTGAGGTCGGTCGCGGTGTAACCCGGGTCGGCCGCGTTGATCCGGACGCCGGGCAGCGCCCGCGCGTACTGCGTGGTCAGCATCGTCAGCGCGGCCTTGGACGCGGCGTAGGTGGGTACCAGCGCGCCGGACTCCGGCCGCGCCGGGTCGTGCGTGGCCACCAGGTCGCCCATCGCGCTGCTCACGTTGATCACCACCGGGTCCGCCGACCGGCCGAGCAGCGGCAGGAACGCGGTGGTCACCCGCACCGGGCCGGCGACGTTGACGTCCAGCACGGCCAGCACCGCCGCGCCGGTCAGGCCGCTCGGGTCGCCGAACGGGCCGTGCACGCCCGCGTTGTTGATCAGCACGTCGACGTGCCCCTCGTGCCGCGCCACGTCGTCCGCCGCGGCCGCGACGGACGCCTCGTCGGTGACGTCGATCCGGACGAACCGGGCGCCGAGGTCCGCGGCGGCGGCCGCGCCGGCCGTGGCGTCGCGCGCGCCGAGGAGCACGGTGTGGCCCGCCTCGATCAGGCGGCGGGCGGTCTCGCGTCCGAGGCCCTTGTTGGCCCCGGTGATGAAGGTGATCGTCATGCGCTCATCGAACGCCCGGCCCACGGCGCCTACCAGGGAAGATCCTTACCACCTCGGGTACGCGGCGGCGCGGCACAATCGGTGGATGACATCCGGGCTCGGCACGACCCTGCGGCAGTGGCGCGACCGGCTCTCGCCGGCCGCCGCCGGGCTGCCCACCGGGCACGCGCGCCGCGCCCGCGGCCTGCGCCGGGAGGAGCTGGCCGAGCTCGCCGGGATCTCCGTCGACTACGTGGTCCGGCTGGAGCAGGGCCGGTTCGTCACACCGTCCGCGCAGGTCGTCGCGGCGCTGGCCCGCGCGCTGCAACTCACCCGCGACGAGCGTGACCACCTGCACCGGCTCGCCCGGCTGGTGCCGCCACCGGACGCGGAGGTGTCCGACCACATCCCGCCCGGCCTGCACCGCCTGGTGCACCGGATGGGCCACGGCGCGGTCGCGGTGTTCGCCGCGGACTGGCGGCTGATCCGGTGGAACCGGCCGTGGGCCGCGCTGGTCGGCGACCCGGCACCGGTCCGGCCGGAGCTGCGCAACTTCGCCCGCGACGTCTTCCCGCCGGACGGCGCCGCGCCGCGCCTGGCGCACTGGCCGGTGGTCTCGCTGACCGGCGGCTCGGTGCAGCCCGCGATCGTGGCGGACCTGCGGCGGGCCACCGGGCGGTTCCCGGGGAGCCGGCGGCTGCACGACCTGATCCGCACGCTGACCGCGGGCAACGCGCGGTTCGCCGCGCTCTGGGCCGAGGGTGCGGTCGGCGCGCACCGCGAGGAACACAAGATCATCGAGCATCCGGTGGCCGGCCCGATCACGGTCGACTGCGACGTGCTCACCGACGGCGACGCGGAGCTGAAGATCGTCATGCTGACCGCGATGCCGGGCAGCGAGGACGAGACCCGCCTGCGGCTGGCCACGGTCGCCGGCGCGGTCAGCGCACCTCGAACACCGGACCCCGCGGGGTGAACGGCAGCCGGGACGCGGCCGGCGTGCGGAACGCGTGCTCCCGCCGCACCCGGACCGCGCGCCCACGGCTTCCGCGCTCCCCCACCGGCCTCGGTCAGGGAGGCGCGGGTGGATGCCGACGGTCGCGGCCCGGGCCGGCCAGTCGTCCACGCCCGCCCGCAGGTGCACGTGCGGCAGCCGGTTGACCAGCGCGCTCGCCATCGGCCGGGCCAGCGCGCCGTCCGTCGACCGGTTGCCGGCGCCGATCACGATCGAACCCTTCGGCAGCTCGTACGCCCCGATCCGCCGGTCCAGGATCAGCGAGTAGAACGCCTTCCGCACGTCCGGCGACGACGCGTGCAGCTCGTCCAGGAACAGGCAGTACGGCTCGTCGCGGGCGATCGTCTCCGGCGGCGCGAACCGGCTGCGCCCGTCCCGCAGCTCGGGCACGCCGATCAGGTCCTCCGCGGCCGGCCGCGTGCCGACCAGGCCCGGTCCCTCCTGAGGTTTCCAGGCAATTCTGTGGGGGGTTGCACAACCCCTCGCGGGTACGGCGTGGACGCCGATGGACCGGAACCCATGTTCGAC
Source organism: Catenuloplanes niger (assembly GCF_031458255.1). Lineage (NCBI taxonomy): Bacteria > Bacillati > Actinomycetota > Actinomycetes > Micromonosporales > Micromonosporaceae > Catenuloplanes > Catenuloplanes niger. The sequence continues at coordinate 647,591 of NZ_JAVDYC010000001.1, forward strand.
GACCGCGGCGGGAGGTTCCGATGGCGTCACAGACCTACCTGCTCACCGACCCGGATCGTACGGTCGTCTGCGCACGCCCGGTGGCGGTGCCGGGCGGCAAGCGCGTGCGACGCGGCTGGATCACCGAGGTGCGGCTGCCGGCCGGCGCCCGGCTCGGCCGGCACGGTGACGCGCTGGCCGGGCGCGTGATCACCGGGCTCGGGCTGGGGCTGCTCTGCGCCGTGTTCACGGTGCTGGACCTGCCGGACGCGGCCCGGGTGAGCTGCGTTGCGCTGCTCGGCGCGTTCGCCTGGCTCGGCGTCGCCTACCGGCGCACCAACCGGCTGGCCCGGCTGGTGCGCGCGCCCGGCCCGGCGCACGTGCTCACCGCGGACGAGGACCGCGACGACCTGCACACCGCGGTCCGGCTGGCCGAGCGCGTCTGGGCGCACCGGGTGGCACTGCCGGCCGGCGACAGCGCACGGGCGCTCGGCCGCGCGATCGAGGAGCTGGCCGCGCTGCTCGTGCAGCGGCAGCGGCTGCGCGAGATCTGGGCCGGCCTGGACCGGCACAGCGACGCGAACCTGCCGGCGGACAGCCCGGCCGTGCTCGCCGCGCGCGCCCAGGGCGAACGCGCCGACGCGCTCTGGTCCGATCTGGACGGTCAGGTCCGGCGGCACCTCACGGCGCTGCGCGTGGCGGCCGAGACCGGCGCCGGGCTGATCCGGGAGATGGAGCTCGGTGACGCGGCCCGCCGCACCCGCGCGGCCCTGGACGACCTCGGCGCGCCCGCACCGTCCACCCCGGCGAGCCTGGACACCGGGTTCGCCGCCGCTTACCGCGACCTGGCCGCTCGCTACGGCCGCGACCTCTACAGCTGACGGTGGGTACGATGACGAATCTGCGATGGGCCGGGACCGCGGTGGCCGCGCTCTGCCTCGGTGTGCTCGCGCTGGGCTGGCCGTACCTGCTGGGCGGCTGGGTGGCCGGCGCGTTCGGTGCGGGGGCCGCCGTCCGTACCGGCGTGGCCTGGGCCCTGGAGGCCTGCTATCTGGTGGGGTTGCCGCTGGTCGTCGCGCTGTCCCGGCGGTCCGCGCTCGGCACCGGCCGGGTGACCGGCGTGCTGCTGCCGGCCGTCTACGCCGTGTTCGGCGTCGTGCTGCTGGCCGTCACGATCCTGCTGTTCACCCCGTGAGCCGCGCGTCTCACTTCGTGAGCAGCGCGTCGCTCGGCCGCTCGTAGACCCGGCGCGGGTCGTTGAGCGGATCCGCGTGCCACATCCGGATGTCGATGGTCGGCGCCAGCAACCGGCCCCGCTCCACGCTCGCCTCGTCGGCGCGGCCGTCCCCGTCGTCGTCCGTGGAGAGCGGCAGCGCGGTCACCCGCAGGTCGGTCAGCGGGCCCCGGGCGGCGGGCAGCATCGCGTCGGCCAAGAACACCGCGTCCCAGGCCGGGATCAGGTAGGTGCCGAGGTCGTTCGCGCGGCAGTCCAGCTTCACGGCCGCGTCCAGCGGGCACGCGTCCAGCAGCTCGCCGGTCTCCCGCACCGCCGGGTCCCGGTCCGCGCAGGCGAACGGCTCGTTCTCCGCCAGCCCGGCCCAGTCGCGGGACGCGTACACCTGGGCGGTGATGAGCCGCAGGGTCTCCTCCGTCAGCTGGGCGCAGGACGGCCCGCCCACGTGGTAGTCGACCGGCCAGTCCGCGTTGCTGACCGCGCGCAGCTGGTTGTTGGCCATGAAGCGGCTCACCGACACGTCCGCGATCACCAGCCGGGGCCTGGAGTGGCCGCAGACCTCGTTGACCCGCTGGACGAACTCGGCGAACCGGGTCCAGCGGTCCGCGAAGTACAACACGGTCGGCCGGTCGCCGTCCCGGCAGACCGACGCGTCGATCCGGTCGAGCGCGGTCACGTGCCGGGCGGTCGTCGCCGGGTCGTTCCGCTCGCCGACGACCGCCAGCAGGTCGTTGACCAGGGATGTCGTGTACTGGTCCGTGGGGTTCGGCACCGCGTAGACGTCGAGGCGGTAGCCGTCCGGGAAGGACAGCCGGTCCACCACGTCCGTCGCGTACGCCCGGTTCGCGTCGGCGAGCTGGAGATAGCCGGGCCGGTTGACGAACGGCGCGTCCGGCTCGCCCAGGTCGGCCAGCAGGTTCGGCGCGATGAACGGGATCTGCGCGTCCAGCAGCCGGTTGATCGCCCGCTGCGTCACGTCCCGGGAGTCGCCGCCGCCGATCACCACCAGCCGCTCCCCCAGCACATCCCGCCGCGCGATGATCATCTCGGCGACGTCGTCCGCGTGCGCCACGTCCTGCGTCGCGTCCGCGATCACCACGTGCAGGCGTTTGCGCGCCTCGGTCGCGACGAAGTGCGTCTGGGCGAACATCAGCGCGCGCAGCTGGTCGCGCTCGGACGGGTAGTCACGGCCGTCCGCGCAGCGCGCCGGGTCGGCCGGCAGCGGGTCGCAGGACAGCGCGCCGAGCCAGACCACGGTCAGGTCGCCGTCCTTCAGCGGCTCGTTCAGCTCGAGGATCCGCCGCTGCAACGCGATCGTGTCCGGGTCGCGGCCGAACGCGCGGGCCGCGAACACGCCCGGCTCCGGCGTGTCCAGCAGGCCGTAGCAGCGCCGGCCGTCCGGGGTGGCGCGGAGTGTCGTGATGCCGGTCGAGACGGGCAGCGACCAGGTCCAGGTGGGCAGCGTGTAGCAGCCGTGCGTCACGCCCGGCAGCCACTCCGACCGGGTCCAGCCGAGGAAGCCGATCAGCAGCGTCAGCACGGCCAGGATCGCGTGGTGCGTGGTGGTCAGCGCGGGTTGCCGGACCGTCGCGACGATCCGGTCCGAGACCAGCACCGGCAGGACGATCGCGGCCAGCGAGACCGCGAGCGCTCGCGCCTCCGTGCTGCCCTGGAAGATGTCGGCCAGGAACACGGTCGCGGCGCCGAACACCACGGCGGTGCCGCCGAGCACCGCGACCAGCTTCAGGTCCGGGCTCAGCAGCGTGGCGACCGCGGCCAGCGCCAGGGCGATCAGGATCGTCCACACGCTCAGGTAACCGGTGATCGCGGTGTGCACGACCAGCACCAGGATCGCCAGCACGGCGGCCAGCCGGGCCCGGGCGCGGCTGACCAGCCTCGACGTCAGGCGGGAGGCCTCCGGGCTGGACTCGGCCAGCAGCGCGCGCAGCCGGGTGGCCAGCCGGACCAGGGCCCAGAACAGCCCGGCCGAGGCCAGCACCAGAACGATCGCGCCGATGCCGCTGACGCCGTCGAACAGCGACCGCACCACGATCAGCGCGGCCAGCAGGACGGCCGCGACGCGCAGCGCGACGTCGGGTGACAGGAGTGACCGCACGAACCCGGCCATCGCCCACCTCCACCACGGATGAGCCGTCCACGGTAGAGCGTGCCCGCCACGTCCCGTACTGCTTCCTAGGAGGCTGGATTGATTCGGCTGTCGCCGGTGTATGCGATTTCGGATACACCCTGGCAACCGGCGGGCGTCTTGAGTGAACGCATGACATCGGAGACGACACGCGGCATCGACCGGCGGCGGCTGATCGCGGCGGGCGGGCTCGCGGCCGCGGCCGCACCGCTGACCGGCACCGGCACCGCCCACGCCGCACCCGGCCGGATCCCACCCGACGCCCGGCCCGGCGGCGCCTACGACCGCCTCGTGGCCCGGCTGGCCGCCGAGGGCAGGTTCTCCGGCGTGGTCCTGCTCGCGCACCACGGCCGGACCGTGCTGTCCCGCGCCTACGGCATGGCCGACCGGGAACGGGGCGTACCGCACCACGAGAACATCGCGTTCAACCTCTCCTCGGCCAGCCAGCCGTTCCTGTCCGTGGCGATCCTGCAGCTGGTGCAGCAGGGCCGGGTGGTGCTGTCCGACCCGGTGGGCCGGTTCCTGACCGGCGTGCAGCCGGAGATCGGCGCCCGGGTGACCGTCCACCACCTGCTCACCGGCATGTCCGGGATGGACGCGCCGATGCCCGACTGGCGTCGCGTCTTCCACAGCCGGGCGGAGGTGCACGCGGACATCGAGCGGTGGATCGCGCGGGCCACGCTGGTGCACCCGCCCGGCTCCGCGTCCAACGGGCACCTGCCCGGCTCCGGCGTCGGGCTCGCCATGGCCGCGCGGATCGTCGAAGCGGCGTCCGGCATGACGTTCTGGGACTACGTGCACGAGCACGTCTTCGCGCGCGCCGGCATGCGCGGCTCCGGGTACTACACCCGCGACCAATGGCTCACCGACGCGCGCGTCGCGCACCCGTACATGCTGCAGGCCGACGGCACCCTCGTCGACGCGGTGCGGCACCTGGACCGGGGCGGCGTCAACGAGCAGACGCGCGACCGGAACCCGGGGCGCGCGTTCATCGGCCACGCGTCCGGTGACGCGTTCGCGACCGCGCCGGACCTGGTCCGGTTCGCCCGGGCGGTGCACGACGGCACGCTGCTGGACCGACCGCACGCCGGGATCTTCGCCGGCGCCAAGCTGCCCGGGTCGCGGCCCGGCTCCTTCCACGCGTACACGATGCCGACCCATGTGATCAACGGGCAGTGGACGTACGGGCGCGGCGGCGGCGGTCCCGGCATCGGCGGCAACTGGACCGTCTACCCGGACACCGGCTGGGTCGGCGTCGTGCTCACCAACCAGGACGGCGGGGCCGTGGTGGAGATCTGCGTGAAGGAGAACGAGGTGGTCACCGGCGCCCCGGTGGATCCGCCCGGCGGCGGGTGAACCCGGACCCGGTCCGGCTCGTCTTCCGACCATGCGCATCCTGTACTCCGCACCACCCCAGGCCGGGCACCTGCTGCCCGCGCTGCCGATGATCAACGCACTGCGAGGGGCCGGTCACGAGATCCTGCTCGCCGGTTACGGGGCGAACCCGGACGGCTACGCCGTGGCCGGCCTCCCGCAGGTCGACGTCGGTGGCGATCTGACGGTCGACGCGGCCTACCTCTCGCTGCCGTCCGGCAACCGGTTCGAGCGGCCCGCGGAGATGACCGTCGAGGGCGTCCTGCGCCGCCCGGCCGCGGCGAACGCGATCCTGGCCCGCACCATGCTCCAGCCGCTGCGTGACCTGGTCGCGGCCTGGCGGCCGGACGTGCTGCTCTACGACCCGTTCCAGGGCGCGATGCCACTGGTGGCCGCGGAGGCCGGGCTGCCCGCGGTCGAGCACCAGTTCGGCCCGATCGACGGCCGGGTCCTCAGCGCGCTCCTCGCCGCGGAACTGTCGGACGAGTACCGCGGTCTGGAGCCGGTCCAGGCGCCCAGCATCGAGATCATGCCGCCGAGCCTGCGCGCACCGGGGCCGGCGGGCTGGCAGATCCGCTACCTGCCGATGCACGGCGCGTCGACGCTCCCGGCCGACCTGCTGCGGGCCGGCGACCGGCCGCGGGTCCTGGTCACGTTCGGCACGATCGTGGGCGCGGAGGAACGCGAGCGCCGGCTCGGCGCGCTGCTGCCGCTGCTGGAACGCACCGACGCGGACATCCTGATGCCGGCCGCGCGGGACGCCGGGCCGCTGCCGGCGAACGTGCGGCCACTGCCGTGGGTGCCGGTCACCGAGGTGCTGCGGCACTGCGACGCGATCATCCACCACGGCGGCGCCGGCACGCTGATGGCCGCGGTCACCACCGGGACGCCGCAGCTGATCGTGCCGCATCACGGCGACCAGTACCACAACGCCGACGTCGTCACGCGTGCCGGCATCGGCCTGACCGCCGGCTCCACCGCGGAGATCGACGCTGCGATGCTCGACCGCCTGTTGCGGGACGCGTCGCTGCGCGGCGCGGTGGCGGAGATCCGCGCGGAGAACGAGCGGCAGCCGGCACCGGCGGAACTGGTGCCGCGGTTCGAAGCCCTCCGCTGACCCGTCCGCCACGCGTGGGGTGGCGTCGTGTGACCGGCCGCCCGCGATGCCGTGGGCGGCCGGTCACACGACCGCGGCGGCCGTGCCGCGATCCGGGGTCCGTCAGGCGGGGAGCGCCGCGAGTTCGTGCTCGAAACGGCTGCGCAGCGCGGCCTTCTCCGCGTCCGGCAGCCAGCAGGCGTCCACACCGGACAGTGCCATGGCGTGCAGCCGGTCGCGCGGTACGGCCAGGTCCTCGTGCAGGATGCGGTACTCCTCGGTGAGGCTGGTGGGAAACATGCCGGGGTCGTCGGCGCACGGGATGACGTTGAGCCCGGCGTCGAGCATGGCGGCGATGGAGGCGCGGCGCCACGGGCGCCAGGAGCGGCGGGACGTGGTGGAGGCGACCAGGAACGGGGTCTGCCGCTCGCGCAGGCGGGCCACGACGGCGTCGTCCTCGAGGACGAAGTAGCCGTGGTCGATGCGGTCGCAACCGAGGACGTCGAGGCAGGTGACGGTGTTCGCGGCGAGCGGCGCGTGCTCGGAGGAGTGCGCGGTGCGGCGCAGCCCGGCGTCCCCGGCCAGCCGGTAGGCGTCGACGAACCGTTCCGGCGGGCCGGCGGTCTCCAGGTTGTCCAGGCCGATGCCGGCGACGTACTCGTGCGGGTTGTCCACGACGGTCCGGACCCGGGCCACGGCCTCGTCGCCGGAACGGCTGCGGTCGATCGCGGCGAGCAGGCGGCCGGTCATGCCGAACGCGCGCTCGGCCATCCGGATGCCCTCGGCGTACGCCTCGACCGAGCCGCGGTAGCCCAGCCCGGCCAGGTGCGGCGGCACCTCGTCGAAGGACATCTCCAGGTGCCGTACGCCGTTGTGGTGGGCGTCCTCGAACGCCTCGAACACGATGCGGGTCAGGTCGTCGGCGTCGCGCAGCGCCTCGATCACCCACGCGGACACCCGGAACAGCGAGTAGGAGACCTCGGGCTCGTCCGCGGACCGGCCCTGCGGCACCGGGATGCGGGTGTCGCGGTAGAGCGCGGGGTCCGGCGGCAGCGAGTTGATGGCCGCGTAGACGCGTTCCGGCGTGTCCGGCAGGTCGAGCCGCGCGCGGCGGGCCAGCTCGGCGAACGTGCTCGCGCGGACCGTGCCGATCAGGTGGCAGTGCAGCTCCACCTTGGGTATCGACCGCAGGTATGCGATGTCAGACATGGTTCTCCATGGAACGGCCGGGCCCGTCCGTGAGCGGGCCCGGCCATCGGGGGTCGGTCAGGCGCCGGTGACTTCGCGGGCGAAGCGGTCGACCCAGTCCTTGCGGGTCGGGACGAGCTGGGCCGGGTCGAGCGTGGCGTAGCCGGCCGCGACCGGGTCGGTGGCGATGCCGCCGACGACCACGCTGAGCGTCTGCGGCACGGTCGCGCCCAGGTTGACCGGCAGGTCACCGACCAGCTCGGCGGAGGACGTCTGCGCCTCGGCGGAGAGCAGGTAGTCGATGAACTTGTATGCGTTCTCGGTGTTCGCCGCGGTCGCCGGGATCATCGCCCGGTTGGTGGCCATGTAGCGGCCCTTGGCCGGCGGCACCCAGGCGACCCGCTCGCCGTCCGCGATCAGGTTGGTGGCGAACCCGTTGAGCGCGTCCGCCGCCACGATCTCGCCCTGCGTGAGCAGGTTCGTCACCTCGGTCGACGAGCTGTAGAACTGCAGCACGCCCGGCTTCCACTCGGCGAGCTTCCGGTAGGCCGTGTCCACGTCGTACGGGCCGGAGCCGTAGCTGGCCGCCACGCCGGAGATCATCAGCTGGCCGGCGGTGACGGAGATGTCCGGCAGCGCGACCTTGCCCTTGTGCGCGCCCGCGAAGACGTCCCAGTTCGCGGCCGCGTCCGCGTTCATCGCCTCGGTGCTGTAGACGATGCCGTTGAGCTGGTAGCTGTAGGCCGGGCCCTGGTAGGCGGCCTCCGTCGCGAACTCGGCGACGTCCTCGAGGTTCGGCACCCGGTCGGCCGGCACGGCCTGGAACAGCTTGTCCTGCTGGCCGAGCGCCGCGTAGTAGTCGGAGATCAGCATGACGTCCGCGCCGGCCTTGCCGCCCGCGGCCTGCAGCTGCGAGAGCCGGTCCGCGTTGGACCCGGTCTCCACCTCGACCTGGATGCCGGTCGCCTTCGTGAACGGGTCGATGACCGCCTCGGTGAACTCCTCCACGCCGAACGGGAACGTGCTGAGGACCAGCGTGCCGGCGTCGGTGGAGTCGTCGCCGCCTCCGGAACAGCCGGCCGCGGCCGCGACGACCGCGGCGGTGGCGGCCGCGGCGGTGGCGGCCGCGATCAGGGCGTGGCGAATCGAGCGCATCAGTTATTCCTTTCCAGAATCATGCAGGGGTACGAGGTGGGCCCCGCCGGCCGAGACCGTGGTGCGCGTGCCGGGGGTGAGGACGGCGCCGTCGCCGGCCCGGACGTCGGCGAGCAGCCGGACCGTCTCGCCCGCGCCGTCGACCGCGTCGAGCGTGACGAGCAGGTCCACGCCGCGGAACGCGGTCGAGACCACGGTGGCGTCCAGCCGGAGCGCATCGCCGGTGTCGTCCGCGCCGACGGCCAGGTGCTCCGGCCGTACCGTGACGAAGGTCTTCGACTGATCGGTCAGGAAGTTCTCGTAGCCGAGGAAGTCGGCCACGAAACGGTTGGCGGGACGGGCGAAGACCTCGCGCGGCGCCCCGGTCTGCATGATCTTCCCGCCGCGCATCAGCACCATCAGGTCGGACATCTCCAGCGCCTCGTCCTGGTCGTGGGTGACCAGGACGACGGTCAGGCCGGTCTCGGCCTGGATGCGGCGCAGCTCGGCGCGCATCTGCACGCGCAGCCGGGCGTCCAGGTTGGACAGCGGCTCGTCTAGCAGCAGCAGCCGGGGCCGGATCGCGATCGCGCGGGCCAGCGCGACGCGCTGCTGCTGGCCGCCGGAGAGCTTCTTCGGCTTGCTCGCGCCCAGGTGGGCGAGGCCGACGAGGTCCAGCGTCTCGGTCACCCGCCGCTGGATGTCCTTCGTGGACATCTTCCGCAGCTTGAGCCCGTAACCGACGTTCTCGGCCACGGTCAGGTGCGGGAAGAGCGCGTAGGACTGGAAGACCATGCCCAGGCCGCGTTTCTCCGGTGGCAGCGTGGTGCTGTCCACGCCGTGGATCCTGATCGTGCCGGACGTCGGCCGGGTGTAGCCGGCGAGCATGCGCAGCGAGGTGGTCTTGCCGCAGCCGGACGGCCCGAGCAGCGTGGTCAGCTTCCCCTCGGGGATCCGCAGGTCGATGTCGTCGACCGCGGTGAAGGTGCCGAACCGCTGGGTCACCCCGATGAACTCGGCGGCGATGCCGGCCGCGTCGGTGGCGCCGGCCGTCCGTACCGCCGGAAGGTCGTTGCTCATCGGTTGATTCCTCCGAAGATCTTGGCGAAGCCGACGGTGCGCTCCGCGACGACGGCGACCACGACGGTCGCGGCCAGGATCAGCGTGGCCATCGCGGCGATCCGCGGGTTGTAGCTCTGCTGGACGTAGTCGAGCATCGTCACCGGCAGCGTGCGGAACTCGCGGTCCTGCAGCAGCAACGACAGCGGCACGTTGTTGAACGAGGTGACGAAGCCGAGCAGCGCGGCCGAGAAGATGCCGGGCCGCAGCAGCGGCAGCGTGACCGTGACGAACGCGCGGACCGGGCCGGCGCCGAGCCCTCGGGCCGCCTCCTCGACGGCCGGGTCGGCGAGCGCGAGCGACGCGCCGGTGACCCGGACCGCGTACGGCAACAGCAGCGCGGTGTGGCCGAGCAGCAGCGTGGTCAGGTTGTCCAGGCCGAGCCCGATCATCAGCTGCTGGTAGAGCGCGAGCCCGACGACCAGCTCCGGCACGATCAGCGGGCTCAGGAACAGCCCTTCCAGCAGGCCCCGGCCCGGGATCCGCCCGCGGTGGACGGCGATCGTGGCCGGCACGCCGAGCAGCAGCGCCAGCGTGGTCGCGCCGAGCGCCAGCCACAGGCTGGAGACCAGCGACTCCATGAACGGGTCGTAGGTGACCGCGGCCTCGAACCAGCGCAGCGAGAGCCCCTCGGGCGGGAACCGGAGGGTGCGGCCGGCGCTGAACGCGGTCGCGACCACGAACAGGATCGGGACGATCATGATGAGGTAGCCGAGGACCGCGAGCGAGGCGGCGACCGGGCGCCTCACGACGTCGCTCCCCGGCGGCCGGCCAGCGAGGAGATGCCGGAGACCGCGAAGACCAGGATCGTCATGATCAGCGCGGTGGCGCTGGCCGCGGCCCAGTCGACGGAGACGGACGCGTAGCTGAACAGCTGGGTGGCGAGCATGCGCTGACCGGAGCCGCCGAGCAGGTACGGCGTGGTGTACGCGGTGACCGAGCCGGCGAAGACCAGCGTGGCCGCGACCACGATGCCGGGCCCGGACAGCGGCACCACCACGCTCCAGAACGTCCGGGTGCGGCTCGCGCCGAGCCCGCGCGCCGCGTCGTCCAGCCCCGGGTCGACCTGCGCCACCGCGGAGTAGCAGGAGATGATCGCGAGCGGCAGGAACAGCTGGGTCAGGCCGAGCACGATCGCCAGCGGCGTGTAGAGCATCTGCGGCGGGTCGTCGGTCAGCCCGGTCGCGGTGAGCAGCCTGCCGATCGCGCCGTTCGCGCCGAGCAGCACCAGCCAGCCGAACGTGCGGACCACGTTGCTGAGCAGCAGCGGGAAGATAGCGAGCGCGAGCAGGACGCCACCCCAGCGGCTCCGGCTGCGCGCCAGCAGGTACGCGATCGGGAAGCCGAGTCCGACGCAGAGCCCGGTCACGATCAGGCCGAGCGTGACGGTCCGGCCGATGATCCGCAACTGGTACGGGTCGGTGAGCATCTCCCCGAACCGGCCGAGGACCGCCGTGGGCTCCTCGCCCGGCGGCGCGACCAGCATCGCCACCGCGGGCACCAGGAACCCCGCGGCGAGGAACGCGAGCCCCGGCAGCACGAGCATGGCGGTTTTTCTGGACATTCTTCCATTTCTTCGTCTAGCGCCTGATGCAACCGGTTGCACAACCGGTTGCACGCAGACTACGACGCCGAGGATGATGTAGCGGCACCAGCTCCGGTAAACAGCGTGTAACGAACCTGGAGGCTCCCCATCGTGGCGACCCTGGCCGACGTAGCGGCACTGGCCGGTTACAACAAGTCGACGGTCTCGCGCGCGCTGACCCGTCCCGAGATGGTCGCCCCGGAGACGCTGACCCGCATCCTGACCGCGGCCGACCAGCTCGGATACGTGCTCAACCGGACCGCCAGCCAGCTCGCCCGGGGCCGCACCGGCCTCGCCGCGTTCGTCGTACCGACGCTGGAGAACGCGTTCTTCGCCCCGATCATCGGCGGTGCCCAGGCCCGCGCCGCCGCCTCCGACCTTCACCTCACGGTGACGGTCGCGCCGCTGGAGACCGCGGCCCAGGTGGCCGCGCTCACCCGCCTCGCCTCCCAGGTCGACGGCCTGATCCTGGCCGCGCCGCGCGGCGACGACACGCACGTGCGCGCGATCGGCGCGGCCAAGCCGGTCGTCCTGGTCGACCGCGAGATCCCGGGGCTGCCGTCCGTGGTCGCGGACACCGCCACCGCGATCGGCACCGTGGTGGCCGGCCTGGCGGAACGCGGCCACCGGCGCATCGCCTACCTCGGCGGCCCGGCCGGCTCCTGGCAGGACCCCGGCCGGTCCGCGTCCGCGCGCGAGGCCGCCGCGGCCGCCGGGGTCGAGCTGAGCGTGCACGGCCCGTTCCCGGCCACGTTCGCGGCCGGCGTCGCCAGTGCCGAGGACGTGCTCGGCACCGGCGCCACCGCGGTCGTACCGTACGCGACCGCACTCGCGCTCGGCCTGATGCTCGCGCTGCGCGGCCGCGGCATCCACGTGCCGGAGGACGTCGTGGTCAGCGCGGAGACCACGGTCGTCGACGCGCTCGGCGCGCCCGGCATCCCGGCCATCGACGTCGACGGCGAGGCCCTCGGCCACGCCGCCATGGACCTGCTCACCTCAGCCGCCCCGGACACCCTGCGCCTCCCGGTCCGCGTCTCCTGGTCCGGTTGAGATCCGGGTGGGCCCGGTCCCCGGCCACGCCCACCCGGATCGCCGGTCGATCGCCGGTCGATCGCCGGTCAGGAGACCGGCCGGCGGCTGACCGTGTACTCCGCGGGCAGCGCGTCCGCCTGGAGCAGCAGCGTGTTGACGCCGGCCGGCAGCGTGCAGGTCACGGTGTAGGTGGCGAAGGAGACGGTGCGGCAGCGGCGGAAGCCCTCCGGACTGAAGGTGCGGACCCGGGCGTCGCCGGAGCCGGCCACCCGCGTCCAGGTGATCTGTTCGGAGTCGGCGTGCCCGGCCGGGACGGTCAGGCACGCGAGGTAGCCGTCCGGGCCGGTCGCAACCGTGACGCCGGAGCCGCCGGCCGGCAGCGTGGTGCAGCCGGCCGCCGGGTCGACCCGGGTGACGGTCAGGCCGTAGTCGCCACCGGCGGTGCCGGAGCGGGCGCTGGTCAACAGCGCGAACGGCGCGACGCCGGTGAGCAGGCAGGACTCGTTGACCAGCTGGCCGGTGTCGCAGACCCACGCACCGGCCGCGTCGACCACCTGCATCTCGGCCAGCGCGGCGGTGGGCGCGTCGTCCGGCCACGCGGCGGCGATCCGGGCACCGGCCGGAGCGGTCAGCCGGAGGCAGTCCCACGCGCCGACGGCGTCGAGCCGGTCCCGGTACGCGCCGCGGTCCGCGACGGTCACGCAGCCGCTCGTGGGCGCCTTCGGCAGGAACGTGGCCGCGTACCGGACGTCCACGTCGATCACCACGCCGGTGATCAGCGGATCCCGGACCGCGACATAGGTGCCGGCGGCCGGGAACGTGCAGATCTCCCCGCCGCAGACCCGGTTACCGGCCAGGTCGTAGACCGTGGCGTACGCGCCGCTGTTGCGCTCGGTCACCATCCGGAACCGGTAGTCCCCCGCGGCCGGCACGGTGATGGCCCGGCACCGGACGCCCGCGACCGCACCGCCCGGCGCGCCACCGTAGGCACCCGGCGTCACGACCGGGCAGCCGGCCGGGTCGAACAGGCGGGCGGCCTGCGTGCGGTAGGGCACCTGCGGCACGTCGCCGGCCGGCCACCCACGCGGCGTGACGATCTGCCGGTACGGGGCGGCACCGGCGAGCCGGCAGCCGTCGCCCGGATAGCCGGGGTCGCACGCGTCCGCGCCCGTCGCGTCCACGATCCAGTGGTAGAAGTCGAACAGGTAGGTGTCCGGCTGCGCGGCACTGAAGACCACGTCACCGGTCCGCGCGTCGAACGGCAGGCAGTCGAGCTGCAACGGCGACGTCAGTACGCCGGTGCGGGCGGGCAGGTCCCAGCCGATGGCGCGGCTCGGCGCACACCCGCCGGCGCTCCCGAGATCCACGACCGCGACCCGGTACGCGGACGATCCGCCCCAGCCGTTGTACGTCAGCCGCAGCGTGTAGTCGCCGGCGGCCGGGATCACGCAGCCCCGGTTCGGGATGTATCCGGTGCAGACGGTGGCGTCCGCCGCGTCGGTGATCGCCCAGGTGAAGAACTGATCGTCGGCGACGCTGACGGCATAGCGACCTGGCGTCAGCGTCAGCGCGTGACAGGTCCCGGCGTCACCCGCCCCGGCCGTGGCCTCCGGATCACCGAAGTCGCTCACCGCGAGCGCCTCGCACGCGGCGGTGCCGGCCGGTGCGGCCGTCGCCGCCGGCGCGACGACCGCCCCGGCCGGCACCGACAACACGGCGGCCAGCACGGCCGCGGCGGCGAACACCGTTGTAGAACGTCGCACAGCTCCCCCGTCCGCCCGCACACGGTGCGCGGGGCGGAAGCATGTTTCCACAGACATCATCTTCAGGCGAGGCCCGCGTACGCTGCCCGCACGCCCGCGAGACGCGACGTGACCTGCCCGGCGACCGGGCCGGCCGACGCACGCCGGAGCACGAAACGACATTCTCGATCAACACGAACATATGTCCTAAAAGGACCGTCGGCGCGGGCCCGTCGCGGCCCCGGGGCGCCCCGGAAGCGTGATTCGCGTGTCCTTGCCCGGCGTGGGATCTGTCGTGGCTGGGACAGCCGGAACAGCATGGGTGGCGTACGACCGGTGGGTACGGGGGTGACCGGTGACCGGATACGTCAACGACGGCCGTGCGGGGTGGACGGAACTGCGGGTGCACGGGGTCTCCGGCACCCCGCCGGACCGGATGCTGCAGCACGCGCAGGTGGCGGTGGTGGCCGGGGACGAGAACGCCGCGTTCCACCGGCGGCGGTGGGAGTCGCGGGACGCCGCGGCGGACACGGACGGCGAGCGGGCCGAGGCGTACTTCTGGGGTGGGCTGACCGCCGGGGCCGGCCAGCGGGCACTGTGGCTGCTGCTGACCCCGTTCATGCTGGTCAACGTCGCGTTCTTCGCGCTGCCGCCGCTGTCCGGCGCGGTGCGCAGGATCGTGGAGGCGCTCCTGCGGCTGTTCGCGCTGTCGATCACGGTGACGTTCGTGCTGGTGCCGGTGCAGGTGGCGATGGACCTGGTGGGCTGGCAGTGCGCGCGGGCCGGGCGGGACTGCGCGCTGCGCTTCCTGACCTGGGACTGGCTGGACACGCCGGGACGCCGGCTGGCGGTGACGGCGCTGGTGCCGCTCGCGGTGGTCGCGCTGCTCTGGTGGCTCGGCCGGTCGACCTGGTCGCGGCTGGAGACGACCGAGGTGCCCGGGGCGGTGCCGGTCGAGGCGTTCCGGACGCCGCTGGAGAACCGCCGGCTGTGGAACGGCCGGGCACCGGTGCGGCGGCTGCGCGACGTGCACGTCGGCGCGGCGCTCGCGGTGACCGGCGTGTTCCTGACCGCGCCGCTGACGTCGGCGCCCGCCCGGGCGGTGCTGACCGCGCTGCTGGTGCTGCTGGGCGCGGCGGCGGTCCTGGTCTGCCTGCCGTCGATCGGCAGCCGGCCGGTCCCGCCGCCCGGGTCGGCACCGCCGCCGGACGCGGACGGCCGGTACCGTCTGCTGCCGGCCGCCGCCGGGCTCGCCGTCGCGGCGGCCGTGCTGGTGGCCGCGGCCGCGGACCGGGACGCCGCGCGCCCGGACCGGTCACTGCCGATGATCGCCGAGGCGGCCCAGGGCCTGGTCGCCGGGCAGCTGCTGGTGCTGTTCGCGGTGGCGGTCCTGCTGTACGGCCGGGCGCCCGGTGCCGCGTGGCGGGGTCTGGGCGCCGCCGCGCTGATGCTCGCGTCGCTGGGGTTCGTGGCCGCGTCCGCCGCCGGCGCCGGGATCCGGGTGGCGGACATGCTGGGTGACCCGACGGCCGGCGCGACCGGCGCGCACGCCGTCGTGGTGCCGGCCGGCTACTTCTCCGCGGGGGCGGCGACCTCGGTGCTCGCCGCGGTCGCGCTGCTGCTGGCGGCCGCCGGTGCGTGGCGGGTGCACCGCGCGGCCGGCCGGGTCGACGCCGAACTCCCCCGCCACTACGCCGACGCCGACCTGGCCGCGGACCCGGCGGGCCGGCGGCGCCGGCTGATCGCCCGGACCTGGGCCCGTGCCGCCGTCGGCGATCAGCTGCAACTGCTGCTCGGCTGGTTCCTGGCGATCACCGCGCTGGTGGTCACCGGCGGCTTCGCCCTCTTCCTGCGCGACCCGCGATGGCTGCTCCGGCACGCGCCCGGGCTGGTCGACGCCGGCACGGTGCTGGCCGGTGGTTTCGTCGTGCTGCTGCTCTGGGCGGGGCGGCGGGCATACCAGAATCCGAACTTCCGCCGTACGGTCGGCATGCTCTGGGACGTCGGGACGTTCTGGCCGCGCGCGGTGCATCCGCTGGCCCCGCCGTGTTACGCCGAACGCGCGGTGCCCGACCTGCTGACCCGGATCAGTTACCTCGGCGACGCGCGGGACGGCGGTCTGGTGCTGCTCTCCTGCCACTCGCAGGGCTCGGTGCTCGGCGCCGCGGTGATCGCGCAGCTGACCTACCCGGTGAGCGGCGCGGTCGGGCTGCTCACCTACGGCAGCCCGCTGCACCGTCTGTACGGCCGGTTCTTCCCGGCGTACTTCAGTCCGGCCGCGCTGGACCGCACCGGATCGCTGCTCCTCGGCCCGGGCGGCGACCACCGCCCGCGGGCGGAGTGGCCGTGGCGCAACCTGTACCGGCGCAGCGACCCGATCGGCGGTGCGGTCCTCGGACCGGACCCGGACGTCGACCGTGCGCTGGTCGACCCGGCGTTCACCCGGGTGGCCGGCGACACGGTCGACCCGGTCGTCCGCGGCCACTCCAACTACTGGGCCGACCCGGCGTTCGCCGCCTCGGCCGCGCTGGTCAAGGCTCTCCGGGTCCGTTTTCCCAGTTCGGCCCGCGACACGGCGGGGCCGCCGGACTCCGCAGAGGCCGGGTCCTGACCATCCGACGAGCGCGGCCTCTGCCCCGGTACGTCCGGCGGCGCGGCGTTCCGCACGTTCGGCGCGGCGCCCGGTCGTGAGTACCGTGATCCCGTCGTCGAGGATCGGAGACCGTCGCATGCGCCGTGCCGCGCTGGCCGCGCTGGCCGCCGCCCTGCTCGCCGGCCCGGGCGCGTGCGCGCGGACGCCGGACGGTGGCGACGCCGCCACGGCCGGCCCGCCGAGTCACACCCCCTCCGCGGCGCCGGGCTTCCGGGCCGGGCTCGGCGACGGCCCGTCCGCGTCAGCCACGGCACCGGCGCCGGCCCCGTCGTCGCCGGCCGCCGCCCCGGCGACCGCGAACGGCGAGACCGTCCGGGTCACCGACTTCGAGCGGGTCCCGGCCGGGACCGCCTACGGCACGGGACAGTGGCGCGGCGACGGCTGGGCGACGCCGTGGGAGCTGGGGATGAGCGGCCGGGCCACGGCCGACGACGCGGTGGCGCACTCGGGCCGGAGGTCGCTGCGGGTGCGATATCCGGCCGGGCGGATCGGGCCGGAGGAGTCGGGGGCGCAGGCGCCGTTCGAGTTGCCGCCGCGGCCGGAGTACCACGTGTCGCAGTGGGTCCGGTTCGGCGCCGGGTTCAGCTTCGGGACGACGAACTTCGCCGGCAAGGTGGGGCTCGGGCTGGCCGGCGGCGCCGCGTGCTCCGGCGGGCAGGCCTGCGACGGGACGAACGGGTTCAGCTCGCGGCTGATCTGGGGCCGGGACGGCCGGGCCGCGATCTACTACTACTCGATGGGCCACGCCGGGCAGTACGGTGACGCGGCCGACCTGGTGACCGACGGTGAACAGGTGTTCTGGCCGTCCGACCGGTGGATGAACGTGGTCCAGCGGCTCCGGGTGAACACGGCCGGCAACGCGGACGGCGAGATCGAGGTCTGGGTGGACGGGGTGCGGGCCGCGCGGGTGACCGGGCTGCGGTTCGTCAGCAACGGCGACCAGGTGGACTCGGCGTACTTCTCGTCGTTCGCCGGCGGCGGGGACGCCACGTTCGCGCCCCGCACCGACAGCGAGATCTTCTACGACGACCTGGAGGTCGCCACGGGCTGGCCCGGCACGGCCGCCCCGCGGCGCCGGTGACCCCCGCCGCCCCGCGGCACCGGTGACCGCGGGCGTCCGCCCTGCCGCTCCGACGGCACGGCGGACGCCCGGTCACGGACGGGCCCGTCAGAGGCGGGCGGCGCCGGCGGCCTCGGCCTCGTCGACCGCGGCGGTGTGCCGCCGGTCCGCGCGGTCCTGGGCCTTGGCGTCCCGGTCGGCGGCGGCCGCGGCGGCCCGGCGCTGGGCGGACGGGGCGGCCGGGTCGCCGACCACGCCGCCGCGGATCCGGTTGTTCGCCGCGACCTGGGCCGTGGGCGTGTTGCGCTGCACGGTCAGCGCGCCGTTGATGATGTTGTCCTCGATCGTGACGCCGCCGGTGGTGTTGGTGACGCTGACGTCGGCGCCGAAGTAGCCGCCGGACGCGCAGCTGTCCAGCGTGCCGTTCGGGCCGACCTGGACACCGCCGACGTTGCCGGAGAACGTGCTGCGGCCCGCGACCGCGCTGCCGCAGACGACGCTGCCGGCGCCGCTGTTGAGCACGGACAGCGCGCCGTCGACGAACGAGTCGTGCAGGTCGGTGTAGTAGCTGCCGTTCGTGCTGAGCGAACCGGTGACCGTGGTGCCCCGGTCCAGGCGGACGTCGCCGGCGGCGGCGTTGACCGAGCCGGTGATGGTCGAGGCGTCCGCGAACAGGAACGTGTTGATCGTCGAGGAGCCCTTGGCGCGGACCGTGACCGAGCCGCTGTCCGAGTCCTGCAGGTAGACGCCGTAGCCGCCGGACGCGACCACCACGTCGCCGCGGACCGTGCTGTTCCGGGCGTCCAGGTAGCCGTCGGACGCGACCTCGACCAGCCCGTCGACCCGGCCGCCGTCGACGACCAGGTTCGCGCCGGCCGCGACGGCCACGTTGCCGGTGATGATCGTGCCGGTGAGCGCGCAGGACTCGCCCGGCGGTACGTAGAGGTCGTTGGGCACGGTGACGGCGCCGCCGGTGCCGACGCAGTAGGTGGTCAGGCCGGCGCTGGCGCTCGGCGCGGCGCCGAGCACGGCCGCGGTGACGGCCGCTGCGGTGGCGGCGGCCAGGGTGACGGTTCGTCTCATCGTCGGTCTCCTGTCTATGCGCCGATGGAGGACCGCGCGGCGGCGCGCACGATCGTCCCGGCCTGTCGGTCGGTCAGGGTGCCGGCCGCGACGAGCCCGCGGGTCACGTTCTCGACGTGGCGGACGAACGCGGCGTGGGTGGGGTATCCGGCGCGTTCGGCGATCCGGTCGTTGATCGTGCAGCCGTTGCCGGTGTCGGCGTTCGGGACCTCGGTGTCGTCCCCGTCGATGATCACGGTGTCCCGCAGGTCGGAGTCGGCGCAGTCGTCGGTGCCGTCCGCGACCACGGTGAAGGCGGTGCTCTGCGCGGCCGCGGTGTTCCCGGACGTGTCGGTGGCCCGGAAGCCGACCGCGTGCACGCCGGGCGCGGTGATGCGCAGCGGTGCGGTGTACGGGGTCCAGCCGCCGCCGTCGAGCTGGGTCTCGATCGTCGCCACGCCCCCGTCGTCGGTCGCGGTGACCGTGACGGTGGCGACGCCGACGTAGGCGCCGTCCGGGTTCCGCGTGCCGGTGACCGCGGCGGTCACGGCCGGCGGCGTGGTGTCCGGCTCGTCCGGCTCGACCACGGTGAAGTGCGACATCTGCTCGGCGGCGACGTTCCCGGCGTTGTCGACGGCCCGGTAGTGCAGCATGTGCGTGCCGGGGGCCGAGACCACGACCGGTGCGGTGTAGATCGTCCAGGTGCCGCCGTCGAGCTGGTACTCGATCGTCGCCACGCCGGAGTCGTCGTCGGTCGCGCTGATCGTGGCGGTGACCGGGCCGGTGTAGTTGCCGGCGTCGTCCCGGTCCCCGGCCAGCGCGATCGTGGCGACCGGCGGGGTGACGTCCTCGTCCGGCTCCGGCGCCACGACGGTGAACTGCACCGACCCGGTCGTGGAGACGTTGCCGGACGTGTCGGTGGCGCGGAACTGCACCGAGTGGTCGCCGGGCGCGGTCACGGTGACCGGCGCGGTGTACGGCGTCCAGCTGGTGTCGTCGACCTGGTACTCGATGCCGGCGACGCCCCGGTCGTCGGCCGCGGTGACGGTGACGGTGGCGCTGCCGACGTAGGCGCCGGCCGGGTTCTGGGTGCCGGACAGCGCGCCGGTGACCGTGGGCGGCGTGGTGTCCGGGTCGCCCGGCCCGTCCGTCACGGTGAACTCGCCGGTCATCGTGCCGTGCCCCGGGATCGTGCAGAAGTAGCGGTATTTACCGGGGGTCAGCGTCACGGTCGCGGTGTGCAGGCCGCCGGTCGCGTCGAACGGGTTGGCCAGGATGTTGAGGTTGACGTCGTGGTTGTAGCCGGGCGTGCTGGTGTCGAACGTCAGCGTGTGCGGCATCCCGACGTTGTTGCCGGTCGCCGTGCTGTTCTCGAAGACGATCGTGGTCTCGCCGGCGACCGCGGTCGCCGGTGCGGTCTTGTACCGCGTGACGTCGCCGTCCGCGGTCCAGGTGAGCGTCTGGGCGGCTGCGACAGCGTAGGCGGGCGGGGCGAGGCCGGGGGCCAGCACCAGCAGCAGCGCCGCCAGCCCCACCCCGGCACGCCGGAGCATCTTCCGTACGGACATGGCACCTTCCTGGGTGAGCGCGGGACCGGCCGGACGGCCGGCCCCGCGTCCGGTTAGAGCGACCGCACCCGGATGTTGCGGAACTCGATCACGTCGGCGTTGCCGTGGTTCTGCAGGCCGATGTGTCCGGTGAGGAACTGCCGCAGGTCGGTCGGTGGGTCACCGGCCCGCGACGACTGGATGCCCGGCGCGTTCTCGAACTCGTTGATCACCACGCCGTTGCGGATGATGGTGTAGTGCTGGCCGACCACCTTGACCTCGTAGTCGTTCCAGACGTTCTTCGGCGTGACACCGGCGTTGGCCAGCGGCTGCGGGTCGAAGTTGTAGATCGACCCGGTCTTCTGCGGCTCCCCGGTCGTACCGTCGTAGATCTGGATCTCGTGGCCGCAGTAGATCGCCACCCAGGCCGGTGACGTGGCCGCCGACCCGGTCCGGCCGCACTCCGGCCGTTGCGCGACCGGCGTGCGCGGGTCCGGGAACCGGGCGAAGACGCCGCTGTTCGCGCGGGTCTCGCCGGTGCCCAGGTCGCGGAACTGCAACCGGAGCGAGAAGTCGCCCAGTTCCTTGGTGTGCCAGAGCATGCCCAGGCCACCGGCGGAGCGCAGGTTGCCGTCCGGCTGGATGGTGAACTCGCCCGACGGCGCCATCTCCCAGCCGGCCAGCGACTCCGGCGTGCCGTCGAACAGCGGCTCGTATCCGGTCCGGCCGGGCAGGCCGACCGTCGACGACGCGGCCGCGCGGGTCAGCGCGCCCGCCTGCCGGCTGGTGATCGTGCCGTCCTTGACCAGCCGGTTCGTGATCGTGGTGACGTCCCGGACGAACGTGTCGTGGTCCGGCCAGACGCCCTCGTCGTCGATCAGGTCGTTGATCGTGCAGGCGCCGGTGGCCTTCTTGTTCGGCACGCCGGTGTCCGTGTCGCCGATGACCACGTTCGCGCGGGTGTCCGGTGCGGCGCAGTCCACGGTCACGGCCGACTGCGCGGTGACCACCTCACCGTCCGCGTACGTGACGGTGTGCCTGACCGTGTAGGTGCCGGCCCTCGCGTACGTGTGCCGCGGGTTGATCTCGGTGGAGGACGTGCCGTCACCGAAGTCCCAGCGGTGTCCGACGCCGCCGGAGCGGGAGCCGTCGAACGCGTACGCCAGCGCCTTGTTCTGGATCGCGACCGACGACGCCGCCGGGACCGGGGTGGCCGGACCGCCGGTGTACGACACCTTGATCAGCTTCTGCACCGGGCTGAGGCTGAAGAAACCGGTGCCGTAGTCGAGCATGTAGAGCGCGCCGTCCTGGCCGAACTTCGCGTCCATCCAGGAGTAGAGCTGGTTGTCGCCGGCACCGGTCGGCAGGATCGCGCGCAGCGTCTCCGCGAACGGCGGCGGTGACTGCGACGGCACGCCCGCCGGGTCCACGGTCACCGCGATCCGGTTGGCCCCGTTGGACTGGTCACCGAGGAACCACTTGTCGTCCCAGTACTTCGGCCACGCCACGCCGCTGTTCGCGTTCACCCGGTCGTGGTGGTAGGTCGGCCCGGACATGACCGCCTGGCCGCCGCCCTTCAGGTACGGCTGGGTGTACGTCGCCTGAGCCGCCACATAGGACGGTACGCCGTTGTCGTGCGCCGGGAAGACCGGGCCGCCGCCGTCCGGCGAGTACCAGATCATGTTGTTCCGGGCCGGCGGGATGTCGACCAGACCGGTGTTGCGCGGCGACGTGTTCTTCAGGTTGTCGCAGTCGTACCAGCCGGCCAGCTGGGTCGCGTCGGTGTTGCTGCGATCCCGGTACGGCTGCTTGTTGCCCATGCAGTACGGCCAGCCCTGGTTGCCCGCGGAGGTGAGGATGGTGGCCGTCTCGTACTTCGCCGGGCCCAGTTCCGGGCTCGGCGCGGACGCGTCCGGCCCGACCCAGCCCGCGGTCAGCCACTGCCGTTCCTCGTCGATCTGCAGCCGGGAGATGTTGCGCACGCCCATCACGTAGATCTCGGGCAGCGTCTTCGGGGTGCCGGGCGGGAACAGGTTGCCCGGCGGGATCGTGTACGTCCCGTCCGCCTCCGGGTGGATGCGGATGATCTTCCCGGCCAGGTCGTTGGTGTTACCGGAGGTGCGGCGCGCGTCCTGGAACGAGATGCCCGCGTACTCCTGCGTCCAGTTGTTGCCGGAGTAGCCGCCGGAGCCGCCGGACGAGTTGCTGTCACCGGAACCGATGTAGAGGTTGCCCTGCGCGTCGAACGCCATGCCGCCGCCCGCGTGGCAGCAGCTGTGGATCTGCACGGTGAACTTCAGCAGGTCCTTGCGGGAGGCCATGTCCCACGTGCCGTTCCTGAAGGTGAACCGGCTGATCGTGCGCTCACCGGTCCGCTTCTCCCGGTCGATCGACGCGTGCGGCATCCAGTAGACGTAGACCCAGCCGTTCTCGCTGAACTTCGGGTCGGTGACGATGCCGAGCAGGCCTTCCTCGTTCTTGACCAGCTCGTCGCCGCTGCCCCGGTTGCCCATCACCGGCAGCGTGGTCACCAGCTTCACCGCCTTCGTCGACGGCGTGTACGTGTGGATCGTGCCGCAGCCGAGACCCACGTTCGGGTTCGCCCAGTCCACGATCGGGCCGCTCGGGCACGCCGCCTTGCCGACGTAGAAGATCGTGCCGTCCGGCGCCACGGTCAGGCCGTGCGGCTCGCCGATCTGGTCGAGCTGGCCGGGCTGGTTCGGCGGCGTGATCCGCTCGATCCTGTAGTTCGACGCGATCGTCGCCTGGCAGTCGCCGCGCACCCGGCCGGACGTCCAGTTCAGCGCGCCGGTGAGGTGCTTGCGGAACACGTCCTCGCCGTAGCTGCCCTCGGTGTGCCCCATGCCGGTGTAGAAGGAGCGCCCACCGTCGTAGTCGCGGCACCAGGAGATCGGGTGGAACGGCCCGTTCGGGTTCGCACCCGGGTTGTAGTGCCGCTCCTCGACCTGCGCGACCGTGTGCACGGTGCCCAGCGGGTTCGGCTCCCAGTTGTACCAGCGGTCCGACCGCTTCACGGTCAGCGGCAGGCCCTTCGTCGACGGGTGGTCCCGGTCCAGGATGTTGATCACGGACTCGGCCACGGCCGGCGCGGGCGGGAACGCGGACGCGCTGGAGAACAGCTTCCAGTCGGCCAGCTGGGTGAGCGGCTCACCGCTGTTCGCCGTGATGTTCAGCCGCCAGAACCGGTACGACGCGGGCGTGGCCAGCTCGTAGCGCTTCGGCAGGAAGCGGCCGGCGAAGTCCTCGTTCGTGCGGCGGTCCACGTCGGTCCACGCCTGACCGTCCGCGGAGCCCTGCAGCGTCCAGTCCCGCGGGTCACGGCCCTCGAAGTCGTTGGCCGAGATCAGCGCGTACGACTGGATGGTCCGCGCCGCGGCCAGCTCGTAGGTGACCGTAGCCGTCGGCGTGCGGACCAGCCACTTCGTCGCCGAGTCGCCGTCGGCGAGCTTGGCCGCGGTCTCGCTCGGCGGGTTCTCCCCGCTCGCGGTGACCTTCGAGACCGCCTCCGCGCCCGCGCCCGCCGGCCGGGTGCCGATCAGGCCGGTGAACCAGGACGAGTCCACCTGCGCCTTGGCCGCGTCGCCGATGCCGAGGAAACCGTTGCCGGCCTTGACGTACGTGCGCAGCGCCGCTTCCTGGTCACCGTTCAGCGCGGCGCCGGCCGCGGACAGGAACACGACCGCGCGGTACTTGGCCAGCTCGGCCCTGCTGAAGACGGCCGGGTCGGTGCTCTCCGTGACGTCCACCCCGGCGATCTCCTTGATCGTCTGGGTGGCCTTGACGACCGGGTCCTCCTGCTGGGCCGCGGGCCCGTGGAAGACCAGGACCCGGTCCTCCTGCGGTGCCGCCGCGGCCGCGGCCGGCTGCGCGGCGAGTGGGACTGGTCCGAGGATCAGGGCCAGGGCCAGGGTGGCTCTTACCTTCCGTTTCATCCGGTGTGACCTCCGTGGTCGGACTGGATGTGCCTGTGTCCCTTGAAGCGGTCGATCGCCTCCTGCGCGCCGGGCGGCATGCTGCCGTCCGCGTTGCGCACCAGGAAGACACCGGACATGCCGGTGTCGGAGTGGCTCTGCACGTGGCAGTGGTACATCCAGGCCCCCGGCCCGCCACCGTCACCGGCCAGCACCTGGAACCCGAACGAGCTGCCCGGCCCGAGATCCTTGTTGTCGATCGAGGCGGACGGGTCGGACGGCCCCTCGAGGTAGCCGGTCCGGTTGTCCGCCCAGCGGTGCGAGTGCAGGTGGAACGTGTGGTAGAGGTTGCCGTGGCCGATCGCGACCCACTCGACGCGCTGGCCGAGGTTCGCCTCGAAGATCGGCGTGTCCGGCGCGATCCGGTTGTTGATCGTGGTGTCGTGCAGCACGGCCACGAACTGCTTGTCCGGCAGGATGTCCCCGCGGCGCCGCACGATCAGCGCGCCGTAGAGCCCGCGCAGCACGCCCGCGGTGCCGTGGTCGGTGCCCATCGCGTGGTCGTGGTAGTGCCAGTAGCCCGCGCTGCCCGGCAGGAACCGCCGCCCCGCGGCCGCGGTCATCTCGTGCGACCGCCAGGTGTACGTCCGGGTCTCCCCCGGCGCGTTGAACGACCCGTTGAACGGTGAGCCGTCCGAGGTCGTGTCGTAGTCGACGCCGTGCGGGTGGATCGACAGCCGCTGGTCCGTCGTGTTGACCAGCGTGATCTCCAGCGTGTCGCCCTCGTACATCTCCAGGATCGGCCCGGGGATGGTGGCCCTACCGCGCTCGAGGCCGTAGCCGTACTGGTTGTTGCCCAGCGACTCGGCGTAGATCGTGATCTTCCGGACCGCGCCGGCGGCCCGCGCGGGCGTCCCGTTCGACGTGACCGCGGCGGTGAGCGTGGGCACGGCCAGCCCGAGCGCCCCGATCCCGAAGATCGACCGCCGCGAGAAGGCCCACCTCCGGCCCCTCCCAGCGTCCCTGTCAGCGTTGTCCATGCGTCTCCGTTCGTGTCGGGACGGCGGCAGACCTCGGAAGCCGGTCGCGGAGCGTCACCGCACAGCCGGCCCATCGAATCTCATGACTTTTGTCAGACGCCGACAAACCTAGGCACCGGATCGACAAAAGTAAAGGTCCCTTATGGAAAAGCGCGCTCCGCGCACGACCTCATCGCCGCAGCTCATCGCGGATATCGGGGATTACCGGACCGTACGTCACGGGAGCACGCAGCGGTATGGGAGCGCTACCGGGCGCGGTTACCAGGCCTTTAATCCTCCGGATCGCCCGTAACCGGCTCGCAACAACCTGCGGTTTCAGTGACATTGAGTAAGGTGACCGGCGTCACCGGCCGGTATCACCGCCGATCGTCGCATCGATGCGCGGAGATGGCCACCGTCGCCGGTGACGCGGTCGCCGAGCGCCGCTCCGGCCTCGGGCAGGATGGTGCCGTGACCGAACGCCCGTACGTCCTGCTGAGCTGCGCCGCGTCGATCGACGGCTACATCGACGACGCGAGCCCGGAGCGGCTGCTGCTGTCCGACGACGCCGACTTCGACCGGGTCGACGACGAACGGGCCCGCTGCGACGCGATCCTGGCCGGGCCCACGACGATCCGGAACGACGATCCCCGCCTGCTGGTACGGTCGGCCGCCCGCCGCGACGCCCGGGTGGCCCGCGGCCTGCCGCCGACGCCGGTGAAGGTGACCGTGACCCGGAGCGGCGACCTCGACCCGGCGGCCCGGTTCTTCGCCACCGGCGAGGTGCTCGTCTACGCGGCCACGCCGGTGGTGGAGAGGACCCGCCGGGCCGTGGGCGCGCACGCCACCGTGATCCCCGCGGACGACCTGGAGACCCTGCTGGCGGACCTCGCCGGGCGCGGGATCCGGACGCTGATGGTCGAGGGCGGGTCGGCCATGCACACCTGGTTCCTGACCGCCGGGCTGGTGGACGAGCTGCAGCTGGTGGTCGCGCCGTTCTTCGTCGGCGACTCGCGGGCGCCCCGGTTCGTCGGCGACGGCGCGTTCCCGTGGAACGCGGCGCACCGCGCCCGGCTCGCGGACGTCACGCCGATCGGCGACGCGGTCCTGCTGCGCTACGCGCTCTCCGACCGTACCCGGCCATGACCTGCGGTTCGGGTCCTCCCGGCGGGTATCGTGCGCCGTGTGGAACTCGATCTGCCGCCGGTGGTCTTCGACATCGGCGGGGTGCTCACCACGGCCGAGGGCGGCGTGACCCCGCTCTCCGGCCTGCTCGGCATCCCGCGTGACCGGTTCGCCGAGCCGTACTGGCGGCACCGGGCGGAGTACGACCGCGGTCAGCCGGCCGAGGACTACTGGCGGAAGGTCGCGGCGGACCTCGGCGTCACCTGGCCGGCCGAGGAGATCGCCCGGATCGACGAGTTCGACGCGCGCCGCTGGTCCGAGCCGGCCCCGGGCCGGCTGGAGCTGATCCACACGCTGCAGTCGGCCGGCGTCCGCACCGCGCTGCTGTCCAACGCGCCGGCCTCGATGGCCCGGGTCGCCCGGGAGAGCCGCTGGTCGGCCGGTTTCGACCACCGGTTCTTCTCCTGCGACCTCGGCGTGATCAAACCGGAGCCGGAGATCTACGCCGAGGTGGAGCGGACGCTCGGCACCCACCACCTGATCTTCTTCGACGACCGCCCGCCGAACGTGGCCGCGGCCCGCGACCGCGGCTGGCAGGCGCACGTCTGGACCGGTGTCCCCGCCGCCCGTACCGTTCTCGGGCTTGCGCCTCAAGCGACTTGAGCTCGCATAGTGGCGACATGAACGAGCGGTATGCGATCGGCGACGTCGCCCGGCGGACCGGCCTGAGCGTCAGCGCCATCCGCTTCTACGCGGACGAGGGCATCGTGCTCCCGGCCGGCAGCAACGGCGCCGGACACCGGATGTACGACATCGACGGCATCGCCCGGCTGGAGCTGGTCCGGACGCTGCGCGAACTCGACGCCGGGCTGGACGAGATCCGGCACGTCCTGGCCGGCGAGAAGACACTGCGCGACCTGGCCACCACCCACCTGGAGCTGATCTCCCGGCAGGAGGCGCGGCTCCGCAGCCGCCGCGCCGTGCTCCGCACCATCCTGCGGCAGGGCTCCACCGGCGAACAGGTGACGCTGATGCACAAGCTGGCCGGCATGTCCGACGAGGACCGCGACCGGCTGCTGGACGACTTCTGGGCCGAGGTCAGCACCGGCCTGGAGGTGCCGGAGACGCTGATGGGCTGGTGGCGTTCGGCCCGCCCGCAACTGCCGGACCAGCCCACGACGGCCCAGCTGGAGGCGTGGATCGAACTGGCCGAACTGGTCCGCGACCCGGCCATCCGGGTCGCCGTCCGCCGGCAGCTCCACGAGATCTGCACCACCGGCGCCGGCCCGATGATGACGGCCTCCCCGATGCTGGCCGCGTTCGAGGAGGCCGCGCCGATCGGCCAGGCCGCCATGGACGCCGTCCGCGACGCCGTCCCACCGGACTCCGCCGGCGCCCGCGCGATCGCGGACAGCTGGGTGGGCTGGCTGGCCGCGCTGATCCAGGTTCCCGTCGACGCCGACTTCCGCCGCCAGTGCGCGGACAACATGGTCCTCGCCGACGAGCTGGACACCGGCCCGGACGGCGACGGCCCGTTCGACCGCTACCTGACGCTGGTCTCGGCGATCAGCGAGCCCCAGCCCGGGTTTCCCTACCTCTGGCTGGCCGACGCCATTCGCGCCACGGTCTGACACCCCCGCCGGCGCCCACCGTCCGACCTCTCCGGCCACCTCCCGCGAGCCGCGGCTCGCGGGAGGTGGCCGGGTTCATGGAGGTGGCCGGGTTCGTGGTGAGTGACGCGGGACGTGCAGGGAGGCCGCCCGCGGCCGACCGGTGCCCGCGGGAGCACGCCCGGCGCGACCACGCCGGAAGCGGGCAGAACGGGGTTGTCCGCCGTCAGCGGCGGGGTTCCCAGCGGAACATCCGGGCGGCCAGCGAGATCGCGATGACCACCCAGCTCAGCGTCGGCGCCAGCAGGATCAGCGAGTCGGTGAGCGGGGCGCCGCCGTTCCAGGCGTCGAGCACGAGTTCGGTGGCGGCGCCGCCGGGGAGGAGGCGCTTGAGCAGGGTCAGGTCGGCGGTGCCGGTGATGCCGACCCAGCTGCTGACCGCGATCACGCCGAGGCTGACCGGGAGCGTGGTGACCTGGGCGTGCTCCGGCGAGTTGGTCAGGCCGGCGGTGGCCAGGCTGAGCGCGACCATCATGACCACGGTGGAGAGGACGGCGACGACGAGCAGCGGCGGGCTGGCCGGGAGGTAGTGGGTGGTGAGCACGATGGTGGAGCCGTCCTCGCGGAGCCGGTCGACCGCGGCCCACAGCGCGTCGCGGGACTGGATGTCCAGGCCGGTGGTCGGCTCGTCCAGGAAGATCAGCTCGGGGGCGCCCCAGACCGCGGTGGCGAAGTCGAGCCGGCGTTTCTCGCCGCCGGACAGCTGGGACACCAGCGTCCCGGCCTTGGCGGTGAGGTCGACGATCGCGAGCACCCGGTCGACGGTGTCCTCCCGCCCGGTGAGCCCGCCGATCAGGCGCACCGACTCGCGTACGGTCAGGTCCGGCGTGAAGCCGCTCTCCTGCAGCATGATGCCGATCCGGGGGCGGACGGCGGCACGGTCGCGCGGGCTGGCGCCGAAGACCGTGACCGTGCCCGACGTGGGCGCCCGGTGACCCTCGACGATCTCCAGCGTCGAGGTCTTGCCGGCGCCGTTCGTGCCGAGCAGCGCGTAGAGCTCACCCCGCTCCACGTGGAAGGACAGGTCCCGGACGGCGTGGAAGTCGCCGTAGCGGAGGTTCAGGTGCTGCACGTCGATGACCATGCCGTCCATCTCACCGGTGCGGCGGCGCCACGGGCAGTGCGCTCGCGTCACCACCGGGACATGACGTGGTGTCACTGCCCGGGGCCGCGGGCGGCGCCGATACTGAGCGGTGACTCCGCCACCGGACCGAGGGAAGCCGCATGCGCATGACGTTCGATCGCGCGACCGCGACCCGGGGTCAGCTGCGCACGCTCAACCTGGTCACCGGCCTGCCGCCGATCGTCGGGGCCGGGACGCTGACCCTGGCGCTGGACGCCACGTCCTGGTGGCAGGTGCTGATCCTGTCGACCGGCCTGATCGCGGCGGTGGTGGCGTTCGAGCGGTGGACCGCGAACGACCTGTTCCGGGTGGCGGTGCCGTGTCTGGTGGTGACCGTGGTGGTGTGGCCGGCCGGCGCGCTGTGGCTGGCGAGCCCGAGCGCGTACTTCGGCCTGTGCATCGTGGGCTCGCACCTGGTGCCGCGGCTGCCCCGGTTCCGCCGCGCGGCCGCGATCGCGCTGCCGCTCTACATCGGCGTGGTCGGCGCGCTGCATCCGCTCCTCCACGGCGGCGAGATGCCCGGCACGCTGGTGCGCTACGTGCTGCTGCCGACCGTGGTGACCTCGGTGGTGGCCGGGTTCATGTTCCCGAACAAGCGGTTCTACGACGTGGTGGAGGAACTGGAGGAGTCGCGTGAGCGGGAGGCGGAGCTGGCCGTGGCGCGCGAACGGGTGCGCTTCGCCGGCGACCTGCACGACATCCAGGGGCACACGCTGCACGTGGTGAAGCTGAAGACCGCGCTGGCGCGCAAGCTGATCCGGTCCGACCCGGCGCGGGCCGAGGAGGAACTGCGCGAGATCCACGCGCTGGTCAGTGACACCATCACCCAGACCAGGGAACTGGTGTACGCGAAACGCCGGCTGAACCTGACCGTCGAGCTGGCGAACGCGACGAACCTGTTCGAGGCGGCCGGGATCGCGGTGACCGTGGACGGCGCGGTCGCGGCGGACGCCCGCCCGCTGCTCGGCCAGGTGCTCCGCGAGACCACCACCAACATCCTCCGGCACGCGCAGGCCACCACGGTACGGATCACGCTCACCGGCGCCGGCATCACGATCGTGAACGACGGCGTCCGCGGTCCGGTGGCGGAACCGCGCGGGCTCGCCGCGCTGCGGCAGCGGGTGGCGTCGGACGGCGGCGTGCTGCTCGCGGAGCACCGGGACGGTGTCTTCACCACCGCCGCCACCTGGGAGGACCCGCGATGACGACCGTGGTGCTGGCCGACGACGAGGCGTTGCTGCGCAAGGCGCTGGCCGCGCTGCTGCCGATGGAGGGCGACATCACCGTGCTCGCGGAGGCGTCCGACGGCGCGTCCGCGATCGAGGAGACGCTGCGGCACCGGCCGGACGTGCTGGTCATCGACCTGGAGATGCCGGGGGTGGACGGGCTCGGCGCGGTCGCGGAGATCCGCCGTTCCCGGCCGGACCAGGTGATCCTGATGCTGACCCGGCACGCGCGGCCGGGCGTGCTGCGCAAGGCGCTGAAGCTGGGCGTGCAGGGGTTCGTCAGCAAGGCCGCGGAGCCGGCACACATCACCTCGGTGATCACCACCCTGCACGCCGGCCGGCGCTGGATCGACCCGGACGTGTCCGCGATCGCGGTGATCGACGACTGCCCGCTCACCGACCGCGAACTGGACGTGCTGCGCGAGACGGGCGGTGGCTGGTCGGTGGTGGAGATCGCGGCGCGGCTGCACCTGGCGCCGGGCACGGTCCGCAACTACCTGTCCAGCGCGATGCAGAAGACCCAGACACAGACGCGCCACGAGGCGGCCCGCTACGCGCGGGAACACGACTGGCTCTGACCACCGGAGTCCCGTAGCCGGCACGGAACGCCGGGGTGGCCGGGGCGATCTGCCGGGAAACGGCGCTTTCGGGTGGCCGGGGTAGCGTCACCGGACATGGAGACGTTTCCCACGAACTGGGGGCGCTGGGGCGCGGACGACCAGCTCGGTGCCGTCAATCTCATCACCGGCGAGGTGCGGGCGCGGGCCGCGGCCGAGGCGCGGACCGGACGCACGGTGTCGCTGGCGCGGGTGTCGGCGATCGCGCCGCTGACCGGCGGGCCGACGGCGTCGATGACGGCGGGATCGACGGGCGTGCAGACCGTCATGATGTTCACCGGGGACGCGCCGATGGCGATGGCCGAGGTCATGATCATGACGCCGCACCACCCGGAGATCACCCACCTGGACGGGCTGTCGCACATGGTCGTCGACGGTCAGGTGTACCCGGGGATCGCCCGGTCGGCGAGCTCCGGCCCGGCCGGCGTGCGGCACGGTGCGGCCGACGCGTTCGGCGACGGCATCCTCACCCGGGGCGTGCTGCTCGACCTCGCGCCCGGCGGCGCGCTGCCGGAGCACCACGCGGTGACCGCGGACGACCTGGACGCGGCCGCGAGGCGCGGTGGGGTCGAGGTGCGGTCCGGCGACGCGCTGATCGTCCGCGGCGGCTGGGAGCGGGCGACCGCCGGCGACCGGGACCTGCCCGGCATGACGTCCGGCGCGGTGCGCTGGATGCACGACCACGAGATCTCGCTGTACGGCGGCGACATCGGCGACGCCCGCCCGCCCATCGCCGGCGACGTCCCCGGCGCGCTGCACCGCCTGGCCCTGACCCGGCTGGCCATCCCGCTGCTCGACGGCGTCAACGCGGAGGCGCTCGCCGCGGTCTGCGCCGAACTGGACCGCTACACGTTCATGCTGGTCGTCGGCGCGCCCCGGATCGCCGGCACGACCGGCCTGCCGGTCAACCCGATCGCGGTCTTCTGACCCGGGGCCCGTCCGCGGTCACCGGTCCGCGCGGCTGCGCGCTTCCTGCCGCGCGGCTGCGCGCTCCCTGCCGCGCGGGGCGGGCGGCCCGCACCCTTCGGCGTGGGCCGTGCGTGGCGCCGTTAGCATCGGGGCATGCTGACGGCCAGGAAGACGAGCCTCTGGCGGGACCAGTACGAGATCGGCGCGGACGGCCGGGTGCTGACCACCTGGAGCAACTCGTTCTGGCGACAGGGCGGCGACTTCACCCTGGACGGCCGGTCCTACCGGGTGCGCGGCTCCATCATGGGCCGCACGTTCACGATGACCGAGGACGGCGGCGAGCCGCTCGCCGAGGCCGGCCGCGTCGGCCGTAAGCGCTGGACCGTCACGGCCGGCGGACACACGTACCACTTCCGCCGCGCCTCGTTCTGGAGCGGCGACCAGGAGCTGCACGACGACACCGGCCGGCGGGGCTCGATCCGCCGCACCGGCTTCTGGCGCACCGGCGTCGTCGCCGACCTCCCCGGCCTGCCACCACCGGTCCAGGTCTTCGTCCTCGGCGTCGTCATCTCGATGTGGAACGCCGAACAGACCGCCGCCGCGGCCGGCGCGGGCGGTGCCGGCGGCTGACCGCCACGCTCGCACGACCGCCGACGATCCGGCCATACGTGCCCCGGGATCCCGATGAGGCTGAACGAGCGCCGATCGGCGAGATCCTGGCGAGCCTCGCGGAGCCGGGCTGAGCACCATACGGCTGCCGTTCTCGAACGAGATGCTCCGCGACGCGCGGCCGGTCGCGGACGCGGACGTGGCCGTCTCCAGCGCACTGTGCACGACCGCCGCGGCCGCCCGCCTCTGCCGCCCGCTGCACCGACCCGGCTCGCGACGCCGTTCAGCGCAGTACGGCGTCGCGTACCGCGTCGGCGAAGCGGCGGTTACGAACCATCTCCCCCAAGGGGACCCCGGCGGCCCGTTCCACTGCGATGATGTTGTCGATCACGGGTACGAGCGACGCGAAGGCACGTTCCGCGGCACTCGCGTCCCAGAGTGGATCGAGCAAGCGCCTGCACTGTTCCGCGGCCTGTTTGGGCGCGCTGGCCAGCCGAGCGTCCCCGAGGACGTGCCACCGCAGTGCGGCGAGCAGATGAAAACGTGCGGGCCGAAGCTGCGTCCGGATCCGGCGAGTACGCAACAGCCACTCGATGCGGTAGTGCGCCGACGCCGCGACATAGTACGGGTCCGGGAGCTGGCCCTCCTGGAAGAGTTCGTCGCGCCGTCGTTCCGTGAGATCCCGGTAGTGCCCGACGGCAGCGGGCTCGCCGAGGAACATGGCCGCGTACGCCTTGGTCAGCTGACTCCTGCTGATGACACGAGTCTTCTCCACGTCCGTCCGGGAGGCGTACTGCTTCGAGCGGCGTTCGTAGTACAGCTTTCTGTCCGGCGGTTGCGCACCGAACCAGTCCTCGAGCTTCATGTGGAAGTCCTCACGAGCCGAGAGATCCTCCTCGCTGACCGCGGTCTGCCGGTTGGTGGCCGCAATGATGCCGGCGATGACGGCCTCGTCCTCGCTGTGCACCACCCGGATACTCAACTGCACGTCATCGGTCAGCCGGTCCCGCTCGTCGAAGAGCACGTGGCAGGTCTGACAACCGTTGACCACCTGGAAGTCACGGATGTGCACCTCGTCACCGACGACACGCAGTTTGCGTGTGACGATGGTGATGCCGTTGTTGAGCACCGCGAACCGGCGATGGCCATCCGCATGGCGAATGGTGTCCCGGATCTGGGCGTTGACACCGTTGTAGCCCTGGAAATCCCGCACGTTCTCATGGAAGAGCGCCTTCCGGATGTTACCGGTCGGGTCGGTCAGTACCTTGTCGACGAGTTCACGGGCGGAGATCATGCCGAGTAACGACTCCTCGACCCCGGGCATCTTGAGCAGCGGAAGCTTTTTCGGCATCTCGATCGTGGCGGCCACCGCCTGGGTCGCCCGCTGGTACATCTCGCGAAGCTCGTCACGGGTGACACACCGCACGTCGACAGCGTCGAAAAGCCCCGACCCGAGCAGAGCCCGCTCAGCTGAGGTCGCCTTGCGCCGAAGCATCTCGGCAACCTGCGTGCCGGTGGTCGCGTAGAAGACGTGCAAACGGGGCCGGCCGCCGTCGAACTTGGCGATGTTGTCGTAGACCGCGGCGAGACAGCCGCGCAGATTGTCGATGTCGGACGAGGCCGGGTACGGCAACGGTTTCTTGTCAACGATGTGGACAAGATTGTCCGCCAGATCAGCAATCACTTTCGACTCGAACTTCGGGCTGGTCTTCGCCTGCACCAGAACGATTCGCACATCCAGACTGCCGGCCTGTTCGACCGCGGTACGGACGTCGGCCTCGTCCCGGTACAGGGCGCCGTTGATCTTGATGCCGAACACGTCGATGCCGAGGTCGTTGCCGCCACCCATCCGGAAGACGTCCGGGCTGAAGTCGTCCTCGTGGAAGGTACTCAGCACGCAGTATCCGGCGAATGCCTCGAACGCCTCGTCAGGTGGCAGCGACTGCAGCCCGTGATCTTCCTGGAGACGCTTGACCAAGCTCTCGATGACGATGTCCATCTACTGTCTCCTAGACTGCGCCGGCTTCCGCCTTGGCGCGCACGAGAACTTCCTCCGCGGTCAGCGCACTTCTCGGGTGGTACGAGAGGCACATTGCGGTGGAGACCTTGCGGAACGGTGCTCCCTCGGTGACCGCGTAGAACTGGCCGGAGCGCAGGCGTGAGATGTCGAGAACGGCGCTGCCCTTGGCCGAGGCCACCTCCCGCGCAGCGGCGATCTGTGTCGGACTGTTCAGGAAGCCGAAGAACTGCGTGGCCGCGTTGCCGACGATCCGGTTATGGATGCCCTTCGGAGCCTGGGTGGCGAACATCAGCCCCAGTCCGTACTTGCGCGCCTGACTCGCCAGCGCCAGCGTGCTCTCGGTACAGGCGGTCACCACGCCCGACGGTGCGAACGTCTGCGCCTCGTCCATCACGAAAAGGCCGCCGAGCGGCCGGTCACCCGCCGGATGCTGCTTGATCCAGGCGAACAGCGCCATCTGCAACTGGTTGACGAAACTCTGTCGCATCTCGTCCGTCGGAAGGCCGATCAGGCTGATCACCGACACCCTGGCTCGCTTGCCGGGCGGTGGCGTCAACAACACGCCCGGATCGAGCGGGGTGCCGTCGCCGCCGAACAACGGATCGTTGACCATGGCCGCGCGAAGCGTCTCCGCCATGTCCGCAGCCAGTTCACCCGCCTTACCGAGCGACGTCACGTCGTCCGGAAGATCGGACATCAGGTCGACGAAGTCGCTCAGAGTGCCGTGGTCCGTCCGATGCCCGAAGTAGTCGAGCGCCTGGCGCAGCACGGCTCTGCCGCGGTCTGCCTTCGCGGTGTTCGCCGCCATCCGGGCTCGGGGCGCGAGCGCGGCGACCCCCGCGTCCAGTGCAAGCGCAAACTCGTCCGGTTCGTCGCGTACCGCCGCGAAGTCGGGCAACGGTTGCAGGCTCAGCGGACGGCCGGCACCTCGGCGGGGGGTCCAGATCACCACGTCCGTGTTCGCGAGGTAGTCCCGGGCCCGGGCGGGATCGCCCTCCCGCCACGTGTCGGGCGGATCGGGCCACGGATCACCGAGACGGGCCAGGTCATTGTTCGGATCCAATGCGATGACCGAGACCCCGTGCAGCGCGCACTCCTCCACCAGCCGGCGGATCAGCACGGTCTTCCCCGAGCCGGAGCCCGCGAAGATGACCGCATGCTTTCGGAGCGACTCCAATGGCACCCGCACGCTCGCCCCCGTCTGTTCCTCCGTGCCGAGAAGCAGGTCAGGGATGTGATCTACCGGGGTCTCCTGCCGGGGAACCGAGGGCGCCGCGGATGGGGACGACCCGGTGGAAACCCGTGCCGGACCACCCGAGGGGGACGGAGGATCCGGGTGCGAGACGTCGCCGCCGGGTGGCGGGCCGAAGACCATCCGGAACAATGCGGTCCGTCCGGCAGGGCGACGGGCCAGCAGGAAGTCGGGTAGTTCCGGATCGTCCTCGCTCAACAGCTCGGCGAGGGCCGCAAAAGTACGAAGATCTTCCTCCCTGATCTTCGTGATCACCCCGCCGAGGTCCAGGAACTGCTGCCTCACCCGCTGGCTGACCGGTCCTCTCGGCCAGGCCTCGTTCCGGATCAGGTAAGCGCGCCGACGGTCGACCGACGGGTTCAACCCGGCGAAACCCACCAGCCTTGCCACGCGTGCCTGCACCGCGCGTGCGTTGGTATGGGACAGAGCGCGGAACGACCAGATCGTCTGGTCCTCGGTCTCCTCGTTCAGCGTCTCCCTGAGCCAGGAGTGCACCGACGGGTTGCCTTCACCGCCCGGAAGCACCCGGTAGCGGGCCTGACGATCACCCTGCTCGACCTTCCATGCCTGCAGCCCGGCTTCGAGGAGCCGGGACATCTCGCGGTCCTCGGTCTTCGCGGCGAGTGCCCCGTCGACCTGGGCGGCATCGCGCAGTTCCGCGAACCTGGCGTCGAACCGCGCCAGCCTCTCCCCCGATACCGGTTGGCGGGGCTCCGCGTAGGCCTGGGGCGGCTTCGTCAGGTCGATATCGGAAAGGATCTCGCCACGGGCCAGACAGCGCCGGACGAAATCGTCGGCGCGTTCCATCAGCTGACGGGGTGTGAGGCTACCGGCCACGTCGAACGCATGATCCGGGATCGGCCAGGTCGGATACGGAGGAGAAAACTCGGCCGTGCCGAACAGCGGCGCGAAGCGGACCTCGATCAGCTGCTTCGCGATCTCCTTGGACGGGAGCCGGCTCAACCGCGTCTCGTGCCTGAACCGGCCCGGCACCGACGGAGGTGCGTATTCGTTGATCAGACCCCATGAACTGGGCAGGCAGGCGACCACGATGACCGTACGACGTAGTTTCTCGCGCAGGTCCATCAGGCCGTAGCCGATGTCTTCGGCGAGCGTGACGAGCTCCGGCGAGGCACCGGAATCGGCCGCCGCCCCGGTCTCGGATCGCACATGCGCGAAGATGGGATCGATCTGGTCGACTGCCAGCATCGTCGGGCCGGTCCAGGCCAGCAGCCGGGAGATGCCTGCGCCGACCTCGGCCGGCTCGTCCACCCGGCCGGGAAGCCCCCAGGGACGAAGCTCTTCCCTCTCGATGTCGGGGAGCGACAGCAGCCACGCCTCTCCGAGGTCGCTGATGGTGTCATCGGACGACGCCAGCAGCACGAGCGCGCGGATGACACGTCGACACTCCTGCCCGAGATCGGGGTCCTTCGCACGCACGGCAGCGACGAACGTGTCGAGCACCTCCGGCGTCAGGAGACCCTCTCCGCGCACCGCATGCCGAACCGCGATGGGCACACCCGCGCGGTCACCGAGCCGGTCGAGCAGGATCGAGAGTTGCGAGTACCGATACGAGCCGGAACGGCGCAGTCCGCGCAGGAAGGTGTGCACGGTGCTGGTCCAGAACGATCGACCTTCGGCGATTCCCATCAGAAAGAAGTAGCCGCCCCGCTTCTGCACGCGTTCCCGCGCCCAGCGGAGGAGATGAGTCTTTCCCGCACCGTGTTGCCCCTCGATCACCAAGCCGACCGGGCTCCCCCCGGTGCTGCCG
The DNA here is from genome assembly GCF_031458255.1 of Catenuloplanes niger. NCBI lineage: Bacteria > Bacillati > Actinomycetota > Actinomycetes > Micromonosporales > Micromonosporaceae > Catenuloplanes > Catenuloplanes niger. Next base: position 684,815 of record NZ_JAVDYC010000001.1, read on the forward strand.
TCGGCGTTCTCGAACGCACGCAGCAGAGCCGCCCCGGCCTCTCCGTTGAGACCGTCCAGGTGGATGTCGAGCGCCGTCCAGACGTCTTCGGGAGTCGGTGCCCAGTCCAGCCGCCGCAACTCGCTGAGGGCACGACGTTGCCGCTGGTCGATCACGACGGGCCGATCGAGATGAGATGCTTGTCCTCTCCGCCGATGGAGATCGCCGCGCTGCGTGCGTCCTGGGTGAGGCCCGCACGGTTGGGATCCGGGTCGAGCTGGATCTCACGCCGTCGGTCCATCTCGACCAGCACCTCGTCGAGCTCGGTGCGGGGCACGTCAGCCAACCGGTCACGCAGCAGCGGAAGCCGGACCACGCTGCCGGGAGGGTCGGCGAGATCCCGGTAGGCGGCCCGCACCTGCTCCTCGATCGGCGGCGGAGCCGGCTGCGTGCCGTCCGGCCCGGGATCGGCGTCCACGTACAGGTCCGCGATCTTGGCGCCGGTGCGTTCCAACAGGAGTGCAACATGACGAAGAGTCGCGTAGTGCAGCCGCCACGCCCCATTCAGGTTCTCCGGCGGCGGAGACGTGAACTCCTCCCGAGCACGGGCCCAGCCCTTGTCCGTGAGCTCGATGAAGATGCGGCCGCGGACCCCCTTCTCCCACGTGATCAGCTTTTCGTTCGCCAACTCGGTTCGGGTAGCTCTGTCGATTTCCACGCGGTAGCCCGCTCTGAGATCTGGATTGGATGTCTTCGTCACCGACACCATCAGTGCAAGCAGGGCCTGGCGGGCCGACGTACCGAGGGCAGCTGTCATGGCGCAGTCTCCGGGTTGGGAACACGACGCCGTCGCGCCGTTAAGGAGCATCTTGGCGGTTTCCAGGGCACGTGGGAAGCCACCCACCTCGCGTCGCCGCATCACCCCTGTCCGGTATCCGATATCAACGAGATCAACCAGCGCCATTGACGTCGGACATCATCACAATGATGTAGACGAGGACGGAAATTCCATTTGCGGGATTTCCGCCTTACCTCTTCGCGCATCCGCCTTCGACTCTTGACTCAGGCTCGGCCGGGGGCGGCGAATCGTGGCGACGCGGACGAGGACAGCCACCGTCACTGCGCATGTGCCGGGCGGCGCGGCCGACTCAAAACTCGTCTGATCTGGCATATTTTGTCGGGCATGATCCTGAGATTTGCGCTGGTGGCGGGCTTTGCCGCCGCCACCGCGAGCGCGACAGCACCACAGCCCAGCGCATCCGCCGACGCGGCCGTGAAACCGCCCACCGCCACGGCACGTGCCGTCGTCGTGGAGCCGGTGGCGAGCACGACCGACACGCCCGCCGCGGCGGGACCGCCGGCCGCGCAGGTGGCGGGGATGACGGGTGGGCGGGTGCCGGATCCGCCGGTGGACGTGGTGGCGGTGGCGGGTGTGGCGTCGATCCGGGTGAGCTGGCAGAACCCGCCGGTCGAGACCGGGGTGTCGCACTATGTGGCGCGGGCGGAGCCGGGTGGTGGGACGTGCGGCACGCTGGACTGGCGGACGTTCGGGTGCGTGCTCGGCGTGCGGGCCGGGGCGTCCTATCGGGTCGGTGCGCGGTCGAACGGGACGAGTGCGCCCGCCTACGCGCCGGGCCGGGTGACTCCGCGCGCGCCGCGAGCTCCGGGTCGCGTACCGGCGGCGGCTTTGGATCTTGAAGTGCGGCGGGACGGTGGGCGGACCGAGGTCGGTGCGGACGGATTCCTGCCGCACTCGTCGGTGGCGCTGGCCGGTTATCGCGCGGACGGTTGGCGGGCGAGGTGGGCGGCGGCGCCGATGCCGGCGGCGGACGCGGACGGGCGGCTGACCGCGGTGGTGAGGCCGCCGGACGGGGTGGTCACGATGCTCGCGCACGGGGCCGATCCGGCCGGGGAGCCGCGCACGCTGACCGCGACGGTGCCCGGGAACCCCGGTGGCGGCGGTGGCCCGGCGGGCACCGGCGAGGGCCTGGCGGGCACCGGCGGGCGGGTGACGGTGCCGCTGGTGACCGGCCTGGCGCTGATCGCCCTCGGCACACTGGCGCTCGCCGTCACCAGCGGTGGCCGGACCCGCACCGGCAACGCGACCGGCCGGGACGACGCGACCCGCTCGGGAGCGGCAACCCACGCGGGAACGGCAACCCACGCGGGAACAGCGACCCACGCGGGAACAGCGACCCACGCGGGAACAGCGACCCACGCGGGAGCAGCAACCGACGCGGGCGAACCGGCCCACGAGGGAGCAGCAACCGATGCGGGTGAACCGGCCCTCGCGGGAACAGCAGCTGATGCGGGAACAGCGACCCACGCGGGCGATGCGGCCCGCGAGGGGGAAGCGGCCGCGGACGAGAAGGGCCACGCCGGCGAAGCGGCCCGCGCCGGAGAGGCGGCCGCGAAGGACCGGGTCCCGGCGGGGGAAGCGGCCCGCACGCGCGACGAGGCGCGCGCGGAGAGCGAAAGGCGGGCGGAGAGCGAAAGGCGGGCGGACGCCGACCGCGGCGCTTGACGGATGAGCCGCCGGGACCGGGGCGGTGACGACCGGTTCGGTGAACGCGGGTGCCGCCGCGTGGCCGGCCGCTCACGCGGGACGCTTTCGAACCGTCCGGACCGCCGGACATCCGCCGTACGGCCAGTTTCCGCGGGTTCGCCGGTGGCGCGCCGGGTGGCGGGGCTGAGCTGTGGGGGCCGGGCCGGCGGGTCCGGCGATCATCGGTGACAGGGGGACGAGATGAAGGCCATCGCGGCAATCGCGGCGGGGGTGCTGGCGGGGACGCTGAGCGCGACGGCGGCGTTGGCGGGGCCGCTGCCGGTGCCGACCGCGACGATCACCAAGCCGGCCGGGCCGCTGACGAAACCGTCGCTGCACGGCGAGCCGGTGCCGATCGCGTTCGCGGGCAAGGGTGTGCAGGCCGGGAAGACGGTGTCGGGCACGCGGTACCGGTGGACCGCGTACGGCACCGGCGGCGTGAAGAAGGTGCTGTGCACCGGTAGTTCGGTGCCGCAGCGGGGGCCGATCGACGACAAGATCGCCATCTACCGCAACTGCGCGAGCTTCACCGCGGAGCTCGGCATGCTGTACGGCGACGTCACGTCGACGACCTGGACGGTCCGGCTGGAGGTCTTCGGCACGTCCGGCGCGCCCGGCGTGGACAAGGAGAAGGTGAAGCTGGTCTACGTGGCACTCTGAGGGTGCAGACATCGAACATGATCGTCATTTAGCCTGTGCGAGGCGGTCCCTTGTGGCGCACGCCACACCGCCGCACGGGGGTGATGGACATGCGATACCTGCACCGTTTCGCCGCGATCGCGGCCTTGGTGCCACTGCTCGCGGTCACCGCGGACCCGGCCGCCGCGGTGCCGCGGGGCTCCGGTGACTGGCCGACCTGGCAGGGTGACCTGCGCGGCTCCCGGCACAATCCGGATGAGCGGCGGATCACCCCGGCCACCGTGGGCTCGCTGAAGCTGAAGTGGGCGTTCGCGTACCCGGACAGCGAGATGCCGGCGAAGAGCCAGCCCGCGGTCGTGGACGGCGTCGTCTACGTCGGCGGGCCGGACGGCGTGTTCTACGCGCTGGACGCGCGGACCGGCGCGACCCGGTGGACGTTCGCGACGAGCTCGGTCGACCCGGCGGCCGGCGTCGGGTTCGTGCTGGACGGGCCCACGGTGGTGGACGGCCGGGTCTTCTTCGGTGACAGCCGCGGCTACGTCTACGCGCTCGACGCGCGGACCGGGCGGGTCCGGTGGGCGCGCGACACGGAGACGCACCCGGCCGGCATCCACACCAGTTCGCCGCTCCACTACGACGGCAAGATCTACATCGGCGCGTCCAGCGGGGAGAACACCGGTGGCGCCGACTATCCGTGCTGCACGTTCCGCGGGCACATCGACGCGCTGGACGCGCGGACCGGCGCGGTGGTCTGGCGCTACTACACGGTGCCGGAGCCGCGGCGGGTGGGCACCTGGCCGAGCGGCGCGGCCCGGTTCGAGCCGTCCGGCGCCGGCGTCTGGAGTTCCCCGGTCATCGACCCCAGGACCGGCACGCTGTACGTCGGTACGGGCCAGAACTACACCGGCAGCGCGGGCGACTTCGACTCGCTGTTGGCGCTGGACGCGCGGACCGGTGCGGCGCGGTGGAAGCAGCAGGTGACGGACGCGGACACCTGGCGGGCGCTGTGCAACGAACCGGACGCTGCCGGGTACTGCCCGGGGCTGGCCGACGGCACCGCGCTGGACTACGACATCGGCGCGACGCCGAACCTGTTCCGGGCCGGCGGGCGCACCATGGTCGGCGTCGGCCAGAAGAGCGGCGTCTACCACGTGTTCGACGCGGCGACCGGCGCGGTGTCCTGGCGGCGGCAGCTGTCCGAGCCGTTCCCGAGCGGCGGCATCTCCGGCATCCAGTGGGGCAGCAGCTACGACGGGCAGCGGCTGTACGTGGCCACCTGGTTCGCGGATCCGGGCACGCTGTTCGCGCTGAACCCGGCGGACGGCGCGCTGCTGTGGCAGACGCCGAACCCGGCGGACGGCTGCACCACCGGTGGCTCGGCCGCGTTCCCGGACGTGTGCGCGCTCGCCCACACGCCGGCCGTGACGACCAGCCCGGGCCTGGTGTACGAGGGCAGCCAGGACGGCAAGATGCGGATCTACTCGGCCCGGACCGGCGAGGTGCGGTGGCAGTTCGACACGGTCCGCGAGTTCGCCGGGGTGAACGGGCTGACCGGCTTCGGCGGCGGCGTCTCCGGCAACGGCGGTGCCGTGGTGTCGAACGGCATGGTCTACGTGCAGGTCGGCTACTACCCGACGTACGCCAGCCCGCATGGGCACGTATTGCTGGCATTCGGGTTGTAAGTCGGATTCCCCGGTGCCGGCAACCCGGACGACCGACAATCGACCGGGTGAGCAACGCGCGGTGGGCCCTGCTCGCGGGGCTGCTCCTGGTCGCCGTCGCGCCCCTGCTGCCCGCGGCCGGGCAGCAGGTGGCGTTCGCGGTGCTCGCCTCGGCCGCGTCCGTCACCGCGGTGCGCCGGGCCCGCCGCGACCCGGCCCGCCCGGCCGCGTGGTGGCTGCTCGGCGCGGCCACCGCGACCGGCGCGGTGTGCAGCGCGGCCTGGGCGCTCGCGTTCGCGGCCGGCACACCGCCGGCCGGCTTCTCCGTGATCGACGCCGCCTATGTCGGGATGTACCTGCTGGTGGGCACGGCGCTGCTGATGTTGGCCGCCGGGCGTGGCCCACGGCTGGCCGGCGTGGTCGAGGCGGGCGTGGTGGTGTGCACCGCGATGCTGCTCGGCTGGTTCGCGCTGTACGACCCGCTCATCCACGAGGCCGGCACCTGGCACGGCATGACCGGGGCCATGGTGTACCCGCTGCTGGACCTCTTCCTGGTGTTCGCCGTCGTGCGGCTGGTCGCGGTCGTCGGCCGGCTCACCGTCAAACACGTGTTCCTGCTGCTCGCGGTCGCCTCCGTGACGGTCGCGGACGTCTCGTACTTCACCTCGGTGTTCCGCGGTGAAGGGTGGCACGGGCCGGCCATCAGCGCGGCCGGCTGGTCGCTGTTCCACCTGATGCTGAGCGCGGCCGCGGGTTACCCGTCGCCGCCGGACACCGGGCAGGGCCGGATCGTGCCGAGCCGCGGCGTGGCCGCGCTCTACGTGACGCTCGTGGTGATCAACCCGGCCGTCACCGCGGTCGCGTTCCTGCTGGACCTCAGCGAGCGCGAGTTCGCGCCGATCGACGTGATGCTGCCGATGACCATCACGTCCGTCGTCGGCATGCTGCTGGTGCTCCGCCTGAACCACACCCAGCAGCGGTTGGCGCGGCTGGCGCTGCGCGACGAGCTGACCGGGCTGCCGAACCGTGTGCAGCTGGAGCTGTGGCTGGCCCGTGCCCGGCGCGGCAGTCTGCTGGTGCTCGACCTCGACGACTTCAAGCACGTCAACGACAGCCTCGGCCACACGGCCGGCGACGCACTGCTGGTCACCGTGGCCGGCCGGCTGCGCGCGGTGGTGCACGGCCACGGCCAGCTGGCCCGACTCGGCGGCGACGAGTTCGCGATCCTGGCCGACCCGGCGGACCGCCCCGCCGGGGGCGGCCCGGCGGCGAGCGACCCACCTCGGCGCCGCCCGGTCCGCGGCCGCGCGGCCGAGAACGGCCGGGTCGGCGGCCGTACGACCGGAAACGGCCCGGTCGGCGGCCACGCGGCAGGGAACGGCCCGGTCGGGGACGGCGCGGTCGATGCGGCCGGAGGCGGCCGGGCCGACGCGCCGGTGACCGCGCTGGCCGACCGGGTCCGCGCCGCGCTGCGTGAGCCGGTCGACGTGGCCGGGCACCGGCTGCACCTGACGGTCAGCATCGGGGTGCGGCGGCTGGACCACAGCCCCGGCGCGCTCGGCGACGCCGACCTCGCGCTCTACGCGGCGAAGGCGGCCGGCAAGGACCGCGCGGTGGTGTACGAGGCCGCGCTGCGGGAGACCCGGCTGCGGCGGCTCGCGATCGTGGAGCGGCTGCGCACCGCGCTGCTCACCGACGAGATCACGGTGCACTACCAGCCGATCGTGACGCTGCGGACCGGCCGCGTCGACGCGGTGGAGGCGCTGGTGCGCTGGCAGGCGCTGCCGCCGGACGCGTTCATCCCGGCGGCCGAGGACAGCGGGCTGATCGTGCCGCTCGGCGAGCAGGTGCTGCGGGCCGCCTGCCGCGCGGCCGCGCCGTGGCACGCCCGGCACGGCACGTCCGTCACCGTGAACGTCTCACCGCGTCAGCTGCGCGAGCCGGACTTCGCGGTCACGGTCCGGCGCGCGCTGCTCGACTCCGGCCTGCCCGCGACCGCGCTGATCCTGGAGATCACCGAGGGTGTGCTGGTCGGCTCCGCGCTCACCACCGCGCACCTGAACGAGCTGCGCCAGGACGGCGTCCGGGTCGCGGTCGACGACTTCGGCACCGGCTACTCGTCGCTGGCCTACCTGCGTGACCTGCCGATCGACATCCTGAAGATCGACCGCTCGTTCCTGCGTCCCGGCCCGGCCTCGGAACCCATGATCCGCGCGGTCGTCGACCTGGCGCACAGCCTCGGTCTGGTGACGGTCACCGAGGGCGTGGAGACCGCGGAGCAGGCCGCCGTGCTGGTCGCGCTCGGCTGCGACCGGGGCCAGGGCTGGCACTTCGGCCGCCCGTCCCCGGCCGAGCAGGTGACGGCACTGCTGGAGACCGGCACGGGCGCCCGGCTCATCGACCGGGAAGCGCCGTGACCGGGTGATCAGAACAGCGACAGCTGACCCGGGGTCGGCTCGCGGCGGTGGCGCACCGGGCGGCGGAAGACCGGCGGGTGCGGCTCGGCCACGCGGGGCGTCGGCGTGCGGCGCGCGGTCAGCGACCAGAGCGCCGGGCCGAGCGTGAGCCCGCCGCCGATGCCGAGCGCGGCGCGGACCCGCCCGGTGTCCAGCGGGAGGCGCGCGCCGTCCAGGTGCGGGATGGGCAGGTCGGCGCGCATGCGCATCAGGCGGCGGTTGCGGGCGACGACGTCGCGGGACTCGGGCGCGGCGAGCCGGCCGGCCGCCACGTCGCCCACGGCCGCGCGGACCGCGTGGCCACCGGCGGTGTCCAGGTCGGCCCAGGCCGCGTCGACCGTGCCGAGCGCGGCGAGCAGCCGGGCGGAGATCGCGGCACCGAAACCGCGCACGCCGGGCAGGTTGTCGGACGGGTCGCCGCGCAGCGCCGCGTAGTCGAGGTACTGGTGCGGGTGCACGCCGCACAGCTCGTGCAGGCCGGCCGCGTCGATCAGCACGGCCTCGTCGAAGCCGCCGTTGCGCAGCCGCAGCACCGAGGTGGTCTCGTCGATCAGCGCGAACGCGTCCCGGTCGCTGGTCATCAGGATCGCCCGCCACCCGGCCCGGCGGGCGTGCGCGGCGGAGCTGGCCAGCACGTCGTCGGCCTCGAAACCGGCCGGGATCACGGTGCACAGCCCGGCGGCCGCGAGCAGCTCCGGCGCGGCGGCCAGCTGGGCGACCAGATCACCGGGTTTGTCCGGGCGCTGCGCCTTGTAGGCCGGGTAGTCGGCGCGGCGTTCCGACGAGACCGGGCAGTCGAACCCGACCACGATCGCGTCCGGCCGCAGCCGGGAGACGGCCCGTGCCGCGTACCGGGCGAAGCCCCGCAGCGCCCACGCCTCCAGATCGCCCGGGTCGGCCGCGCCCGCGTGATAGGTGCGGTGGATCAGACTGTTCCCGTCCAGCACGAGCAGCAGCGGAGACGGGTTCGGCACCCGAAGAGCCTACCCCCTTCCGCGTGTACGGCCCCCCGCCCGCACCCGGGCGGACGTAGGCTCGGCGGCATGACGACGCAGACGCGGACGCTCGCCGTGCCCGGCGCGGAGCTGGCCTACGACGTGCGCGGGCCGCTGCCCACCACGGACGGCCGCCCGGTGCTCCTGATGATCGGCCAGCCGATGACGGCGGACGGCTTCGAGGCGCTCGCCGGCCACTTCACGGACCGGACCGTGGTCACGTACGACCCCCGCGGGCTGGGCCGGAGCGTGCGCACCGATGGCGAGGTGACGCACACGCCGCAGCGGCAGGCGGCGGATCTGCACCTGCTGATCGAGGCGCTGGGCGCCGGGCCGGTCGAGATCTTCGCCAGCAGCGGCGGCGCGGTGACCGGGCTGGAGCTGGTGGCACGCCACCCGGGCGACGTGCGCACGCTGGTGGCGCACGAGCCGCCGCTCAACTCGGTGCTGCCGGACGCGGCCGCGGCCGAGCGGGCCCGGGCCGGGTTCCACGACGCGTACCAGAAGAGCGGCTGGGGCGCCGGGATGGCCGCGTTCATGGTGATGACGTCCTGGCAGGGCGAGTTCACCGACGAGTACTTCGCACAGCCCGCACCGGACCCGGCCGCGTTCGGGATGCCGGCCGACGACGACGGCACGCGGGAGGACCCGCTGCTGTCCGCGGCCTCGTGGGCGGTCTCCGACTACCGGCCGGACGTGGCCGCGCTGACGGCCGCGCCGACCCGGGTGGTGATCGCGGTCGGCGAGGAGACCGGCAACACCTACACCGGCCGGACCGCGCTCGCCACCGCGGCGCTGCTCGGCCAGGGCGCGACCGTGTTCCCGAGCCACCACGGCGGTTTCCTCGGCGGCGAATTCGGCTACGCGGGCAAGCCGCCGGAGTTCGCGGCGCGGCTGCGCGAGGTGCTCGCCAACGCCTGACCGCCCGCGCCGGGGCGTCCGCACCGCGGCTCCGGACCCGCCCGCCACGGCATGCGCGCTCCGGATACCGCGCATGGCGCCGACCGTCGCCGCGCGGGCACCACCGCGGGCACAGACCGCACGAGCACAACTGCCGGCACGGACCGCACGGGCACGACCACAAGCGCAGACCGCACGGACACGGACCGCGGACACGGACCGCGCGGGCACGAACCGCGCAGGCACGAACCGCGCAGGCACGAACCGCACGGGCACGAACCGCACGGGCACGAACCGCGCGTGACGTTCGGTTGACCGCCGGCCCGCACGCGGCGGTGGTCGGCGGCCGATACGGTGCTCCGCATGGATTTCGACGACATCGCGGGCCGGCTCGGTGTGCCGGTCGAGGAGATCGCCCGGGTGGACCGGCTCGCCGGTGACCGGCCGTCCGCGCCGCTGCCCGACCGTGCCGACGCGCCCGCGCTGCTGGAGCGGCTCGCGGTGCGGCCGGACGACGCCGCGGAGATCATGGCGGGCTGGCCCTCGGAGTCGTGGCCGCCGGAGCTGCGCTGGCTGCTCGACCGGTCGATCGCGCTGGTCCGCGCGGACCTCGGCGGCTACGACTGGCTGGCACCCGGCCCGGAGCTGCCGCGTGACCGGGGCCCGGCCTGGCGGCACCTCTACGTGTACGCGTACCTGGCGCTGACCGGCGTCGCGCTCGGCTACCACCGCGAGCATGACATCCCCGAGGCCGTGTCCTGGGCGACGCTGGCCGACCTGGGCCGCAACCTCGCGATCGACCGGCGGATGAACCGCGAGGGCTGGCCGGTCATGCAGGCCTGGCTGACGCTGCACGTGCGCGGCGGCCTCTACGAGCTGGGCCGGCTCCAGGCCCACCGCGGCGACGGCACCATCGGCCTGCACATCCCGGACTCGGGGCCGCTCACCCCGGCGGCGATCACGGCGTCGCTCGACGAGGCCCGCGCGTTCTTCCCGCGGCACTTCCCGGACGAGACCTACACTGCGTTCTCCTGCGGTTCCTGGCTGCTCGACCCGCAGCTGCGCGAGTACCTGCCGGCGGACTCCAACATCATCCGGTTCCAGGACCGGTTCACGCTCGACCCGTACGAGGAGCCGGAGGGTCTGGACGCCGACCTCGAGGTGCGCCGCTTCGTGTTCCGCACGCTGACCACGCCGCTCGACCGGCTGCCCCGGGACAGCGTGCTGCAGCGCGCGATCGTCGACCACCTGCGCTCCGGCCGGCACTGGCAGTGGCGCCGCGGCACCTTCCCGATCTAGGTCGCCGGCCTCCGGCGTACTGCTAGATTCGCTACATGTCGGATTTGTCGGAACAGATCCGGCCGGAGATCGACTTCGAGGCGCTGTTCGGTGCGTTGCCGGCGCTGTTCCTCGTCCTGGACCCGGAGTTCCGGATCGTCGCGGTGAACGACGCCTACCTGGACGCCACCATGACCCGGCGGGCGGAGATCGTCGGCCGCGACATCTTCGCCGTGTTCCCGGACAACCCCGACGATCCCGCGGCGACCGGTGTGGCGAACCTGCGCGCCTCGCTGGAGCGGGCCGCGCGCACCCGCCGGCCGGACAGCATGGCCGTGCAGAAGTACGACGTGGCCCGCCCGGACGGCGGCGGCTTCGAGGAACGCTACTGGAGCCCGCGCAACGTGCCGATCACCGACGCGCAGGGCCGGCTCGCGTACCTCGTCCACCACGTCGAGGACGTCACCGAGTTCGTCCTGCTGCAACGCCAGGGCGTGCGGCACACCGCGGAACTGGAGGAGTGGGCCGGACAGATGCAGGCGGTGATCCTGCGCCGCTCCCAGGAACTGCACGAGGCGAACCGGCTGCTGCGCGCGGCGAACGACGCGAAGAACGACTTCCTGTCCCGGGTCAGCCACGAACTGCGTACCCCGTTGAACGCGATCCTGGGTTTCAGCGAACTGCTCAGCCTCAGCGTGCCGGAACCGGAACACCACGACTGGTCCACCATGATCCTGAAGGCGGGCCGGCACCTGCTGGTGCTGCTCGACGACGTGCTCGACATCTCCCGCATCGAGGGCGGCCACCTCACCCTGGAGGCCGAGGCGGTGCCGGTCGGGCCGCTGATCGACGAGGCGCTCGCCCTGATCCGGCCGATCGCGGACGCGGCCGGGGTGCACCTGACACCGCCACCGCGGCTGCCCGCCGACCTGTGCGTCAGCGCGGACCGGCACCGGCTCCGCCAGGTGCTGATCAACCTGCTGTCCAACGCCGTCAAGTACAACCATCCCACCGGTACGGCGAGCGTCTCCGTGGGCCGGCGACCCGACGGCATCCTGCGCATCCGGGTGGTGGACACCGGCCGCGGCATCCCACCGGAGGCGGTCGGCCGGCTGTTCACCCCGTTCGAGCGGCTGGACGCGGCGCGGGCCGGCTTCGAGGGCACCGGGCTCGGCCTCGCGCTGTCCCGCCACCTGACCCTCGGCATGGGCGGCACGCTCGAGGTGTCCAGCATCCCCGGGCGCGGCAGCACGTTCCGGATCGATCTGCCGGTCACCACCGGATCGGCGCGCGAGGCCCAGGTGGTGAACGCGGCGAGCCTGGAACCGCGCACGTACGCCGCACCGCGCACCGTGCTCTACGTCGAGGACGTCGCGGAGAACCTGCGGCTGGTCGAACAGATGCTGGCCCGCCGCCCCTCGGTCACGCTGATCGGCGCGATGCTCGCGGTCACCGGCCTGGACCTGGCCCGCGCGCACCACCCCGACCTGATCCTGCTGGACCTGCACCTGCCGGACATGCCCGGCGAGGCACTGCTGGAACTGTTGCGCGCGGACCCGGTCACCCGCGACATCCCGGTCGTGGTGCTCAGCGCGGACGCCACCCAGCACCACATCGACGCGCTGCACGCGTGCGGCGTCGCCGCCTACCTCACCAAGCCGATCGCGATGCGCGACCTGCTCGACACGCTCGACACGCTGCTCGCCGCGCCCGCCGCCGCGGAACCCTCGATCGCGGTGTGACTCACTGCCCGGTGCGGCCGTCGATGCACTCGCGCAGCAGGTCGGCGTGGCCGCAGTGCCGGGCGTACTCCTCGATCATGTGGACCAGCACGTCGCGGACCGCGGTCGGCTCGCCGCGCGCGGTGGTCCGCACGGTGCCGAGGTCCGCCTCCGTGATCGAGTCCAGCCAGGCATCCGCGTCGGCGACCTGCGCGCGCCAGGACGCGAACGCGTCCGCGACCGCCTCCGGCGTGCCGGCCGCCTCGGCGAAGTCGAGATCCTCGTCGTCCGGCCGCCAGTAGATGCGCGGCACGTCGAGACGGCCGCGCAGCACCCGGTGGAACCAGTTGTGCTCGACCCGCGCCATGTGCCGCACCAGCCCGAGCAGGCTCATCGTGGACGGCGGCACCGACCGGGCGGCCAGCTGCTCCGGCGTCAGGTCACGGCACTTGAGCTCCAGCGTGAGCCGGTAGTTCGTCAGGTACTCCCGGATCGTGGCCAGCTCACCGACCGGGTTTCCCGAGGTGCGCGGGTCCTCCTCCGGCTTCAGGAACATCCCACCGAACCCCACCGCACGCTGTTCCGCCATCCCGCCACGATGCCGCCTACCCACGGCCGGGCACAACAGGGTTTTCCGCGACCACCCACCCCACCGGCAGGGAGGCCGCCCGCGGCCGACCGGTGCCCGCGGGAGCACCGGGACCCGGCCACGCCGGAAGCGGGAGAACGATGTGGAATCAGATCTGGGGGACGTCCCACTCGACGATCAGCCGGTCCAGGCCGCGGAAGTTGAGGCTCGGCCGCCAGGCCGGTTCCGCGTCGTCCTCGGCGAGGCGCAGGCCGGGCAGGCGGTCCAGCAGCGCGCGGAGCACGATGTCACCCTCCAGCCGGGCGAGGCCGGAGCCGATGCAGAAGTGCCGGCCGTGCCCGAACGCGAGGTGCCGGGCCTGGCCGGTGCGCTTGAGGTCGAGCGTGTGCGGGTCCGGGAACGCGGCCGGGTCCCGGTTCGCGGCGCCGCAGACGAGCAGGATCGGCTGTCCCGTCTCGATCCGCTTGCCGCCGAGCTCCAGGTCCTCGGTGGCGCGGCGAAGGATCATCGGCAGCGGGCTGTCGTAGCGCAGCAGCTCCTCGAGCGCGGTCGCCGGGTCCTCGGTGAGCGCCGGGATCTGGCCCGGGTTCCGCAGCAGCGCGAGGAGCGCGTTGCCGAGGAAGTGCGTGGTGGTCTCGTGGCCGGCGAGCAGCAGCAGGATCGTGTTCGCGACCGCCTCGTCCCGGTCCAGGTCACCGGCGCGCAGCAGCGCCTCCGGCCGGTCGATCAACGTGTCGAAGTACTCGGCCATGCCACGGATCCCCCGATCCGTGGCCGCCTTCTCCGCCGGCGTCAGCCGCGCGTTGCCGAACGCGACCGCCACGTCGTTCGACCAGGCGAGCAACTGCTCACGATCCCCCGCGGGTACGGCGACGAGCGCGCAGATCGCGTTGAACGGCAACGGCACCGCGAGGTCGGCCACCATGTCCATCCGCCCGCGCGGAAGCACATCGTCGATGATCTCGTGGACCGCCTGCGTGATCATCGGCCGCAGCGCCTCGACGGACCGGGCCGTGAAGGTGCGGCCGGCCGCCTTCCGCAGCCGGGTGTGCTCCAGCGCGTCCCGGTAGAGCATGGTCCGGGAGATCACGGTGGCGAACTCACGAAGGTCGCCCATGACGTCCCCCGGATCCGGAAACCGGACGGAGGACAGACGGGCGTCGTTCGCGGCGGCGCTGACCAGCTCGTGGCCGGTCACCACCCAGGCGCTGAGGGCGCGGTCCCAGTAGCAGGGGTCGGCGTCGCGGAGGCGGTCGTAGAACCCGTAGATGTCCCGCTGCACCTCCGGCCGCACGGCGGCCAGCAGCGTCCGGGGTCGGTCGGTCACCACAGTCGCTCCTCCACGGGTCGAGCAGGCGATAACGGTATCAACCCGGCGCTTCGCCGATCGCCGCTCCGCCCACCTGATCACACTCGGCGATTATTCCTTTACTCCTGGACGGCGGGCTTTCTACAGTGCAGCGTCCACAAGTCACGATCCGGGGGTACCGGTGCTCTCACCGTCTCGGCCACGACCTGCCCGGAATCGGTTCCGGTCACGTCCTGGCACAGCGTCACTGATCGTTCTCTCCGTCGCGGCCGGGTCGCTGCCGCTGTTACCGGGCACCGCCGTCGCGGCCCCGGGAACGCCGGCGGGCATCGCCGGACGCAACACCCCACCCACCGCGCCGACCGGTCTGCAGCCCGCCGGGAACGGCTCCACGTGCGGCGCCGTCGGCACGCTGACCGCCACCTTCCAGGCGGTCCCGCACGACCCCGACGGCGGCAGCCAGTCGGTGGAGTGGCAGTGGGCCGAGGTGGACGCCACCGGCACCTACCGGCCGCTGCCCGCACCGGCCGCGACGACCGCGTCCAGCGGCGGCGTCGCGCGTGCCGAGCCCGTCCCGCTGACCGAGGGGACGGCGTACGCGTTCCGGGCCCGCTCCACCGACGCGGCCCCGCGTCCGGCCACCGGACCGTGGTCGGCGTGGTGCGAGTTCCACCCGGACGTGACCCGGCCGGCGCAGCCCACGATCACCATGGTGACCGCGCCGACCGGTCCGGGCACCCCGGTGGAGTACCGGATCACCAGCCCGGACGCGGACGTCACGACGTTCCGGTACGGCTGGTCGCAGACACCGCTGAGCGAGGTCGCCGCGACCACGTCCGGTGCGCTGCGGACCGCCACGGTCCGGCTCAGCGCGCCGACGTACGGCCTGATCAACCTGTACGCCTACGGCGTCGACGCCGCGCGCAACGACGGCGTGCTCGGCAGGAGCGCGGACTTCATCGTCCCCGCACCGCGTGCGGCGATCGCGCACTTCGGCCTGGAGACCTACCCGGGCACGAACGAGAGCGCCGCACTCGCCGACCAGCAGCCGGCGTGGGGCGGTGATACGCCGCTGACCACGACGGGCACGGTCTGGACCGAGCACGCCCGGCTGCGCAACGTACGCACGCTGACGTTCGGCGATCCCACGGCACGGGCCGAGGCGCCCGGCCTGACGCCGGACACCACCGCGTCGTTCTCGGTCGCGGCCTGGGTCCGGCTCGACGACCTCGACGGCACCCAGACGATCGCGGCCACCGACGGCGGCCCCGGCGGGTGGAGCCCGTTCCGGCTCCAGTTCCGCGGCGACGACGACCGCTGGTGCATGACGCTCAACGCCCGCCTCGACGACGGCACCGCGGTCAGCGCCTGCTCCCCCACCGCGCCGGTCGCGGGCCGGTGGACGCACGTGGCGGGGTCGTGGGACGCCACCGAGGGCACCATCCGGATCTGGGTGGACGGCGTGCCGACGGCCGTGCCGTTCACGACCCCGCTGACCACCGGCGCGCCGTTCCTGCTGGGCCGGGCCACGAACGCCGGTGGCGCCGCGGAGCAGCTGCGCGGCGGTCTCGCCGACGCCCGGTTCTTCGACCGGGTGCTCACCGCCGCCGACCTCACCGGCACGGTCGCCTCGGATCCCGGCTCGGGTGGCCTCACCCGGATCGGCCTGCTGCACCCGGTGCAGGTCGCCGACTGGAGCTTCGGACTCGCGGGATGGTGCTACGAGGAGGGCAACTACCAGTCGTGGGACTGGGTCTGCCAGGCGCCGGACTCGTCCCCGTTCAACCGGCGGCTCTCCACGACCACCGGCGCGTCCGTCGCCACCGACCGCGACGGCGGCAACGCGCTCGAACTGAACGGCACCCACTTCACCGACGACCCGTCGGACCCGCACCACGGCGAGTCCACCGTCGAGCGCGCGTACGCCCAGTGGAACACCGCACCGGCGGGGCAGGAGGAGACCTGGGTCCACAGTCCGATCGTCCGCACCGACCAGTCCTTCACCGTCTCCGCGTGGCTGCGACCGGACGCGCTGCCGGCCGGCACGCACCCGGCCGTCTCGATCGCCGGCGACGTCCGCTCCGCCGTGGAGATCGGCATCCGCACGTACACCGTCGACGGTGTCGCCCAGCGCCGGTGGGCGATCGTCTCCGCCGGCTCCGACTCGGCCGCCGCACCGGTCAGTGAGGTCTCCGGCGGCGTCGTCGACGAGGCCGGCCTGGGCTCGACCTGGACGCACGTCACGGCCGCGTTCGACGCTTCGACCGGGACGGCACGCCTGTACGTGAACGGCGACCTGGTCGCCGACGGCCCGTGGCAGGGCCGGTGGCCGGCCAACGGACCGCTGACGCTCGGTGCCGGCCGGGACGGCGGCGCCTGGACCGGGCAGTGGTACGGCGCGCTCGACGACGTCCGCGTCTTCCACGGTGTGGGCACCGACGGCTGGGTGCGCACCCTCGCCACCGGCTGACGCGGTGGCCCGGTCCTCCGGCGGCGCCGTGCGGCG
Organism: Catenuloplanes niger; assembly: GCF_031458255.1. Taxonomy (NCBI): domain Bacteria; kingdom Bacillati; phylum Actinomycetota; class Actinomycetes; order Micromonosporales; family Micromonosporaceae; genus Catenuloplanes; species Catenuloplanes niger. The sequence goes on from NZ_JAVDYC010000001.1 coordinate 701,393, forward strand.
CGCCGGAGGACCGGGTCTGCCGATCGGCGGGACGATCCCTTACCAAAGTCGCATCCGGGCGGGCCGGTGCGGCTCGTACCGTCAACGCCCGTGAACATCCTCGAAGCGATCCTGCTCGGTGCCGTCGAAGGCTTCACCGAGTTCCTGCCCGTGTCGAGTACCGGGCATCTGACGATCCTGGAGAAGCTGCTCGGCTACCGGATCGACGCGCCGGACGTGACCGCGTTCACCGCGATCATCCAGCTCGGCGCGGTGCTGGCCACGGTGATCTATCTGCGGGCGGACATCGCGCGGATCGTACCGGCCTGGTGCCGCGGGCTGTTCGACGCCGCGCACCGAGGTGCCGACTACCGGTTCGGGTGGGCGGTGATCCTCGGGTCGGTGCCGATCGCGATCGTCGGGCCGCTGTTCAAGGACCGGATCGAGACGACGCTGCGCAGCCTGTGGTTCGTCGGCGGTGCGCTGATCGTGTGGAGCGGCGTGCTGTGGTTCGCCGACCGGGCCGCCACCCAGCGCCGGCACGAGACGGACGTGACCTGGAAGGACACCCTGATCATCGGTGCCGCGCAGTGCCTCGCGCTGATCCCGGGCGTGTCCCGGTCCGGCGCCACCATGTCCGCCGGGCTGCTGCGTGACCTGGACCGGGTGACCGTGACCCGGCTGTCGTTCTTCCTGTCGGTCCCGGCGCTGACCGCGGCCGGCATCCTCCAGGGCGTCACCCGGTACGACACGATCGCGGCCGGGATCGGCTGGGTGCCGACGCTGGTCGCCACCGTGGTCAGCTTCGCCGTGGCGTACGCGTCGGTGACCTGGTTGCTGAGGTTCGTCGCCCGGCACACGTACACGGTGTTCATCGTCTACCGGGTCGTGCTCGGCGTGGTCGTCCTCGCGCTGGTCGCGACGAACACGATCCCGGCCGTGTAGCGGGCCGTTCAGCGCCGTTTCAGCATCCGCGCGGGACAATGGCGGACGTGCGTGTGCTGGTCGTCGACGATGAGGTGCGGTTCACCCGGACGCTGCGGGCCGGGCTGGAGGCCGCGGGCTTCGCGGTCGACGTGGCCCACGACGGCGTGGACGGGCTGTGGCTGGCGCGGGAGAACACGTACGACGCGATCGTGCTCGACCTGATGCTGCCGAAACTGAACGGCTACCGGGTGTGCGCCACGCTGCGGGCGGAGCGGAACTGGACGCCGATCCTGATGCTGACCGCGAAGGACGGCGAGTGGGATCAGGTCGAGGGTCTGGACACCGGCGCGGACGACTACCTGACCAAGCCGTTCTCGTTCCCGGTGCTGGTCGCGCGGCTGCGCGCGGTGACCCGGCGCGGGCCCCGGGAACGACCGGTGCTGATCGAGGCCGGTGACGTGCGGCTCGACCCGGCGGCGCGGCGGGTGTGGCGCGGCGACGCGGAGGTGGAGCTGACCGCGCGGGAGTTCGCGCTGCTCAGTCACTTGGCCCGGCACAAGGGGGACGTGGTGTCCAAGCGGGACATCCTGGACACGGTGTGGGGTTTCGACTTCGACGGCGACCCGAACATCGTCGAGGTCTACGTCCGCCACCTCAGGAACAAGATCGACCGGCCCTTCGGCCGGGAGACGATCCAGACGGTACGTGGTGCGGGCTATCGCCTCGGGACCGACGGTGCCTGACGACCGGCCGGACCGGGCTTCGGCGTCGGAGCGGGCTTCGGCGTCGGCGTCGGAGCGGGTTTCGGCGTCGGCATCAGGGCCGTCGGCATCAGGGCAGGCCTCGGCGGCCGGGCGGGCGTCGGGGCGGGCCTCGGCGTCCGTGAAGGTGCGGGCGACCGCCGGTGCGGTGCTGGTGGTGGCGATCGCGCTGATCGCCGGCGCGGTCGCGCTGGTCGTGATGGTCCGGGAATCGCTGCGCGACGGCCTGGAGGCCCAGGCGGAACAGCAGATCGCCACGCTGGCCACGCAGCTCGGCGCGGCGCGACCCGGGACGCCGGGCCCGGATCCGGCACCGGCACCCGACGGGACCGCGCCGCGGACGGCGGATGAGGACGACGACGAGGAGCCCGAGGACCTCGTATGGCAGGTGATCGACGCGAGCGGCGCCGTGGCCGGCGCGTCCCGGTCGCTGCCCCGGGCGCTGCCGGCCGAGGACACCGCCCGGTTCACGCTGCCCGGCGCCGACCATCCGTACCTGGTGCGCACCGATCGGGCCGGCGGGTGGACGATCGCGGTCGGCGTCTCGCTGGAGGACGTCGACAACGGCACCGAAGCGCTGGTCACGCCGCTGCTGACCGGTATTCCACTGCTCCTGCTGGTCTGCGCGGCCGTCACCTGGATCGTGGTCGCGCGGGCGCTCGCGCCGATCGAACGGATCCGCCGCGAGGCCGAGGAGATCACCGGCGACCGCTTGGACCGCCGCGTGCCCGAGCCCGCGTCCCGCGACGAGGTGCATCGGATGGCCCGCACGATGAACCGCATGCTGGCCCGTCTGCAGGCCTCGCGCGAGCGGCAGCAGCGGTTCGTCGCGGACGCCTCGCACGAGCTGCGGTCGCCGCTGACCAGCATCCGGCAGGCCGCGGAGGTGGCGGACGCGCTGCCGGCCGGCTACCTGGCGGAGACCGTGCTGGAGGAGTCGGCCCGGATGTCCCGGCTGGTCGACCAGCTGCTGGTGCTGACCCGGGCCGGGGAGGGGGCGGTCACCCGTACCCACGCGGATGTCGATCTTGATGATCTGCTCCTGGCCGAGGCCGCGCGCGTGCGCCGGGCCGGGCTCACCGTCGACACCACCGGGGTGGCCGCGGGGCGGGTGCGCGCGGACCGGGTCGCGATGGGCCAGGTGGTCCGGAACCTGGCCGACAACGCGGCCCGGCACGCCACCGCGCGCGTCGCGGTCGCGCTGCGCCGGACCGCGGACGGCGTCGAGCTGACGGTCGACGACGACGGCCACGGCATCGCCGCCGACCAGCGCGAACGCGTCTTCGACCGGTTCGTCCGCCTGGACGAGGCGCGGGCCCGCGACGACGGCGGCAGCGGTCTCGGCCTGGCGATCGTCAAAGAGATCATCAACGGGTACGGCGGGAGCGTCACCGCCGCGGAGTCACCGCTGGGCGGCGCCCGGTTCACGGTCCGGCTCCCGTCTTCAGGCTGATTTCAGGAAGGCCGGCGCAGGCTGTGCCCGTAACCTCACCGGAAGGGCACATCACATGAACATCGCCAGGCTCCGCAGCAAGCGCGTGATCGTCTCCACCGTCGCGGTGGTCGCGGCCCTCGGCATCGGTGGCGGCGTGTGGGCCACCGCGGCCGGCGCCGACGTCGGCAGCGGCGAGCGCGACCGGGCCGGCACCGCCGCGGTGCAGGCGGTCGGCGGCGGCACAGTCGTCGACGTCGAGGCCGGCGACGACGACGGCGAGGCCTACGAGGTCGAGATCCGCAAGGACGACGGCACCGAGGTGGACGTCACGCTGGACGAGAACTTCGCGGTCGTCACCCAGGAGCCCGAAGCGGCCGAGACCGAGGACGGCGAGACCGAGGACGGCGAGACCGGCGGCACCGAGGCCGGCGACCGCGCCCTGACCGACGCGGAGCGCACCTCGGCCGAGCAGGCCGCGATCGCCGCGGTCGGCGCCGGCAGCACGATCCTCTCGCTCGAGGCGAGCGACGGCACCGGCGACGACGCCGGCGTCGCCTACGAGGCCGACGTGCGCGACAGCGCCGGCGCCGAGTGGGACGTGGACCTGGACGCGGCCTTCAAGGTCCTCACCAAGACCGAGGACCGGTAGCCGGGCCGGCCGGTGCGGGAGGGTGACCCCCGCACCGGCCGCCGGGCCGGCGAGCGCGCAGTGACCCGCGGACGCGGCCGGACTCTGCGAGAATGCGGGCATGGGCGACTCTGAGGAGAAGATCGGCCGGCGCGCGCTCTTCGGCCGGACCACGCTGCTGGCCGCGGGCGCCGCGGTCACGCTGCTGGGGCTGACCGGCTGCCCCGGCGGCGAGCAGGACGACAGCGACGATGACGACGGCGGCGATGACGACGACTGACGCGACGGTGCGGCCCCCGGCTCCGGCCGGGGGCCGCACCGCGTTCAGCGCGTGACGGTGCCGTTCAGCGCGTGACGGTGCCGTTCAGCGGGTGATGGTGAACTGTGAGCCGGGCTGGATGACGATGTCGCCGTCCGCCGAGTTCGTGATGGTCACGTTCGTCAGCACCGCGTTGCCGCGCGCGCCGCTCATCGCGAGGATGCCCGCGCCGTTGTTCGACCGGTCGATGCGCACGTTCGTGATCGCCACGTTCGGCATGTTCCCGCCGCCGGTCTTGAACTGGATGCCGTCGTAGGTGGAGTCGACGATCTCGGTGTCCCGGATGACCACGCCGGTGATGTCGCGCCCCTGCGGGAAGAGCGTGATCGCGCCGAACTCCTGGTCCTCGTTCCAGAACGCGCCGCCGGTACGGTACAGGCCGTTGTTCGCGATCAGCGTGGTCCCGCCGAACGGCAGCGGGCTGTGGTCGGTGGCCAGCATGATCCCGGGGTAGTTGGCCGTGTCGGACACCAGGTTGCCCTCGATCGAGTTGTTCGCGCCGCCGTAGATCGCGATCCCGTTCGCCCGCCACGGCAACTGCACCGTGTTGTTCAGGAACCGGTTACCGGACGCGATGTCCACGGACTGGTCGCGCACGTACGGGTTGGCCCACACCGCGAGCGAGTCGTCGCCCGTGGTCCGGAACGACGAGTTGACCACGCGCGAGTTCTTCGTACCGTTGCTGAAGTTGATGCCGTCCGCGAACGTGTTCCGGATGCGCATGCCGGAGAACTCGAGGTTGTTGCCCGGGTTCCAGTACGCGGGCGTGTCCGAGTAGTCGCGGCCGACCCAGGCGCCCACGTTGACGTGCTCGATCCACACGTTGCTGATCCGCGTGTCCCGGCCGAACCGTCCGTTGAGGCCGTGCCCGCGGTTGGCCCGGTTCTGCGTGTTGCCGAAGATCGCCAGGTCGGAGATCTGCGTGTTGTCGTCGATGTCGAACCCGACGTTGCCCTCGTGCGGGTGGTTGATGCCGCCGACCGCCTGGTGCGGCTGGGTGTCGGAGTAGAGCACGGTGTGCCACATGCCGGCGCCGCGGATCACCACGTTGCGCAGGCCGCGCTGGTTGTACTGGCCGCGGTTCGGGTCCGGGGAGAGGATCTTGGCTTCCTGACGCCAGCGGCCGGCCGGGATCCAGACGCAGGGGATCACGCCGTTCTCGTCGTCGGTGACCGCGCGCTGGATCGCCGCGGTGTCGTCCAGCCCGTCGTTCGGCACCGCGCCGTAGGTGGTGACCGACGTGCACCCGGCCGGCGCGGACGCGGGCGGCGCGACCTGCTCCAGGTCGATGAGGTCGATGACGTGGAACGCCGCGGTGTCACCGGCGTCGCGCTGCAGCCGGAACCGGGTGCCGGCCGGGTAGGACGTGCCGAGCAGCGCGCTGGTCTCGTCGAAGAGCCGGCGGGCGTCCGCGGACGGCGTGTTCGACAAACTCTCGGTGTCGTCCGTGGTGCCGTAGAGCCAGCTGTTCCGCGACGACAGCGTCAGCTTGCGGTGGAACTGGTCGTTGACGTACAGGCTGATGGTGTGGTCCTGGCCGCCGCCGTTCGGCGCGTCCGGCACGGAGTTGCGGACCACGATCGAGTTCGCCGGGACGGTGGACGTGAACTCGACGAACTGGCCGGTGCCGGTCAGCCGCACCGACTTCCGGCCGGACGACTCGGAACCGAAGTTGGTGTGCCCGAACGTGCGCAGCGGGTCCGCCTCCAGCAGCGTGCCGTTGTGCCGCGCGGCCTCGGCCTCGTACTCCGTGTAGGGCAGCGCGGCGCCGCGGCCGACCGCGATCGGCCGGGACAGCGCGTTGTTCGTCTCGTTCGTCTCCGGGACCGCGCCGGTCGCGTCCGCGGTGGCGGTCACGGTCGCGCCGCCGTTCACCGCGGTCCAGGTGCCGGCGATCGCGACGGTGGCGGTCGCACCGGCCGCGACGGACGGTGTCGCACCGGTCAGCGTGGTGCCGCCGACGGTGACCCGCGTGGTGGACGCGGCCGCCGTGGCGTTGCCGCGGTTCTGCACGGTGACCGAGAACGACACCGCGGCGCCGGCGGCCGGGTTCGCCGGCGTCGTGGTGACGCCGGTGACCTGCAGGTCCGGGCCGACCGGCGCCGGCGTCCAGTCGCCGATCACCTGCAGCTCGCCGATCTGGGCGCCGGGCGCGCCGGTGTTCGCGAAGAACTGCAGCTGGACGTCCGCGGCGCGGCCGGTGACCGGGATGGTGACGGTGTTGCGGTTCGCGGCCGGGTCGAACCGGTGGTCGGTGCGGGCCCGCAGCGGGGTGAACCCGGTGGCGGCCGCGGCCCGGCCGTTGACCTGCAGCTGCTGCGTACGGGCGGCCCAGATCGGGTCCGGGTTCAGCTTGATCACGAGGGCGGTGACGTCGGCGTCCGCGCCGAGCTTGACGGTCAGCGTGGCCGGGAAGCCGTTCGACTCCCAGTAGCTGCCGACGTTGCCGTCGGTGGCGTTCGGCGCGACGAACGAGAAGACCGTCGAGGACGCCTCGACCGGCTTGCCGGGCGCGAGGTCGGCGGCGGCCGCCCGGGCGGGCGTGGGGACGAGGGTGGCTGCGGCGACCGTGACCGCCGCCAGGAGAAGGTGCGTCAGCTTCATGAGCGTCCTGCTTTTCCGGGCGACGCAGCAGAAATTCCGGCCTTTTGCCGACTTCTTGCGGCGCGGGACATTCAATGTTTCAGATATGTCACTACTTCGTCAACGGTGGGTGCGCTGCACCCAGGCTCGCCCGCATGATCCGGCCTACAGTGGGCCGCATGGCTTCCTCACCGCTCGGCGACTTCCTGCGGCGCAGCCGGGACAAGGTCTCCCCCGCCGACGTCGGCATCTCCAGCACCGGCACGCGCCGGGTCGCCGGGCTGCGCCGCGAGGAGGTCGCGATGCTGGCCGGCGTCAGCGTCGACTACTACGTACGCCTGGAGCAGGGCCGCGAGCGCACGCCGTCCGCCCAGATGCTCGACGCGCTCAGCGGCGCGCTGCTGCTCGACGAGGACGCCCGCATGCACCTGTTCCGGCTGGCCGGCCTGGCCCCGCGCGGCGGCGTCGACACCGGCCCGGAGCGCGCCGACCCGGCGCTGCTCGCGCTGATGGACGCCTGGCCGGACAACCCGGCGCTGCTCTACGGCCGCGCCTACGACGTGCTCGCCGCGAACCCGCTGGCCGAGGCGCTGTTCAACGGCTTCCCGTTCTCCCGCAACCTGATGCTGACCGTCTTCCTCGACCCGGCCGCCCGCGCGCTCTACCGCGACTGGCCGACCGTCGCCGCCAACTCCGTCGCCGGCTTCCGGCTCGCCTTCGGGGCCGCCCCGCACCACCCGCGCATCCGCGCCGTGCTGACCACGCTGACCGAGCACAGCCCGGAGTTCCGCACGCTCTGGGCCGACCACCGCGCCCGCGGCAAGTCCCTCGAGGTCAAGTCGTTCCACCACCCCGAGGTCGGCGACGCCACGCTCCGCATGCACACGTTCGACGTCCGCGCCGCCCCCGGCCAGGAACTGGTCGTCTACCACGCCGACCCGGGCACCCCGTCCGCGGACACGCTGCGCCTCCTCGCCTCCGTCGCCGCGACCGCGCCGGCCACCGGCCTCAGCGCAGCGGGTACGGAATGAACGTGCTGCGGTTCTCGTCGAGGTCGAGCAGGCCGTTGATCGGGGCCGCCGCGCGCTGCGGGCAGTTCGACCGCTCGCACGTCTTGCAGCCGGGCCCGATCGGCGTCGCCGCGGCCACGTCGTGCAGGTCCGTCCCGGCCGAGTAGACCAGCCGGCCCGCGTGCCGGATCTCGCAGCCCAGTCCGATCGCGTAGACCTTGCCGGGCTGGCCGTACCCGCCGTGGTGCCGGGTGATCGTCCGGGCGATCCACAGGTAACGCTGCCCGTCCGGCATCGCGGCCACCTGGGTGACCACCCGGCCGGGCGCGCCGAACGCCTCGTAGACGTTCCACAGTGGGCACGTGCCGCCGGTACGGGAGAACGGGAAGCCGGTCGCGGACTGCCGTTTGGACAGGTTGCCGGCCCGGTCGACGCGCACGAACGAGAACGGCACGCCCCGGGCCCGCGGCCGCTGCAGCGTGCTGAGCCGGTGGCAGATGCTCTCCCAGCCCATCCCGAAGTGCTCGGTGAGCAGCTCGATGTCGTACCGGCGCTGCTCGGCCGCCTCCAGGAACCGCCCGTACGGCAGGATCAGCGCGGCCGCGAAGTAGTTGGCCAGCCCGACCCGGGTGAGGATCTGCGTCTGCACGTCGTCGAAGCGTTCCTCCTCGACGATCTCGTCGATCACGTCGGCGTACTCCAGCAGCGCCAGCTGCGCCGCCATCCGCATCGCCTCCTGCCCGGCCCGCAGCGACGTGGAGAGGTGCAGCGTGCGCGTCTGCGGCCGGTAGCGGTGCAGGTCACCGCCGAGCGCGGCGGCGTCGTCGTGCGCGATGCCGATGCCGTGCCGCTCCGCCAGGTGCGTGCGCAGCCGGGCCCGGACCTCGCCGCGGCGCAGCCCCATCGCGCCGGCCAGCCGCTCGGCCGCCTCGTCCAGGTCCGGCACGTAGTTCTGCCGCCGGTAGAAGAACTCGGTCACCTGGTCGTGCGGGGTACGGCCGAGCTGCTCCCGGTCGCCGACCAGTTCGGTGAGCTGGTCGGCGACCTGCCGGTACCGCCGGTGCAGGTCGATGACGGCCTCGGCGACGTCCGGCAGCCGGCCGGCGAACTCGGTCAGCGCCGCGACGCCACCGGCGCCGTCCAGTGCCTCGCGCAGCGCGGCGGCCAGCTGCGGCGTGGCGTGCGGGGAGAACACGCCGGGGTCGACGCCGAACAGCTCCGTCGCGCGGATCAGCACCGGCGCGGTCAGCGGCCGCACGTCGTGCTCGATCTGGTTGAGGTAGCTGGGCGAGATGCCGAGGTGCCGGGCCAGCTCGGTCTGGTTCAGCCCACGGTCCTCGCGCAGCCGGCGCAGCCGCGCCCCGGCGAAGATCTTCGTCATCGACCACCTCCGTTGGCAGTACTGCAAATATGCCGGTTAACAGGTTGGCAAGCCACCGCCGAAACTTCGCAGTAATTGGCTTCTTGCGTGCCTCGACGCCCTTTCCGCCCCCGTGTGACCGTGGGTTTCCAGCCACGGACGAAGGAGTGGGCGATGACGGCGGACGAACTGCGGCGCGAATGGGACACCGACCCGCGATGGAACGGCATCGCACGCTCGTACACCCCCGAGGACGTCATCCGGCTGCGCGGCGTCGTGCGGGAGGAACACACCCTCGCCCGGCGCGGCGCGCAGCGGCTCTGGCAGCTGCTGCACGACGAGGACTACGTGCCCGCGCTCGGCGCGCTGACCGGCAACCAGGCCGTGCAGATGGTCCGCGCCGGGCTGAAGGCGATCTACCTGTCCGGCTGGCAGGTCGCGGCGGACGCCAACCTCGCCGGCCACACCTACCCCGACCAGAGCCTCTACCCGGCCAACTCGGTGCCCGCGGTGGTCCGCCGGATCAACAACGCGCTGCTGCGGGCCGGGCAGATCGCCACCGCGGAGGGCGGCGACGGCGTCGACTGGCTCGCCCCTATCGTGGCGGACGCGGAGGCCGGCTTCGGTGGCGTGCTCAACGCGTACGAGCTGATGAACGCCCTGATCGTGGCAGGCGCCGCCGGCGTGCACTGGGAGGACCAGCTCGCCGCCGAGAAGAAGTGCGGGCATCTGGGCGGCAAGGTCCTGGTCCCGACCGGTCAGCACGTGCGGACGCTGGAGGCGGCCCGGCTCGCCGCGGACGTCGCCGGTGTGCCGTCCCTGATCATCGCGCGGACCGACGCCCAGGCCGCCACGCTGCTGACCACGGACGTGGACGAGCGGGACGCGCCGTTCGTCACCGGCGACCGTACCGCCGAAGGGTTTTACCGGTTCCGCAACGGCATCGACGCGTGCGTCGCCCGGGGCCTCGCCTACGCACCGCACGCGGATCTGCTGTGGATGGAGACCAGCACGCCGGACCTGGAGGTCGCCCGGCGGTTCGCCACCGCGATCAAGGAGCGGTACCCGGACCAGCTGCTGGCCTACAACTGCTCGCCGTCGTTCAACTGGCGCCGGCACCTGGACGAGACCACGATCGCGAAGTTCCAGCGGGAACTCGGCCACATGGGCTACCGGTTCCAGTTCATCACGCTGGCCGGCTTCCACGCGCTCAACTACTCGATGTTCGACCTCGCGCACGGGTACGCCAGCGACGGCATGCCCGCGTACGTGCGGCTGCAGGAGCGCGAGTTCGCCGCGGAGGCGCGCGGCTACACCGCGGTCAAGCACCAGCGGGAGGTCGGCACCGGCTACTTCGACCTGATCAGCACCGTGCTCAACCCGGCCGCGGAGACCACCGCGCTGCACGGCTCGACCGAGGCGGAGCAGTTCGCATGAGATACCGGATCAAGGGCGGCCTGACCGGGCGCTACGACGAGGTGCTCACGCCCGCGGCGCTGGACTTCCTGGTCGCGCTGGACGGCCGGTTCGCCGGCCGCCGGACCGTGCTGCTGAACGCGCGCCGGGTGCGCCGCACCCGCTGGGCCCGCGGTCAGGTGCCCGGCTTCCGGCCGGAGACCGCGCACATCCGGGCCGGCGCGTGGCGGGTGGCGCCGGCGGCACCCGGGCTGCGCGACCGGCGGGTCGAGATCACCGGCCCGCCGGAGCCGAGGATGGCGGTGAACGCGCTCAACTCCGGCGCGAACGTGTGGATGGCCGACTTCGAGGACGCCACGTCCCCGACCTGGGACAACCTGATCTCCGGGCAGCTGACGCTGATCGACGCGAGGGACCGCCGCCTCGACTTCACCGACGCGCGCGGCAAGCGGTACGCGCTCGGCGACCGCACCGCGACGACCGTGGTGCGGCCGCGCGGCTGGCATCTCGCGGAGAAGCACGTGGTGGTCGACGGGCGGCCGATCTCGGCGAGCCTGTTCGACTTCGGGCTCGCGCTGTTCCACGGCAGCCACTACTTCTACCTGCCGAAACTCGAGGACCACCACGAGGCACGGCTGTGGAACGACGTGTTCCGCTTCGCCCAGCGCCGCCTCGGGCTGCCCGCCGGGACGATCCGGGCCACCGTGCTCATCGAGACGATCACCGCGGCGTTCGAGATGGACGAGATCCTGTACGAGCTGCGCGAGCACGCGGCCGGGCTGAACGCGGGCCGGTGGGACTACATCTTCAGCGTCATCAAGAACTTCGGGCAGCGACAGGAGTTCGTGCTCCCGGACCGGTCCGCGGTCACCATGACGGTGCCGTTCATGCGCGCCTACACGGAACTGCTGGTGCGCACCTGCCACCGGCGCGGCGCGTACGCGATCGGCGGCATGTCCGCGTTCATCCCCAGCCCGGCCGTGCCCGACGCGCTCGACCGGGTCCGCGCGGACAAACAGCGCGAGGCCGGCGACGGCTTCGACGGCTCCTGGGTCGCGCACCCCGGCCTGGTCGACGTGTGCCGTGCCGCGTTCGGCGACCGGGTGAACCAGCTCGACCGCGCCCGGGACGACGTGGACGTCACCGAGGCGGACCTGCTCGCCGTCGACAAGACACCCGGCCGGGTCACCGCGGCCGGCCTGCGCGCGAACGTGTCCGTGGCGCTGCGCTACCTCGACGCGTGGCTCGGCGGCACCGGCGCGGTGGCGCTGTCGCACCTGATGGAGGACGCCGCGACCGCGGAGATCGCCCGCTGCCAGGTGTGGCAGTGGCTGCACCACCGCACACCACTGGCGGACGGCGGCACGGTCACCCCCGGACTGGTCGAGTCGATCCTCGCGGAGGAACTGACGTCGCTGTCCGCCGACCGGGCGCGGGCGGCCGCGGACGTGTTCCGGCACGCCGCGCTCGGCGAGCACCTGCCGGAGTTCCTCACCACCTACGCGTACGCCCACCACCTCACAGCGGACCCAGCACCGACCGCGGGGCGGCGTCCAGCGCCAGCGTCTCCAGGACCGTCAGCAGCTGCCGTTCCTCGAACCTGAAGTGCGACTCCATGATCGCGGCCACGCCCTCCAGGTGCCGGTCCAGTTCCGCGGGCGGGGCGGCCCGGTCCACGGCGGCCTGGAGCCCGCCCAGCAGGTAGGCGATCATGGAGTGGTCCTGTTTCAGGGCCCGCAGCGTGTCGCGCAGCCCCGGGTGCCGCTCCGCGATCGCCGGGAACAGCAGGCGGTCCTCACCCTCGTGGTGGGCCGTCAGCGCGGCGCAGAACCCGTGGCAGAACAGCAGCAGGTCCCGGGTGGCCGGCTCGGCGGGCTCGCCGGCGGCCACGGCCTGCCGGGTGACGGCCAGTGCGTCGCGCAGGCGCTCGTGAACGCCGCGCAACTCCCGGCTCCAGGCGATCAGCCTGGCGTGCTCGCCCTCACCCACGGGTGACGGGCGAAGGGACGACGATCATCATCGTCGTGCTCCCCTCGATCCGGCGCCTCCATGCCTGGCACGGTCTGCCACCGGCACGCGACGCTGCGCCCGATCCTACGCCGGCACGGTTCCCGCCGCCGCCCCGGAGCCCCGGAACGGGCGAGCCGCGCGGCCGGTGTCAGGCGGCGCGGCCGGTGGCGTAGCGGATGCCGCCGAGCAGGTGGGCGAGCATGGCGGGCTCGGTGTAGGAGGCGTCGGTGTGGCCGAGCGCGGTGTAGAAGGACCGGCCGCCCAGCGAGTCGTGGCACCAGGCGAGCGGGTGGTCCGCGCCCATCTTGCCGCCGGTGTAGGACGTCTCGTCGGCGCGCAGCAGCACGTGCACGGCGTCACGCGGGTTGGTGCGGAAGTCGTACCACTCGTCGGTCCGCGACCACGTCTCCGGCAGGTGCGCGGTGGCCGGGTGGGTGCGGTCCTCGACCAGGACACGGGCCGGCTGCACCTCGGGGTGGGTGTCGAACCGGGCGCCGACCAGCGTGCCGAAGAACGGCCAGTCGTACTCGGTGGTGGCGGCCGCGTGGATGCCGACGACACCACCGCCGCCGCGCACGTAGCCCTCCAGGGCGTCACGCGCGGCGGGGTCGTCGGAGAGGCTGCCGCTGGTGCTGAGGAACGTGACGGCGGCGAACCCGGCCAGCTCGGCCGGGGTCAGCACCGCCGGGTCCTCGGTCGCCACGACCTCGAACCCGTGGTCGCGGCCGAGCGCGGTCAGCGCCGCCACCCCGGCCGGGATCGAGTCGTGCCGGAAGCCCGTCGTCCGGCTGTACACCAGGATTCGCACCCGGCCGAGCCTAGCGGGCGCTCCGGCCGGACGACGATCCGGCGGTGGAACACCAGACGCATCGAAGATCATGCCGCCACGCAGTCCGCACAAGACGGTCGGGCCCGTCACGGAGACAGATCCGTGACGGGCCCGACCACCGGAGGAAATCCCGTTACTGCACCGACGCCACGGCCACCACCGCGGTGCCGACGACCGCGCCCTGGTCCGTGACCACCTGCATCTCGCCGGTCAGCGAGCGGCCCGCCGGCGGCACGGTGGCCGCCGTGATGGTGCCGTTCACCGTCAGCGTCGCGCCGTTGGCCAGCGTCGTGAACGCCTGCGGCGCCGCGAGCGAGCCGAGCGCGGGCGAGTAGTACGCGTCCCGGTACT